>NZ_JBHINK010000010.1:0-78064 GCF_042194905.1 Bartonella sp. CL63NXGY
GTTTTGCTATTCGTGAAGGTGGTCGTACTGTTGGTGCCGGTATCGTCTCTAAGATCATTGAATAAATAATGCTTGTTAAAGGGGTGTTAAAAGTGTTTTAGTTTTGAGAGTTAGGGGTATAGCTCAGTTGGTAGAGCGGCGGTCTCCAAAACCGCAGGTCGCGGGTTCAAGTCCTGCTGCCCCTGCCAAAGGGGGGATTTTACATATAAGGGAGTGGATTTTGCTGCCTTTTTCGCTTTTTTTGATATGGGGCTTGTTTTTTTGTGTGTGAAACGGTATTGAATAGAAAGTAAGGAAATTGCATAAGTCTGAAAGTTGGCTTTTGCATTTTTTCCTGTTTATTTTGTTCTATAAAACACAATAGGACTAGAGAGAGTATAGTGTGACGATGGCATCTAAAACCAATCCGATTACCTTTTTGAAGCAGGTTTATGCAGAAACAATTAAAGTGAAATGGCCTACACGTCGTGAGACGGTTATTTCTACTATTATGGTTTTGTTGGTAACTGCATTGGCTTCAGCTTTCTTTTTTATTGTGGATCAGGTTATGCATTTTGGTGTTTGGCGGGTTATTGATCTTCTGAAATATCTTTTTAGTTGAGAATGTAAGGAAGTGTGACTGTGGCAGCTCGTTGGTATATTGTTCAGGCATATTCAAATTTTGAAAAGAAAGTAGCGGAAGCTATTGATAAGGAGGCAAAGCAAAAGGGACTTGATCATCTTTTTGAAAAGATTTTTGTTCCAACAGAGCGTGTTGTAGAGGTTCGTCGTGGACGCAAAGTTGATACTGAGCGAAAATTTTTTCCTGGTTATGTTCTTGTTCGTGCTGAGTTAACAGATGAAGTTTATCATCTTATTAAGAATACGCCTAAAGTGACAGGTTTTTTAGGATCGGATGCGCGTCCTGTTCCAATTTCTGATCGAGAGGTTGAGCAAATTCTCAAACAAGTTCAGGAAAGGGTTGAGTCTCCAAAGTCCTCTGTATTGTTTGAGGTTGGAGAGCAAGTTCGCGTTGCTGATGGTCCTTTTGTTTCGTTTAATGGAATTGTTCAAGAGGTTGAAGAAGAGCGCTCTCGTCTTAAGGTTGAAGTGCTTATTTTTGGGCGTCCTACGCCTGTTGATTTGGAATTTGGTCAGGTTGAAAAACTCTGATTAAACTTAGAGTAGTTTTAATTACTTTAAGGAAGGAGTGGGAGGTGATTTATAGCTTTTGTCGGCTTAATGATCCGAACCACGTGACTGCAGCGGGTAACGGGCAAGGTGAATTGTCAGTATACCAGTGAAATTAAAGGCAGATTGTTATGGCAAAAAAAAGTATAGGTCAGCTTAAGTTGCAGGTTCCTGCAGGAGCTGCTACTCCATCTCCACCGATTGGTCCAGCTCTTGGGCAGCGTGGTATTAATATCATGGAGTTTTGTAAGGCGTTTAATGCAGCTACACAAGAAATGGAAAAGGGAGCGCCGATTCCAGTTGTTATTACGTATTATCAAGATAAGTCTTTCACATTTTCTCTCAAGACGCCTCCTGTATCATTCTTTTTAAAGAAGGAAGCAAACCTGAAATCTGGCTCAAAAGAGCCTGGTAAAGTGTCTGTAGGAAGCATTTCTCGCGATAAAATTCGTTCGATTGCGGAATCAAAGATGAAAGATCTTAATGCGAATGACATTGAGGCAGCAATGCGTATGGTTGAAGGTTCTGCTCGCTCGATGGGCTTGGAAGTGGTGGGCTAATATTATGGCAAAAGTAGCAAAAAGAATAAAAAATATCCGGAAAGATATTGATTTTAATGAACTTTACGCTTTAAAAGATGCCGTTTCAATGGTTAAGGAGCGTGCAGTTGCTAAGTTTGATGAAACAATCGAAATTTCAATGAACTTGGGTGTTGATCCTCGTCATGCTGATCAAATGGTTCGAGGTGTTGCTCATTTGCCTAATGGGACAGGGAGAAATATTCGTGTTGCCGTTTTTGCTCGTGGGGATAAGGCTGAGGAAGCTAAGGCGGCAGGAGCTGATATTGTGGGTGCCGAAGATTTATTTGAAAGCGTTAATAGAGGGACTATAGACTTTGATCGTTGTATTGCAACGCCAGACATGATGCCTCTTGTTGGTCGTCTTGGTAAGATTCTTGGTCCACGGAGTTTGATGCCAAATCCGAAGGTTGGTACTGTAACACTTGATATCGCCGGTGCTGTCAAAGCTTCTAAAGGTGGTGCTGTTGAGTTTCGTGTGGAAAAAGCTGGTATTGTGCATGCTGGTATTGGTAAGGCTTCTTTTGGTGTTGAAAAAATCGTAGAAAATATAAAAGCCTTTGCAAGTGCAGTTATTAAAGCCAAACCGCAAGGTGCAAAAGGTGAATATATTAAACGCGTTGCTGTTTCGTCGACTATGGGAGTTGGTGTTAAAGTTGATCCAGCAACGGTTCGTTCAGAGTTAATGTAAGCTGATTTATGATTTTGTTTTTTGGGGTATGGGAATATCAAAATTGTATTTTAAAGTGCTGGTTTTGATCAGCATTTAGCTATCTAAGCTTTATAGGGCTTAGGTTGTGCCGGGAGAAATTCCGGAATATCCTGTCCGAGATTGTAGGTGATACTTTTAAGTATCTTAATCAAAAAAAACCTGCATGAGACTGGGGTAAAAACTGAGAGTTAAAAGACTTAAAGGGTTTGAGCCAAGGTTGCCTTTGAACGCTGTGCGTGAAAAAGGGGACAGGATCCTCATCGGTGACATGAAGTATTTTATGTTATCAAAGGTAACCAACAGGTTTGTTTTAAGTAAATCTGTTAAATGGAGAGAGACAGTGAATAGAGCGGAAAAACGCGAATTTGTTACATGGCTTAACGAGGCTTTTCGGAAGTCTGGTTCTGTTGTTGTTGCACATTATTCCGGTCTGACAGTTTCACAGATGAATGATCTGCGTTCGAAAATGGGTGAAGCTGGCGGTGCCGTTAAAGTCGCCAAAAACCGTCTTGCTAAAATCGCTCTTCAGGGCACGGAATCTGAATCGATAGTGGGTTTGTTTACTGGACAAACACTTATTGCTTATTCAGAAGATCCAATCACAGCACCGAAAGTTGCTGTTGATTTTGCGAAAAGCAATGACAAATTTGTCATACTTGGCGGTTCAATGGGTGCAACAAGTTTAACTGTAGATGCTGTGAAGTCATTGGCTTCATTGCCTTCATTAAACGAGTTGCGTGCAAAACTTGTGGGTATGATTTCTACCCCTGCGACCCGTATTGCACAGGTTGTTAATGCCCCTGCTGGTCAGGTTGCACGTGTCATTGGAGCATATGCTCAGGAGGATAAGGCGGCTTAAGGCTGTTTGTATTCACGTTTATGGAAGAGCTTTAATGCTTTTCTGTTTTTTTGGATAAAATTTAATAATGGTTCAAATCTTTTAATTGAAGGAATTTAAAAATGGCTGATCTAGAGAAGATCGTAGAAGACCTTTCTAATCTAACCCTTTTGGAAGCCGCTGAGCTTTCTAAGTTACTTGAAGAAAAGTGGGGAGTTTCGGCTGCTGCTCCTGTAGCTGTCGCTGCTGTTGCTGGTGCTGCTGCTCCAGCTGCTGAAGAAAAAACAGAATTTGATGTTATTCTTGTTGAAGGTGGCGCACAAAAAATTAATGTTATTAAGGAAGTTCGTGCTCTTACTGGACTTGGTCTTAAAGAAGCTAAAGATCTGGTTGAAGGTGCACCTAAGCCTATTAAAGAGGCTGCTTCTAAAGAAGAAGCAGAAAAAATTAAATCTCAACTTGAAGCTGCTGGTGCTAAAGTGGAACTTAAGTAAATTTAATTTTATCGGCGGGCATTTATGTTCGCCGATTTCTTTCTCTTAATACAAAGAGGGAAAATAATGAGTAAAAAACCTTTTCCTAATGGTTTCGTAACAGGAATGGGATAGGTTTAGATTACTTACTCCTTCATCATAGAGTCAAAGAGATAAATGGCTTATGTTGGTGGGGAAAGTTAATGATGCTCATTATTGAGTGTCAAGTGAACTGGTCTGCATATGCAGGTTAATGATATAAGGCTTTCAAGGTTGGTCTACCTTGAAGAGTAAAGATCAAGGAGCGACGATGGCTCAGACTCACGCAATGATGTCTCAATTCAATGGTCGTAAGCGCGTACGCAAATTTTTTGGTAAGATTCCTGAAGTAGCAGAAATGCCGAATCTTATTGAGGTTCAAAAAGCGTCATACGATCAGTTTCTCATGGTTGAGGAACCGAAAGGTGGACGACCAGATGAAGGTTTGCAAGCTGTTTTTAAATCTGTTTTTCCTATTTCAGATTTTTCCGGTACAGCTATGCTTGAGTTTGTAGGTTATGAATTTGATTTACCAAAATTTGATGTTGAAGAGTGCCGTCAACGTGATTTAACTTATGCTGCCCCATTAAAGGTCATATTGCGTTTGATTGTTTTTGATGTTGATGAGGATACTGGCTCCAAAGATATCAAAGACATTAAAGAGCAAGGCGTTTATATGGGCGATATGCCTTTAATGACGACGAATGGTACCTTTGTTGTTAATGGTACGGAGCGTGTTATTGTTTCTCAGATGCATCGTTCTCCTGGTGTCTTTTTTGACCATGATAAAGGAAAGTCCCATTCATCAGGAAAGCTTCTTTTTGCTGCTCGTGTTATTCCGTATCGTGGTTCTTGGCTTGATATTGAGTTTGATGCTAAGGACATCGTTTATGCGCGTATTGATCGACGGCGCAAAATTCCTGTTACAAGTCTTTTGATGGCATTAGGTATGGATGCGTCAGATATTTTATCAACGTTTTATGATAAAGTGACTTATGAGCGTGATGGAGAAGGATGGCGAGTTCCTTATTCTGTTGATCGCTTTAAAGGAATGAAGCTCATTTCTGACCTTATAGATGCATATAGTGGTGAAGTCGTTGCGGAGGCTGGTAAAAAATTAACAGTTCGTACTGCGAAGTCTTTGGCAGAAAAAGGACTTAAAGCGGTTAAAGTTAGTGAAGATGATTTATTAGGTTGTTATCTAGCCGAAGATATCGTCAATTACGAAACAGGTGAAATCTACCTTGAGGCTGGTGATGAAATTGACGAAAAAGTATTAAAAATTTTGCTTGATGTTAGTGCTGATCAAATCAATATTCTTGATATTGATCACATGAATATTGGCGCTTACATCCGCAATACTTTGAAGGTGGATAAAAATGAAAGTCGGCAGGATGCGTTATTTGATATTTACCGAGTAATGCGTCCAGGTGAGCCTCCAACAATCGATACAGCAGAAGCAATGTTCCATTCATTGTTTTTTGATCCAGAGCGTTATGATCTTTCTGCTGTTGGGCGTGTTAAGATGAATTTGCGTATGGATCTTGATTGTCCAGACACAGTTCGCATTTTACGCCAAGAGGATATTCTTGCTGTTGTTAAGATGTTGGTTGAATTGCGTGATGGACGTGGTGAAATTGATGATATTGATAATCTTGGCAACCGTCGCGTTCGTTCCGTTGGGGAGTTGATGGAAAATCAATATCGCATTGGTCTTCTTCGTATGGAGCGTGCGATAAAAGAGCGTATGTCATCGGTTGAAATTGATACAGTTATGCCACAGGATTTGATCAATGCAAAGCCTGCTGCAGCAGCAGTTCGTGAGTTTTTTGGGTCTTCACAATTGTCGCAGTTTATGGATCAAACCAATCCATTGTCGGAAATTACCCATAAGCGCCGTCTTTCTGCTCTTGGTCCAGGCGGTTTGACTCGTGAACGTGCGGGTTTTGAAGTCCGTGACGTACATCCTACGCATTATGGTCGTATTTGTCCGATTGAAACACCAGAAGGCCCCAATATTGGTCTAATCAACTCCTTAGCAACATTTGCGCGAGTTAACAAATATGGCTTTATTGAAAGTCCATATCGAAAAATTATTGATGGAAAAGTTACAAAAGAAGTTATTTATCTTTCAGCGATGGAAGAAGCAAAGCATTATGTCGCTCAGGCTAATTCTTCATTAGATAGCGAAGGTCGTTTTATAGAAGAGTTTGTTGTTTGCCGTCATGCTGGTGAAGTTTTAATGGCGCCGCGTGATCATGTTGATTTGATGGATGTTTCACCAAAACAGTTGGTTTCAGTTGCAGCAGCGCTTATTCCTTTTTTGGAAAATGATGATGCGAATCGTGCACTTATGGGATCGAACATGCAGCGTCAGGCAGTTCCTCTTGTACGCGCTGAAGCACCATTTGTTGGGACGGGAATGGAATCCATAGTTGCGCGCGATTCAGGAGCTGCTGTGAGTGCAAAACGTAGTGGTGTTGTTGATCAAGTTGATGCTACCCGTATTGTTATCCGTGCAACAGAAGATTTAGATCCTTCAAAATCAGGCGTTGATATTTACCGCTTACAGAAATTTCAGCGTTCTAATCAGTCCACTTGTATTAATCAGCGTCCTCTTGTAAATGTTGGTGATAGGGTAGAAAAAGGTGATATCATTGCAGATGGTCCATCCACGGATCTTGGTGATTTGGCTCTTGGGCGGAATGTTCTCGTAGCCTTTATGCCTTGGAATGGATACAATTATGAAGATTCTATTTTGTTATCCGAGCGCATTGTTGCTGATGATGTGTTTACTTCAATTCATATTGAGGAATTTGAAGTTGCGGCACGCGATACAAAACTTGGGCCTGAGGAAATTACGCGCGACATTCCTAATGTTGCGGAAGAAGCGTTAAGAAATCTTGATGAAGCTGGCATTATTTATATTGGTGCTGAAGTTCAACCGGGTGATATTTTAGTTGGAAAGATTACCCCAAAAGGTGAAAGTCCCATGACGCCGGAAGAAAAGCTTCTGCGTGCGATTTTTGGGGAAAAGGCATCCGATGTTCGTGATACTTCTATGCGTATGCCTCCTGGGACTTTTGGTACTGTTGTTGAAGTTCGCGTTTTTAATCGCCATGGCGTGGAAAAAGATGAACGTGCGATGGCAATTGAGCGTGAAGAAATTGAGCGTTTAGCAAAAGACCGTGATGATGAACAGTCTATTCTTGATCGCAATGTTTATTCGCGCCTCACCGATATGTTGACAGGTAAAGTTGCTGTAGAAGGTCCGAAAGGCTTTTCGGGCAGCAAAAAGCTTGATAGTACAGTGATGGGGCATTATCCACGATCCCAGTGGTGGCAATTTGCTGTTGAGGATGAAAAACTTCAAAATGAAATTGAAGCTTTGCGCAAGCAATATGATGAATCAAAGGAAGCATTACAACGTCGCTTTATGGATAAAGTTGAAAAGGTCCAAAGAGGTGATGAAATGCCTCCTGGTGTCATGAAAATGGTGAAGGTTTTTGTGGCTGTGAAGCGCAAAATCCAACCAGGTGATAAGATGGCGGGACGTCACGGAAATAAGGGTGTTGTTTCACGTATTCTTCCCGTAGAAGATATGCCATTTCTTGAAGATGGGACCCATGCTGATATCGTCTTGAATCCGCTTGGTGTGCCTAGTCGTATGAATGTTGGACAAATTCTTGAGACGCACCTTGGTTGGGCATGTGCGGGGATGGGCAAGAAGATTGGTGATTTGTTAGAGTTGTATCAAGAGACTGGGGATATATTGCCGCTGCGTCAGCGTATTGAAAATCTTATGCCTGATGATAATCATAATGAACCAGTCCGTCAGTATGATAATGAAAGCCTCTACAAATTGGCATTACAGATGAAAAAAGGGGTTTCAATTGCAACGCCTGTTTTTGATGGAGCACATGAGTCTGATATTAACATGATGCTGGAAGACGCAGGCTTAGATAGTTCAGGGCAGGTTACGCTTTATGATGGTCGTACTGGGGAGCCTTTTGATCGTCCAGTAACGGTGGGATATATTTACATGTTGAAATTGCATCACCTTGTTGATGATAAGATTCATGCACGTTCTATAGGTCCCTATTCACTTGTTACGCAGCAGCCATTAGGAGGTAAGGCACAGTTTGGTGGTCAGCGTTTTGGTGAAATGGAGGTATGGGCACTTGAAGCTTATGGTGCTGCATACACTTTGCAGGAGATGCTAACAGTAAAATCAGATGATGTGGCTGGGCGGACAAAAGTCTATGAGGCAATTGTGCGTGGTGATGATACATTTGAGGCAGGGATACCCGAAAGCTTTAATGTGTTGGTAAAAGAAATGCGCTCACTTGCTCTTAATGTGGAGCTTGATGATGCGCGTGAACTTATTGCACAGCGGGCATTGTCTGATACGGCAGAGTAATAATTCAAGGAGCGCACTGGAAAAAGGCTGCGCTCTTATTACTTTAAGAGGCTCAATAACCTTATTAAGGCTATACAGGTCGTTTTTAAAAGTAAATGTATTTTAAAAAAGATCTGTTATAAAATAAATGAGATATTACAACAGGTTCTAAGAATCTTTGAAGGAGAACAGCATGAACCACGAGGTCATGAATCTTTTCAATCCTCAAGCGCCAGCGCAGACATTTGACTCTATTCGTATTTCTATTGCGAGTCCTGAGAAAATTTTGTCCTGGTCGTATGGTGAGATTAAGAAGCCTGAGACTATTAATTATCGGACTTTTAAACCAGAACGTGATGGTCTTTTTTGTGCACGTATATTTGGCCCTATTAAGGACTATGAGTGTCTATGTGGCAAATATAAACGCATGAAGTATAAGGGCATTATTTGTGAAAAATGCGGTGTAGAGGTTACTCTTTCGCGCGTACGTCGTGAGCGTATGGGGCATATTGAACTTGCGGCACCTGTTGCACATATATGGTTTCTTAAATCATTACCAGGTCGTATTTCTACACTTTTAGATTTAACTTTAAAAGATATTGAGCGGGTTCTTTATTTTGAGAATTATATTGTAACCGAACCAGGATTGACATCTCTTAAGCTCCATCAGCTTCTTTCTGAAGAAGAATATATGCTTGCTATTGATGAGTTCGGAGAAGATCAATTTACAGCTATGATTGGCGCTGAAGCTATTTACGAGCTTTTAGCTAGTATGGAGTTAGATAAAATCGCTAATGATTTGCGTCTCGAATTAGCTGAAACAACTTCAGAGTTAAAGCAGAAAAAATTGATTAAACGACTTAAAATCGTTGAAAATTTTCTTGAATCTGGGAATAAGCCAGAGTGGATGATAATGAAAACAATTCCGGTTATTCCACCGGATTTGCGTCCATTGGTTCCGCTTGATGGTGGGCGTTTTGCGACATCAGATCTGAATGATCTTTATCGGCGTGTTATTAATCGTAATAACCGCTTGAAACGGCTGATTGAATTGCGTGCTCCTGGAATTATCGTGCGCAATGAAAAGCGTATGGTACAAGAAGCTGTTGATGCATTGTTTGATAATGGACGGCGTGGGCGTGTGATTACTGGAGCCAATAAACGTCCTCTCAAGTCTCTATCAGATATGTTGAAGGGCAAGCAAGGACGGTTTCGTCAGAACTTACTTGGGAAGCGAGTTGATTACTCGGGGCGTTCTGTTATCGTGACGGGTCCTGAATTAAAATTGCATCAATGTGGTCTTCCTAAAAAAATGGCTCTTGAATTATTTAAGCCTTTTATTTATGCGCGGCTTGATGCAAAAGGCTATTCATCAACGGTAAAGCAGGCAAAGAAGCTTGTTGAAAAAGAACATCCAGAAGTTTGGGATATCTTGGATGAGGTTATTCGTGAACACCCTGTTTTACTCAACCGTGCGCCAACATTGCACCGTTTGGGGATTCAGGCTTTTGAACCTATCTTAATTGAAGGCAAAGCTATTCAACTTCATCCACTGGTGTGTACTGCTTTTAATGCAGATTTTGATGGTGATCAGATGGCGGTTCACGTTCCGCTTTCTCTTGAAGCGCAGCTTGAAGCCCGTGTTTTGATGATGTCCACCAATAATATTCTTCATCCGGCCAATGGTGCTCCCATTATTGTTCCCTCACAGGATATGGTTCTTGGTCTTTATTATCTTTCAATTGTTTCTGAAAAAGAACCAGGTGAAGGAATGGCCTTTTCTGATATAGGTGAGCTTCATTATGCCTTGGAAAATAAGGTTGTAACGCTTCATACGAAGATTAAAGGCCGTGTTAAGAATATTGGGAAGGATGGAAAAGAAGTTTCTAAACTTTATGATACGACACCTGGTCGTTTGATTATCGGTGAGCTTTTGCCAAGAAGTGCGGATATCTCATTTGATATTGTCAATCAAGAGATGACGAAAAAGAATATTTCTAAAATGATTGATCATGTTTATCGGCACTGTGGACAAAAAGAGACGGTTATTTTTTGTGACCGTATTATGCAGCTTGGCTTTTCTTATGCTTGTCGTGCAGGAATTTCATTCGGTAAGGATGATATGGTTATTCCTGATAGTAAGTCTCGTTTAGTTGCAGAAACAGAAGCTTTGGCTAAGGAGTACGAACAGCAATATAATGATGGTTTGATTACACAAGGTGAAAAATACAATAAGGTTGTAGATGCTTGGGGTAAATGTACAGATCGCGTTGCAGATGAAATGATGAAACGTATTCAAGCCGTCGATTTTGATCCTAAAACAGGTCGTCAACGGCCGATGAATTCGATCTATATGATGTCGCACTCTGGTGCTCGTGGTTCTGCTAACCAGATGAGACAATTGGCCGGTATGCGTGGATTAATGGCAAAACCATCGGGTGAAATTATTGAAACGCCCATTATTTCAAATTTTAAAGAAGGTCTAACTGTTAATGAGTACTTCAATTCCACGCATGGTGCACGTAAAGGACTTGCTGATACTGCGTTAAAGACGGCGAACTCTGGTTATTTAACACGGCGTCTTGTTGATGTTGCACAGGATGCTATTATTTCAGCAGTTGATTGTGGTACCGCAAAAGGGCTTACCATGCAGCCGATTGTTGATGCAGGACAAATTGTTGCCTCCATTGGGCAAAGAATTCTTGGTCGTACAGCGCTTGTTGATATTCTACATCCTGTCTCTGGAGAGGTTATCCTTGAAGGTGGAGCAATGATTGAGGAAGCTGATGTTGCGAAGATTGAAGCAGCTGGGATTCAATCTGTTCAAATTCGCTCTGCTTTAACATGTGAAACACGTCTTGGTGTTTGTGCAAAATGCTATGGTCGTGATTTGGCGCGTGGAACACCTGTTAATCAGGGAGAAGCCGTTGGTGTTATTGCTGCTCAATCCATTGGTGAGCCGGGAACACAGCTTACTATGCGTACTTTCCACTTAGGAGGAACTGCGCAGGTTGTTGATTCATCGTATTTAGAGGCATCTTATGAAGGTAAGGTGGAGATTCGTAATCGTAATGTGGTTCGTAACTCTGAAGGCCAATTGGTTGTTATGGGGCGTAATATGGCTATCCTTATCAAGGATGAGTTAGGAAAAGAGCGCGTTGTACATCGTGTTAGCTATGGTGCTCATATTTTTGTTGATGATGGTGATGTGGTTAAACGTGGCCAACGTATAGCAGAATGGGATCCTTATACACGTCCAATTTTAACGGAAGTTGAAGGTTATGTGGGTTTTGAAGATATGATTGATGGTTTATCTGTCACTGAAACAGCTGATGAATCTACGGGTATTACGAAGCGTTTAGTGATTGATTGGCGCGCTAATCCACGTGGTGCGGATCTTAAACCAGCCATTATTATTTACACAGATAAAGAAGGTGAATCCATTGCTAAATTGTATAAGGGAGGTGAAGCCCGTTATATGATGTCAGTGGAAACTATTCTTTCTGTTGAGCTTGGTGCTCATGTTAAGGCTGGTGATGTTATTGCTCGTTTGCCAATGGAAAGTGCCAAGACGAAAGATATTACGGGTGGTTTACCACGTGTGGCTGAGCTTTTTGAAGCGCGTCGTCCAAAGGATCATGCGATTATTGCTGAAGTAAGTGGCACGATTCGATTCGGCCGTGGTTATAAGAATAAACGTCGTATCATTATTGAACCAAATGATGAAACTCTTGAGGCAGTAGAATATTTGATTCCAAAAGGTAAGTTGTTTCATTTCCAAGAAGGCGATCAAATTGAAAAGGGAGATTATATCCTTGATGGTAATCCAGCACCTCATGATATCTTGGCGATTAAGGGGGTTGAAGCTTTGGCATCTTATCTTGTTAATGAGATTCAGGAGGTTTATCGTTTACAGGGAGTTCTTATTAATGATAAGCACATTGAAGTGATTGTTCGTCAAATGTTGCAAAAAGTTGAAATTACTGAATCTGGAGATTCTGGTTATATTCCAGGTGATAATGTTGATCGTATTGAACTTGATGAAATCAATGATAATTTGATTGCAGAAGGGAAGAAACCAGCATCTGGTAATCCCATTCTTCTTGGAATTACAAAAGCTTCTCTTCAAACGCCTTCTTTCATTTCGGCGGCATCGTTTCAGGAAACAACACGTGTTCTTACTGAAGCAGCAGTTTCTGGTAAAATTGATACTTTGCAAGGACTTAAAGAGAACGTTATTGTCGGTCGTCTTATTCCAGCAGGTACAGGTGGTACGATTTCTCAAATCCGTCGTATTGCTGCGGTTCGTGATGATTTGATTGTAGATGAGCAGCGTAAGTCTAGTAATAACGAAGTGGCTAAGGCTATGTTGACAAATATGACAACTGGGGCCGTTGCTGAATAATTTAAATACAACATCACATAATATAAAAACGTCTGAATAGAAAGTTCAGACGTTTTTTTATCTCAAAATGCAAAAGTTACATATTTTCTTGAAAATGTCAAAAATTATAAGGCGACAGTTATTGGGAACGTCTTTAGTAGCTTATTATTTTGTAATGATGTTTATCTTTTTTGTTACTTTATTTTAAAGTTTCTTAATTTCTAAAAGCAGTATAGAATTTTTTCAAAATATGTAAAACTCAAAAGCCATATTCAAGGAAAAGAGTGATTATCTACAAATCAAATAATGATTGATTTTGAATTTTAGGAAAATTTTTGATTGATATCTTCTATAAAGATTTAAAAGGACTTATAATGAAAGGTCAATAGTCTTTTCTGTAATCTAAAAAATAATTGATTCTCTACTATACAATGCTTGTATGATAAGAATGTATTTTCTTATAAATTAGAATGCAGGAAAGTAGAGATTAGGGTGCTTACTAAGTTTTTTATAAAAAATAGACACATTTCTTATAACAATGTGATCTATGCAGACAGAATGATAAAATGTACGAATATTATTCAATTGGAAAATTAACACGTGAGTTTTCAATAACAGCTCGAACTTTGCGTTATTATGAAGAAGAGGGACTTCTTAGTCCTTTTCGGCGTGGAAGTACACGGCTTTATACACAAACGGATCGTCATAAGTTAAAGCAAATACTGCGTGCTAAAAGAGTTAAATTTTCGTTGTCTGAAATATCTGATATGTTGACAATAGTTGGAAAACCACCAGATGATGAGAAAAAGCTTAAGAAATTAATTGCAGGAATTCATAAAAAACGAGCTGATTTAAAGCAGATGCAGCATGATGTTGATGATCTTCTACAGGATTTAGAACGAATTGAGGAGAGTTTTTTTGAGAGCTTAGCGGAGTTGGGGGTTAGTTATTGATTATAAAATTTATTTTGTCTACTTTTAGACAATTTTCTTTCTCTTAAAAGGGATAGGTTATACTATCTCTAAGGGGGATATTTAACACTGCGTGAAATGTGTAAGTCATTTAAAGAAATAGAGTGTTTGAAAAAGCTGCAAAGGTATTTTCGCAGTATATTGTCCTTGATAAGAAAAAATTATTTTTCATAAAGAAAGTAAAAACAATGACAGTTTCTCCTATGAGTGTTTTTCAATCTATTTTGTCACGAAAGTCAATTCGCGCTTTTACTGATCAGCCAGTTAGTTTGGAAACAATCAAAGAAATCTTAAAACTTGCAGCACGTGCACCATCTGGAACAAATATTCAGCCATGGCAAGTGATTGTGCTTACAGGAAGTGTATTACAGAAAGTAGGGCAAGAGCTTTCACAACTTGTGCTTTCAGGTGTAAAAGGAGAGCGTGAATATAGTTATTATCCACGTCAGTGGCGTGAGCCTTATATTTCAAGGCGTCGAAAAGTTGGTTTGGATCTTTATCAGAGTCTTGGAATTCAAAAAGGAGATAAAGAAAAAATACTTCATCAAAAGGCGCGAAATTTTTTATTTTTTGATGCACCTGTAGGACTCTTATTTACAATGGATCACGACATGGAAATGGGGAGTTGGCTTGATTTGGGTATGTTTATGCAGACCATTATGTTAGCTGCACGTGGATTTGGATTAGATACCTGTCCTCAAGCTGCTTTTGCTGATTATCATAAACAGATTCGTACGCTTTTATCTATTCCTTCTGATCGCCATATTATCTGTGGTATGGCACTTGGTTATCGCGATATGAGTGCTCCAGAAAACAAGTTTGAGACAGAACGAGAATCGTTAGAAAACTTTGTACGTTTCATTGAAACATACCCATAAAATATTTCATACAATTAAGCATACGTTTTGAAGAACTTAGTGCATTATGAAAAATATTTCCGATAAGATTTCTCATCCTTATTGAATTTTAATATTGCATATTAACACTTATTTTACTACGCTTGGAACATTAGGAGTGGTGACTCTAGGGGCATTGCCCGTTTTGAAGGTTGGCTAATGGAAAACACTATAGAAAGAAAGTGTTGGGTGGTAGCAAGACGAGCGACATTCGTGTTTATTGCTGTTATTTTTTTAGTTTATCTCGCAATTTGATTTTAAACGGGAGAAACGTTATGAAAAAGCATATATGCTCAAACTGTACTATAGTTTTGAGGTGATACGTGTTTCTATCTGTTTTTGAACTTTTTAAAATTGGGATTGGTCCTTCTAGCTCACATACGATGGGACCGATGACAGCTGCTAATATGTTTTTGCAAAAGATAGGAGATTTTTCTCAGTCGTCTGATATTCAAGTTTCTCGTATACGTGTTTATCTTTATGGTTCGTTAGCTTTCACGGGTATTGGTCATGCAACAGATAGGGCTATCATATTAGGACTTTTAGGAGAAAAAGCTTCTACTGTTGATCCTGATAGCATGGGGTTTCTGTTAGAAAAAGTTATACGTGAAAAAAAAGTGCAACCAGAAGGCCATCCCGCTTATCAGTTTGATGTGCAATGTGATCTTATTTTTGAACGAAAGCAAATCCTCCCTGGACATACAAATGGACTAGCCTTTGAAGGACTTAATACTGATGGGAATGTTCTGTTGCGGCAGATTTATTATTCTATCGGTGGTGGCTTTGTTGTGACTGAGGATGAATTAAGCCATATGAATGATAATATACAACCAGAAGCATTTGAGGTACCATATCCATTCGATTCTGCTTGTACAATGTTATCAATGGCAGAAAAATCAGGACTTTCAATTGCTGAAATGAAGCGCTTAAATGAAGAAACAAAGATAGAGCGTTCTTCTCTTGATGTAGGGCTTGATGAAATTTTTTCAGCGATGACAAATTGCATTGATAGAGGTCTTTCACAAGAAGGTGAGTTGCCTGGTGGATTGCGTGTTCTAAGGCGTGCTAAAAAGCTGCATGAAACGCTTTTGGAAAATCAAAGGAAAAATCACAATTATCCACTTTGGGCAAATGATTGGCTTTCGGTATATGCTATAGCAGTCAATGAGGAAAATGCAGCAGGTGGTCGTGTTGTTACAGCACCAACAAATGGCGCAGCTGGTGTTGTCCCAGCCGTTTTGCGTTATTATCTTCAATTTAATGATGATTCAGATCGAGAGGGAATACATAATTTTCTATTAACGGCAGCAGCTATAGGCGGTGTTATCAAACATAATGCCTCTATTTCTGGTGCAGAAGTTGGGTGTCAAGGTGAAGTTGGAACGGCATCTTCAATGGCCGCAGCAGGGTTGACCGCAGCATTAGGTGGAACACCAGCTCAAATTGAAAATGCGGCAGAAATTGCGCTTGAACATCATTTGGGAATGACATGTGATCCTGTTGCAGGTCTTGTACAAGTTCCTTGTATTGAGCGTAATGCAATGGGAGCTGTTAAGGCGGTAACGGCTTCTTCTCTTGCATTATATGGTAATGGAGATCATTTTGTTTCTCTTGATGCTTGTATAGAAACAATGCGCCAGACTGGTCATGATATGAGTGAACGCTATAAAGAGACAAGTAAAGGTGGTCTTGCAGTCAATGCAATATCTTGTTAAGAGCTAGAACATTTTTCAATCCATAACTGGACGTTTTGGAGAAGAATCGTATTTCCTGATAAAGCTTATGTTTTTTGTTCCTTATAAATCAAAACTCCAAATTAATTCAGCAGCATGCTTAAAATAAATTTGAGATGGCTCAGTGCTTTCTTAACGAATAGTAGCTGTTGATACAAGTTTGGAGAGAGCGTATTGTTGATTATGTTTGATTTGTCCTAAAATGGAAAAAATAAAAAAGCGTAAAGTAAAATTAGTGATCAATTTACCATTATTTTTTTAGCTGGGTTTTATGGTTTTAAAAAGTTTCCATAGCCATATCTTTTAAGTAATGGAAGATTATACCTGAGTATCCAAGGAAAATTTATTTTAAATCTGAATAATTATGATAAAGAGAGATTTTTAAAGATTTTAATTTTTTAAAAGTGAAGTTTTTTGCTACCTATATGGTAAAAAAATATCTTGAAAAGAAACACTAATTTACAATAATTAAAGATATATTGGGAATATCTTTTTTATTTATAAATTCTGTACCGACAAAAAAATTAAAATAAATAATAACGTATACATTAGGAAATATTTATAAAAATTTTCATGAGAATAGAATGCACACGATAGAACATTATCGTGTTACTTGTTCGTGAGTTCGTTTAAAAAATATCTCTCAACGCTCCTAAGCTCATTTCGCGATGGCACCCGTGAATGATATAATAACGGTAAATCCATTGAGCTGTCCCATCTTTATGCTTAATAAAAAGAGTACGCTGGGCATGATTGCACACTTTGCCAAGCCCCCCCGTACAGGGATCAAAGCCCTTAGCATTTGAAATGGTTCATTATAGGTATTTTGAGTATTTTGGGTACAGTTTTACGCCACACACTAATCTCGCCCATAACATGCAAGAGAACGGTTTTTATTAATTCAACATAAACAAGTTTCAAATGAGAGAATCTTACGATATTCGAGATTATCATCTAACATGCAAAATAATGAATTATCTTTATAAATCAGCATCTTGAATATGAATAGTATAATGTAAGTCATTCCATGGATGGTATAAAATCTATAGAGTATTAGCATCTTTATTTATAAAGGGAGAAAACCAGCACTATCATCCTTTTTTCAACGATCAATGTTACAAAAGATCCTCGTACTTGAAATAATTCATAAGGGATATTTGATTCCTTTTTTAAATAGTTTATATGCCAATCTTTCTCGTGATGAGCAGGCGGACGATTTTGATTGATTCAATATAAGAAGGAAAATAAGAGAATTTTACGAAAATCTCTTATTCAATATGCAAAAAATAAATTATAATTATAAATTAAAATCTTATGGAAATCGTTATCATGATATTTAATCTGATAATTTCTTTTACGTTTTTTCATCAATAGTATTTGTATTTTCCAATTTGCTTTGTCTGTTGAAAGAAATGCAAGTAAGAGGAGTGAGATTATTTTTTACAGCGTTTATGTTGTCAGGGGAGCATTAGTAAGAGGGACTTTCTTTATTGAACGTTTAGAATAATTCCTAAAATGATAAGCTTTCATCCAATGAAGCTATTCATTTTCAAAAAGATATCAAGGATGATTTTTTATATCAAATCCAAAAGTGGAAAAATATTGGATGTTTTTTATGTTCTTAACAATGGTTTTATTGAAGGCTTGGAGATATTGGATAGTTGGAAAAGCTGTCAGAACAATTCCACAATTTAAGAAAAAAGTATGTTTATCAAAGGGTTTTCTAAGGCTGTAGATAATGGTTAATAATAAAATAGTTTTTTAGAGATGGTCTGTAGAATTAAATATTTGTTGCTCCTAGACGGATTTTAATAGGCACATTACCAGTTTGGCTCGCAACGCGTAAATGAATGCGTACAGGAGGCATTATGAGACGACGGTTGCGCATTGTTTGGCAAATGAGAAGGTTAACAAGAGATTGGGTATCTAATGCAGTCGAATTATATTTTAAACCAGTAAGTTTTGCAGCAGCATCGTGAAGAGAACGCAATGAAAGGAGGGATGATTGCTTCAATAAAATTTCTTTTTTATGGAATGAAGCAAAAGCATTATCTGTCATAATACTATCCTTAACGCAGAATTCAAAATTTTTTAGTAGGCTACAGTATAGCAGTTAAAATTTGCTTTCTTTAATGTAGAACAAGCATCAAATGCAGCTTTTTTTGATTGAAACCCTGTAAAGCGTGCTCGGTAATAACGCTGCCCATTTTTTTCAAACAGTTGCATATGTGAAGATGCGTGCTTTAAAGTAGAAAAAGCTATATTTTTTGCTTTTAAAAGTAGAGTTTTTGCTTGTTCTTCACTAGGAAGAGAACCTATTTGGATAGCCCATCCGGCATTTTCGGACAAAGAGGCTGTTACAATTTTATGAGTCTCAACCGGTATAGTTTTTTGAGGGTTCGGTATTGGTATAATTACCTTATTTACAGCCGTTATTGCGATGTTGGAGTTTTTAGGTTGTTCTGCAAATGCTGTCAACATAGTCGAAATTTCATCGTCAAAATTACTTAAATCATCTTTAATGGTTGGTATAGGAGTATTGGCGCCAGTGGGTAAGTGATAGCGTACAGAAGCTATTAAACGTTCACCACTTTTCATTTGGCTTGCTTTGGGCAAATATTGATTCAATAAGCTAGCCATATGCTCGTCACGTGCAGTAGATGATTTACCTCCCATAACAACAGCGACAATAGAGCGCCCCTCAAGACGCATCGAAGTTGCTAAATTAGAACCTGACATTTGTGTGTATCCTGTTTTAATTCCATCGACACCTTTCATTATTTTAACAAGTTTATTGTGGCTGTTAATTTTATGTCCACGGAAATTAAAACTTTTTGTTTTGAACAATTTATATTGTTTGGGAAAATGTTTACGTAAAGCTAAGGACAAAGTCGCTATATCTCGTGCTGTAGAATAATTGCGCACATCCGGAAGTCCTGAAGCATTTGCGAAATGTGTATGTTTCATGCCAAGTTTATGAGCTTTTGCTGTCATCATTTGAGCGAATTTTTTTTCACTACCTCCAAGATATTCTGCAATGGCAGCAGCAACATCATTTGCAGATCTTGTAATGAGTGCTTTAGCTGCTGATTCTGCAGAAATTGTTTGGCCTGCTTTAAACCCAATTTTTGTCGGTGGACGCATTGCTGCATAATGTGAAACAGGAATTGGTGTATTGGGTGTCACACGACGCATCTGCATAGCTTCAAAGAGTAAGTACAATGTCATCATTTTTGTTAAAGAAGCAGGATAACGTTTCAGTGTTGCATTGGCTTGAAATAGAGTTTTTCCCGTAGTAGCATCTATAACAATAGCTGCATACTTATCAGGATAGGCGCCTTGAGGTGTGGCTGATGCCCAACAGTAAGAAAGAGCTAACACAACAAAAGAAATTGCTATTGTTTTACAGTAGCGCATAATTTTTTGATAATTAATATACACTTGCAGTATCCTATTTCTCCATTTATCCTGAAAAACTTCTATAAAGCTTCCTTTTCTGTAATTTGTTGATGCAGTTTAGACGAATGGTATTACTAATTTGTTTACAGAAGTTATTTTATGAGTGAGTGATTGAAGTCTAACCATAGAGGGAAATTTTTTTCTAATACAAACAGGTATTGCAATAGTTATGAAAGAATTTAAAATTAATAAAAAATGTGCTGCATGGAAAACGATAATGGGACAGACGCTCATAATAAACTCTATAGCTCATATTATACATAATGAAAAGGGCAAGAATTGGGATGAAGGTAGGCATGGTGCGGTTATAATGCCTAAGGCTAGAGAAAAACTCGAAAAACCTAAATTATGTCGAGTTTTTTTGCTTAATGATGATTACACACCTATGGATTTTGTTGTTTTTGTTTTGAAGAACTTTTTTAAAAAAAGTTTCGAAGAGGCAACGCGGATAATGTTAAATGTTCATCACAATGGGATAGGAGAATGTGGGACTTATACTTATGAAGTCGCTGAAATGAAAATATTACAAGTGAGAGAATGTGCGCGTCAAAATGAACATCCGTTACAATGTGTAATGGAATGGAAGTGAGGAGCTATGCCATCTTTTACACCTAGTCTTGAAGAGGTTTTGCATCGTGCATTAACAATTGCTACTCAAGCACGGCATGAATATGCAACATTAGAGCATCTTCTACTTGCGCTGTTAGATGATGCCGATGCAAATTCCGTTATTCAGGCTTGCCAAGTAGATGTGGAGGAATTGCGAGAGCGCTTAACCAATTATCTTCGCTCAGAGTTAGATGAACAGATTAGAGCTGATGAGGATACAAAGCCTACAGCTTTTTTCCAGCGTGTTATCCAACGTGCGGTGATTCATGCACAATCGGCTGGAAAAGATGAAGTATCGGGGGCAAATGTTCTTGTTGCAATTTTTTCTGAACGTGAAAGCCATGCAGCATATTTTCTTCAAGAGATGGGAATGACACGCTATGATGCTGTACGTTTTATTTCACAGGGTGTCACGCGTGATGATGGGTTATCCATGTTACTTGAAGGACTTGAAGAGCAATTAGATCAGCAGATTTCGGATAATGGTGAAAGAGGAACAAGTGCTTTAACGAATTATTGTGTTGATCTCAATTGTAAAGCACGTAATGGAAAAGTTGATTTATTAATTGGCCGTGAAATAGAAATTTCACGCATGATTCAGATTTTATGTCGAAGGTCGAAAAACAATCCGCTTTTGGTTGGTGATCCTGGAGTGGGGAAAACCGCTATAATTGAGGGATTGGCAAAGCGCATTGTTGATGGGCAAGTGCCTGAAGTTTTATCAAATGCAACAATATTTTCTCTTGATATGGGGGGACTTGTTGCAGGTACACGTTATCGCGGTGATTTTGAAGAACGCTTAAAGCAAGTTATTAAAGAGTTTGAGCTGTATCCCGATGCTATTTTATTTATTGATGAAATTCATACCTTAATTGGAGCAGGAGCGACATTAGGGGGAAATATGGATGCAGCAAATCTTTTGAAACCTGTATTATCTTCTGGAACTATGCGATGTATTGGTTCGACGACTTATAGAGAATATCGCAAATTCTTTGAACAAGATCGTGCTTTAGAGCGTCGTTTTCAGAAGATTGATATTAATGAACCTTCTGTTACAGATGCGATTAAGATTTTGCAAGGGATGAAGCCTTACTTTGAAGATTTTCATCAGATTAAATATACAGATCAGGCGATGAAGGCATCTGTAGAATTATCTTCACGTTATATAATTGATCGTAGGTTACCTGACAAAGCAATTGATATTATTGATGAAAGTGGCGCAGCGCAAAAGCTTTTGCCACAAAAACAACGCAAGAAGAGTATAGGTGTTAAAGAAATTGAAGCGACTGTTGCTACAATTGCAAGAATTCCACCAAAAACAGTTTCTCGGAATGATCAGAAGATACTGAGTAAGCTTGAAAGAGAACTCAAACATGTTGTTTATGGTCAAGATCAGGCAATTTCCGTCTTAGTTTCATCCATAAAATTGGCGCGAGCAGGTTTACGCGAACCGGATAAACCAATAGGAAGTTATTTATTTTCAGGACCAACAGGTGTAGGAAAAACTGAAGTTGCAAAACAGCTTGCATCATCTTTAGGCATTGAATTATTGCGTTTTGATATGTCAGAATATATGGAACGGCATACGATAGCACGTTTAATCGGAGCACCTCCAGGTTATATAGGGTTTGATCAAGGAGGTCTCCTTACAGATGCCGTTGATCAGAAACCTCACGCAGTTCTATTGCTAGATGAGATTGAGAAAGCGCATCCAGAGTTATTTAATATTTTATTGCAGGTAATGGATTATGGTAGATTAACAGACCATAATGGTAAGAAAATTGATTTCCGCAATGTTATTTTGATTATGACGACCAATGCGGGTGCTTCAGATATGGCAAAATCAGCTATTGGATTTGGGAAAGTACATCGTGATGGTGAGGATATAGAAGAAATCAATCGGTTATTTACACCAGAATTTCGTAATCGGTTAGATGCAATTATTCCGTTTGCACCTTTATCTCATTTAATCATCAATCAGATAGTGCAAAAATTTATTTTTCAGCTTGAAGCACAATTAGCTGATCGGGGAATTTGTTTTGAATTAAGCCCTTCAGCAACTTTATGGCTTTCCAATAAAGGATATGATTCTCAGATGGGAGCACGCCCATTAGGGCGTGTTATACAAGAATATATTAAAAAGCCATTAGCTGATGAAATTTTATTTGGAAAGTTACGCAATGGTGGTATCGTTCGCGTATTGACACAAAAATCAAATGGTAAAAAAGAAAGCTTACAGTTAGAAATTTCATCTTCCGATATATCTGTAAGTTCAAAGAAAAGTAAAATGGAAAATTTTACAAAAAAACGTGTAGGAAAAAAAAGCTCAACAACTTAAGAGTGTGTTATAAGGCAGCACGGATTTTTTTTGCATTCTCTTCAAGTATTTCTGTAGGCGTTATCATATCATTATGAGGGGTAAGTTCTATTCCCTCCATACGTGGTATAATATGAAAATGGAGGTGATAAACGGTTTGTTGACTAGCTGCTTCATTAAATTGCATGACAGTTATGCCATCTGCCTGAAAGGCTTTTTTGACGGCATTTGCAATTTTTTGAACAGCTTTAATAACAGGAAATAATGTTTCAGTATCCGCATCAAGTAAGTTTCTCGAGCCTTTTTTAGGAATGACTAGCGTATGACCTGGTGCCTGTGGCATGATATCCATAAATCCAATAACATCATCATCTTCGTAGACACGAACAGAAGGGATTTCATTGCGAATCAATTTAGCAAAAATATTGTTATTGTCGTAAGCTTGTTTCATACAAATATTTCCTTTTATTGTAAGTTTAAGATTCTAATTTAAAAACGAAAAAATGCAAGGTTTATCAGAGTGTAAGACAAAGAAGTATTTTGACTTCAGTTATATTTAGGATGGTGCACTGTCTTAATGAAGGTTTAGATTTCTATGATAGCTTCAACTTCTACAGGAACATCCATAGGAAGAGAGGCAACACCAATAGCAGAACGGGCGTGTTTTCCAATTTCACCAAGGATATTGACGAATAAATTAGAAGCTCCATTGGCAACAAAAGGAATATCGGTAAAATGAGAATCTACAGCCACAAAAACAGTAATTTTTACCACACGTTTTATTTTATTTAAGTCACCCAGAGTTGCCTTGAGTTGCGCGAGAATATTGAGAGCGCAAGCTTCGGATGCTTTTTGGGCTTGTTCGGTATTCACAGTTGCACCAACTTTACCGATGGCTATTGGTTTTCCATTAATAAGGGGGAGTTGTCCAGAAATAAAGAGCTGATTGCCACTTTGTGAAGTGGTGATGTAATTGGCAAGGGGGGAGATTACTTCAGGAAGAGTGATTCCGAACTTCTCTAAGTTTTTTTCAATCATATTGGTCATAATGTTAACTCCATAGCTACTCTATAATATATTCATTGCATAATCTATTTTTTGATTTAAGAAAATGTGTGGTTAATTGAGAAATTAGCCTTTTTTGCCTTATTGTATGATGTTATGCAACGGGGATAAAGTTCGGAAGTTGGGAATGATTAGATCATTATTTATAATAATTTTATATATTGTTTTTTTATGTACTGCGAGAGCTGAAGAGCCCATTTTTATTGTGCCTCATCGAGCAATTTATGATTTTCATCTCGATAGTGTTTCTCATGAAATGACAATTTCTGCGATGTCAGGACGAATGGTTTACGAGCTTACTGGTTCGGCATGCCAAGGCTATAGCACACGTTTTCGTTTCATTAGCCGTGTTCACATTGAAGATATGCCAGTACGTTTGACGGATCAACAGACGACGAGTTATGAGACAGGAGACAGCCGTACATTTCGTTTTAATATCACAGATCAAGAGGGAGAAGAGGTTGTGCATCGTGCCGAGGGGGTTGCGGAGCGTACTCAAGATGGTATTACAGTTACCTTAAAAAAGCCAAAGGAAAAAGAGTATAAGCTTGCAATGGCTGAATTTCCAATAATGCAACTAAAAAATATTATCCGCCATGCAAAAGCAGGAGATCATTTTTACAATGTTACTGTATTTGATGGGACAAATAAAGCAGATAAAGTTATAAAAGAAAGTATCGTCATAGGGGAAAAGAAGACGCTTTTATCTGATAGCGAAACGGAAAAAGTAAGAAAATTGGATGAAGAAGAATATTGGCCTGTTACAATTTCTTATTTTGATGATGGAGAAAATAAAGATGGTTTGCCGGTTTATCGTAGCAGTTTTCTCTTACATGAGAATGGTGTCATGCGTGATCTTCATATAGATTATGGAACTTTTTCAGTGCGTGCAAAATTGAACAGTCTCGAATTCTTGGAACTTGGAAAAGATCTTAATCAATGTGAAAATGCAAATATTAAATGATTAAAGAAAATAACTTGAAAAAGAATCAAATATTAGTATGTTTGCGCTATTCCACACGCGGAGTCTGGGTGTTTGCAAATGATCTGTGAGAAAATTCTAGCAAGCATCCGCCGGTAGCAGGTCTTTCTGCTTTTTCCGCGGAGGTTGAACCGGAAAGGATAAGATTTATGGCACTACCCGATTTTACTATGCACCAGCTTTTAGAAGCCGGTGTGCATTTTGGTCACCAGACTCATCGCTGGAATCCCAAAATGACTCCCTATATTTATGGTCAGCGTAATAATATCCATATTATTGACCTTGCTCAGACCGTTCCACTTTTACACCAAGCGCTTAAACTTGTTTCAGATACTGTAGCGCGTGGTGGTCGTATTCTCTTTGTTGGTACGAAACGGCAAGCATCTGACATTATCGCAGATGCGGCGAATCGTTCCGCCCAGTATTACGTTAATGCACGTTGGCTTGGCGGCATGCTCACAAACTGGAAAACGATTTCCAATTCGATCCATCGTTTGCGGAAGCTTGATAAAATTCTTGCTGCTGAAGCGCAAGGCTTTACCAAAAAGGAACGTTTAAATCTTGAACGTGATCGTGAAAAGCTTAATCGTGCGCTTGGTGGTATTAAAGATATGGGTTCTGTTCCAGATCTTATTTTTGTTATCGATACGAATAAAGAAAATATTGCACTCCAAGAAGCAAAACGTTTAGGTATTCCAGTGATTGCTATTATTGATACCAATTGTGATCCCGATGACGTAACACATCCAATACCAGGTAATGACGATGCTTCACGTGCAATTTCTCTTTATTGCGATCTTTTTGCCCGTGCTGCTCTTGATGGTATTGCACGCCAGCAAGGAGCAATGGGTATCGATTTAGGAGCTCAAGTTGATGCACCTGTGGAGCCTATTTTGGAAGAAAATGCAGTTTCAGAAGTTTCTGAATAATATAAAACGCCTAATTAAGGTACTTTTATTGTCTAAAAAAGAAGTTATAGGCGTGCAGAGGGATTTTGCACGCTTTCACTGTTACAAAATAAAGAGGCAAATATGAGCATTACTGCTGCACAAGTAAAAGAACTTCGAGAACTATCTGGCGCTGGTATGATGGACTGTAAAGCCGCTCTAGCAGAGACCAATGGTGATATGGAAGCTGCTGTTGATTGGCTTCGTAAAAAAGGAATAGCTAAAGCAGATAAAAAGGCTGGTCGTACAGCAGCTGAGGGATTAATCGGAGTCGTATCAAAAGATTCACATGCAGTTTTGGTTGAGATTAATTCTGAAACAGATTTTGTTGCACGCAATGATGGATTCCAAGACATTGTGCGTAAAGTAGCAACTGCTGCCTTAGATACGCCAGGGGATGTTGAATCTGTTTCTGTTTCTCTTTATCCAGGCTCTGAGAAGACTGTAGAGCTTACGATTAAAGATGCAATTGGTACAATTGGCGAAAATATGACATTTCGTCGTTCCGCTAAATTGTCTGTTGAGAATGGTGTTGTTGCGACTTATATACACAATAGTGTGGCTGATGGGCTTGGAAAACTTGGTGTTTTGGTTGCGATTGAAACAACAGGAAATAAGGAAGCTGCTCTTGCTTTTGGTCGGCAGGTCGCGATGCATATTGCGGCAACCAATCCATTAGCACTTACAGCACAAGATGTTGATGCTGCTGCTGTTGAGCGTGAAAAAGCAATTTTTTCAGATCAAGCACGTCAGTCTGGAAAACCTGAAAATATCATTGAAAAAATGGTAGAAGGACGTATGCGTAAGTTTTTTGAAGAGGTTGTTTTGCTTTCTCAAGCTTTTGTTATGAATCCTGATATAACTGTTGAGGCCGCTTTAAAGGATGCTGAGAAATTAATTGGTGCTCCAGCAAAAATTACAGGCTTTATTCGTTTTGCATTAGGTGAAGGTGTGGAAAAAGAGGAGTCTGATTTTGCTGCAGAGGTTGCTGCTGCTGTAAAAGGCTAGTTATTGCAAACTCTTGAACAGAGATTTAAAGTCATATCGGTGGTTGTAGAATCTCTGAGGGGAACAATGTAATTGTTGAGAGGGCGTCACGTGAAAAAAGTGGTGCCCTTCGTGATGTCAAAAGCAAAAAGTAAATGGGCTTTTGGGGAGATTATTAATGGCATTAGCACTTCCGTATAAACGTATTCTTTTAAAGGCTTCTGGTGAAGCTCTTATGGGAGGGCAGAATTTTGGCATTGATGTTTCTGTTGTAGACCGTATTGCCGCTGATATTGCAGAAGTGCGCACAATGGGGATAGAAGTTGCGGTTGTTATCGGTGGGGGAAATATTTTTCGTGGCGTTGCTGTTGCTTCGCATGGTGGGGACCGAGTGACAGGTGATCATATGGGAATGCTTGCAACTGCTATTAACTCTTTAGCATTGCGAACATCTTTGACAAAATTAGGGGTTGAAACTGTTGTACTCTCTGCGATTGCTATGCCACAAATTTGTGAAAGTTTCTCGCAACGTAAAGCAATAGCTTATATGAATCAGGGAAAAGTTGTTATTTTTGCAGGTGGTACAGGAAATCCATTTTTTACCACTGATTCTGCTGCTACTTTACGTGCAGCAGAAATTGGTGCGGATGTCCTTCTTAAAGGAACACAAGTTGATGGTATTTATTCAGCAGATCCAAAAATAGACCCTACGGCTAAGCGTTTTGACCAATTAACACATGTTGAAGTTTTGCAATGGGGATTATCTGTTATGGATTCAACGGCGGTCACTTTAGCACGTGAGAACAATGTACCGATTATTGTGTATTCCATTCATGAAAAAGGCGGTTTGGCTAAGGTCTTGAATGGAACAGGACGCTTTACAATAGTATCGGAATAAGGGTAAGCTTCAAAGGACAATTGAAGGAGACAGAAATATGAATGTTACATCAATTATGGATGATCTGAAACGTCGCATGGATGGTGCCATTACGGCTTTTAAACATGAATTAGGTGGTTTGCGGACTGGACGTGCATCGGCCAGTTTATTAGAGCCGTTGACCGTTGAATCTTATGGTTCTGTTGTGCATATAAATCAGGTTGCTAATATTTCTGTTCCCGAACCTCGGATGCTTTCTGTTTCTGTATGGGATAAAACGATGGTCGGAGCTGTAGAGCGCGCTATTCGCGATTCTGGTCTTGGTTTAAATCCCATAACTGATGGTACGAATCTACGTATTCCTTTGCCTGAGTTGAATGAAGAGCGCCGTAAAGAACTTGTAAAAATTGCGCATCACTATGCAGAGCAAGCGCGTGTTGCTACACGTCATGTCCGTCGGGATGGTCTGGACAATTTGAAAAAGTTAGAAAAAGATGGTGAAATTGGACAAGATGAAGCCCATAGTTTGTCTGAAAAAGTTCAAAAACTCACAGATGAAACTATTGCTGATATTGATAAAATTTTAGCCGTAAAAGAATCTGAAATTATGCACGTTTAAGACGGTTTTGTCGCTAGAAAAAGGATGTTATACTCCCAAGCCTGTAAATTGTTTCTAGGGATAATAGGAGGGGTGGTGTGTTCTGTGATAGCAAGGTGTGATGCAGGAAGGTATTCTATCATTTTGATATGGGAGAGACTGATTTGAAAGGGCAGATGTTTAAATTTTTTAATCTGCGTGGTAAATCATGCCCTTTGCTGGAAGACACTATTTAACAGCATAGTGTGGGCTTTTAGTTGAGTACGTCTTTGTTAAACTGCATAATGAAAGCATTATTAGAAATTATTCAAATATTCTAAGATGAAGGTTGGGGAAAGAATATTAAGCCTAACCTTTCTCTTATTTCTCATTATAAAACATGTGGGTATGATCGATCAAGCAGATGTTATGTGGCATAATTCGTTTTTTAATGACGAATAGTTGATAGAAAAGTGTTTTTATACGAAACCTATATTAGTTAATTTGTATGGGGCAGAGGTAGCTGCTTTTTCATTTTATATTTGAGAAAATATTAAAAAAATATTTAGGATTAATCTTGACTGAGATTTTTGAAGCTGTTTTCATTGATTATTAGTCTCATAAGCGCTATCTTAGTAGACTGAATTATTTATGATAAATTATAAGAGAAATTATACAGGTATGAGATAAAAACACTGCGTAGGGGAATTTTTCTTGCGTTAATTTCAGGGCTTGTATTTTCTATTTTTATTGTTTGGATGTTGTTTTGTCTAATTTGGTTTATCGTATTCTGACAGCTTTTGTTTTTGGCGTTATTGCGTTGTATCTAACATGGTTGGGAGGAAACTTCTTTTTTTTATTTGTATGGTGTATTGGCGGTTTTGTTCTTTATGAGTGGATGAGTATTACTAAAGAGAAGTGGTGTGTTTTACAAAAAATATTAGCAAGTATCTTTTACTTGATCTTTGGCTTTTTTTTAGTGTTGAGTGTATCTGCTCCGTTGATTTTTTGTGTTTTAATCGTTTTGGCTGCGGTGTTGGCTATTATATCTATAAAAAAGAGTGGTTGGGTTTTTTGTGGTTTTTTATATGCATCTTTTCCTGTTGTTGCTTTATGCTTTCTACGGGATCATGAAATGTTGGGGTTCCAAGTTGTTATTTTCTTATTTACGATAGTGTGGGGAACAGATATTGGTGGTTATTTTATCGGACGTGCATTAGGGGGCCCTAAATTAGCACCACAATTTTCTCCTAATAAAACATGGTCAGGAGCACTTGGTGGTACATTTGTCGGAGTTTTCGGTGGTATATGGGTTGCTTTTGGATTTTTTGATATAAATTTAGCTAGTTTTTTTGTGCCACTCCTTACACTTGTTTTATCAATTGTTTCACAATTGAGTGATTTAGGGCAATCGTGGCTCAAAAGACGGTTTTCTGTTAAAGATTCTAGTTCTTTATTGCCTGGACATGGTGGTTTTATGGATCGTATAGATGGATTGGTAGGGGCAGCTTTTCTTCTTTATTTAATTGGTTCATTTATGTCTGATATGGATGCGCCTTTTAATCTTTTTAGTATGATCTAATTGGGAGAAGATCGTTTGGAACTTTTAAATCATATCGTCACTATGGGTGATTTTCTTTTAAGAAGTTTGAGTATTCTTTTCATCATTATGATTATCATTTTTGTGCACGAATTTGGGCATTATCTCATTGGTCGGTGGTGTGGTATTAAGGCGTTAATTTTTTCGCTTGGATTTGGACCAGAAATAGCGAGTTATACAGATAAGCATGGCACGAAGTGGCGTTTAGCACTTATCCCCTTAGGAGGTTATGTAAAATTTGTTGGGGATGAGGAAAAAATCGATACGGAATCATTCCAATCATCTCTGATTGTCGATGGTTCATTTGCTAGTGCGCATGCTTGGAAAAAAGCAGCAACTGTTTTTGCCGGTCCTTTCTTCAATGCCCTTTTTACTGTTGTTATTCTAACATTTTTTTTCTTTATCTATGGTCGTGTAGCCATTGAGCCCGTTGTTGGTTCTTTGGTAAAAGATAGCCCTGCTCTTCAATCCGGTTTGGAATTAGGTGATCGTTTTGTTGAAATGGATGGACGACGGGTTGAAAGCTTTGAAGATTTGATGAATTATGTAGCTTTTCACGGAAGAGAACCCATAGAGTTTAAAATAGAACGCATGGGGCGAGTCTTTACAACCATGATTACCCCGAAAGTCGTTGAGCGAGATGATGGATTTGGTAATCGAACACGAAGTGCTATGATAGGTGTAGGTGTTCCTGTTGATTTAAATAATCCAGCACATTTAGATCCAACTTATATAAAACATATTCGCTATGGTTTTGTAACAGCTGTAAGAGAAGCGTCAGACCGTACTGTGTTTATCGCCACTCAAACCGTTCTTTTTATGAGTCGTTTAATAGGAGGCAAAGAGGATCGTTGTCGGCTAAGTGGACCTTCTAAAACCGTTAAAATTGCTTGGAAAGTGAGCGAGACAGGTTTTATCTCTTTGTTGAATTTGGCAGCTTTTCTTTCAATAAGTGTTGGGCTTATTAACCTTTTTCCGATTCTACCGCTTGACGGTGGGCATCTTTTATTGCATGTCATTGAGGTCATTACTGGGAGAAAAATATCTGCCAAAATTCAGGGAATCGTTTTTCGTTTAGGTTTTTCCATTCTTCTCCTTTTTATGATCTTTGTCTTTTTTAATGATTATTTTTGTTGGTTTAGCTAATTAAATTATGGAAAACGCTTTATAAATTAAGTAATAATAGCAAAAACAAATTTAAGGTTGTTTACCATGTCTACAAAATGTTGTGGCGTTGTAGATTATAATGAGTAATTAAGGAATGAAAAGTCTCGCTGTAAAGCTGTAAAAAGGTTGTTATGGCAGTTAGCTTTTTAAGGCATCATGTCCAAGGAACGAGAGTAAGGTAAAAAAGCCAATGACTACGAATTCAAAGTTTTTAAATGCAGCATCTGTATTGGTGTTAAAGATGGGGATGATTGCCCCAGCAACGGTTTTTATGTCAATTGCTGCGGTCGGAGAAATACAAGCGTCTGTAGTCCGCTCTATTGAGGTTCGTGGGAATAAGTTTGTAAGTTCTCAGGCGATTCGAGACAATATGGGGATTAAGGTTGGGCAAGGTGTTTCCAGTGGTGATGTTGATAGTGCTGTGAAGAACCTTTTCGAATTGGGTTTATTTTATGATGTTAAAATAAATCCGGTGGGTGATAAATTGGTTGTATTCGTAAAAGAATATGAGGTTGTCAATCAAATATTGTTTCAAGGAAATAAATCTTTTAAAGACCCAGATCTTAAGCGGTTTATTTCTTTAAAACCGAATGAGCCTTTTAATTCTGCTAAGCTTTCTGCTGATATAAATACAATTCGTGAGGCTTATAAAACTCTTGGTCGTAATAATATCACTGTTAACGTTCAAACGATTAACCTTGGAAAAGGGCGGGTTAATGTGGTATTTAATGTCGTTGAAGGGAAAAAAACAAAGATTGGTGATATCACTTTTAAGGGCAATAGTGTCTTTGGAAGTCGCCGTTTGCGTGATGTGATTTCAACAAAAACTTCAGGAATTTTTTCGAAGTTGTTGGGAGGTGATGTTTACAGTGAAGAGCGCCTCGCTGTTGATGAAGAAGCTTTACGTCGCTTTTATTATAACCGTGGTTATGCAGATTTTCGTGTAGTCTCTTCTAAAGCAACTTTTGATGCAGCAAGCAATACGTATAAAATTTCTTTCGTTCTTGATGAGGGTGCGCTCTATAAAATTAGCGATATTCAGGTTGAAAGTGATGTTGATGGAATTGACGTTCAATCTGTGAAAAGGGTGCTTAAAACCCAGCCAGGTAATGTTTATAGTGCAGAAGATATTGAACAGTCTGTTGCAACTATTAATAACAAAGTTGCTGATTCGGGATATGCTTTTGCTAAAGTTGAACCGCGGGGAAATCGTAATTTAGCAAATCATACAATTTCAATTTTATATAATATTGAACAGGGTACACGTGCTTATATTCAACGTATTGATATACGTGGCAATGAGAAAACGCGTGATTACGTCATTCGCCGTGAGATTGATTTAAATGAAGGAGATGCTTACAATCAAACTTTACTACAGCGGGCGAAACGTCGTCTAGAAAGTTTAGGTTTCTTCAAAGCCGTTAATATTTCAATGGTTCCCACAGATCAATCTGACCAAGTTGTTTTGGTAATAGATGTCGTTGAAGCTTCAACAGGAGATCTCTCTCTTTCTGGAGGGTATACAACAGGGGGAACAAGTCCTGGTATGTCACTTGAAGTTTCTGTTACTGAACGTAATCTTGGGGGACGTGGTCAATATGTTCGTTTAGGATTAGGTGCGGGGCAAGAAAAATCTCGTAATTATAATTTATCATTTGTTGATCCTTATTTCTTAGGATATCGTTTATCTGCTGGCGTTGATGTTTTTCGTAGTACTTATCGTGCTGATAAAGCCTATGATGTACGGCAGACAGGTGGATCGTTGCGGTTTTCGTTACCTATTAATAATCAATTATCTGCTAATGTAGCTTATTCTTATGTGCAGGAAGAATATGATTTTGGCGGAGAGTATGATTTTGACAAAGAGGGTGACATAATAGAATTATATGGGAAATATTCTGGTGCGATTGTTCAAGCTGCAAAACACAGCCCTTGGAAACGTTCATCAATTAGTTATGGTTTCACCTATAATACGATTGATGATATGAGATCCCCCCATGATGGGTGGTACGTGCATCTGCTTCAGGAATATGCAGGGCTTGGTGGGAGTGCAAAGTTCTTGAAGACCACGGGTAAGGCGATGATGTACAAGACTCTTTCTGACCAGAAGGATATCGTTGGTTTGCTTTCCTTTGGAGGTGGTTATATCCATGAAGTAGGCAAAGAAGGTGTTCGTATTTTCGATATGTTTAAAGTAAATTCTGATATGATTCGAGGGTTCAAATATAATGGAATAGGTCCGCGCCAGGTTTCCAGTAAGGGTGAGGTTTATTTCTTGGGGGGAACGACATATATGAATGCGACTGCTGAAGTACAGTTTCCTATCCCTGTTGTGCCTGAAGGATTCGGGTTGCGCGGTGCTTTATTTGCGGATATTGCCACGCTTTATGGCAATAATTATAAAGCCGTTTTTCAGGGTGAACCGTCTGTTACCAATACCAAAAGTGCTTGGCGTTCATCTGCAGGTGTGAGTTTGATGTGGGATTCTCCGTTTGGTCCTTTGCGTTTTGATTATGCTTGGCCAATAACGAAGCAGGAAGGTGATCGTTTGCAACAATTGAATTTTGGTATTTCTACGAAGTTCTGATTTGAGCGATTTTAAGAAGGAAAAATTTGAAGAGAATAGCTTAAGCTGGGAGAGAAAGTGTTTTGATGGCGGATACATTTTTTTTTACGCCGTCCCGACGATTGACAGTTGCAAATGCTGCTGAGTTGACGGGTGCAAAGCTTCTTAATCCAGAGTTTTCTCATAAAGTTATCAATACTCTTTCTTCACTTGAGAGTGCTGTGGAAGGTTCGCTTGTTTTTGTAGAGCATCGGAAGTTTTCTGATGCTTTACTGGACAGTTCTGCTGTTGCTGTTTTGTGTACGAATGAGATTGTTTTTAAAGTTCCTGAAACTATGGCAATTTTGGTGACATCCACACCACAGCGTGACTTTGCTCAGATTGGTCGTATTTTGTTTCCAGATTCTGTCAAGCCAATGCCTTGGTTGGGGCAGAAGGGGATTTCATTACATGCGCATATTCATCCAACGGCTAAGTTGGCACATAATGTGTGTATTGAAGCGGGAGCTGTTATTGGTAAAAATGTTGAGATTGGTGCAGGAACTCTTATTTCATCCACAGCTGTTATCGGTGAAAATTGCCGTATTGGATGTGACTGCTATATTGCTCCTAAGGTAACAGTTCAGTGTTCTATAATAGGTGATAAGGTTCAGCTTTATCCTGGCGTTTGCATTGGACAAGATGGTTTTGGTTATGTTGGAGGCGGAGTTGGAATCGAGAAAATTCCACAGCTTGGTCGTGTTATTATTGAGGATGGTGTAGAAGTTGGTGCGAACACGACAATTGATCGTGGGACATTTCAAGATACTGTTATTGGTGAAGGAAGCAAGATTGATAATCTTGTACAAATTGCCCACAATGTAAAAATTGGACGCTATTGTCTTATTGCCGCTCAATGTGGCATTGCGGGAAGTACATCTATAGGGGATATGTCTCAGCTTGGCGGAAGTGTGGGAGTAGCTGATCACATCATAATAGGTAAATCTGTTCAGATTGCTGCTCGTAGTGGTGTTATGAATGACATTCCGGATGGCGAAAAATGGGGAGGTAGTCCAGCGCGACCATTTAAACAATGGTTTCGTGAAGTAGCGGCGTTGCGCAGTATGGGAAAAGTTAAAAAGGAGAAACGCTGATATGATCAGCAGTGAAAAAACTAAAAACTTAGAGGCTGTCGATATTGAAAAACTATTATCAATATTACCGCACCGTTATCCATTTTTATTGATTGATCGTATCGTTGATATTGATGGTGAACAAGAAGCGATTGGTATTAAAAATATAACGATTAATGAGCCACATTTTACGGGACATTTTCCCGCAAAGCCTGTTATGCCTGGAGTTTTGATTTTAGAAGCTATGGCACAAACGGCAGGAGCAATAGCACTTTTAAATTTAGGCAATAAGCAAACAAATTTAGTTTACCTTATGACGGTTGATAATGCGAAATTTCGTAAGCCGGTTATGCCTGGTGATCAGCTCAAGATTCATGTTCAGCTTTTGAAAAAAAGATCTGGTATGAGACGTTTTTCATGTGTTGCAAAAGTAGAAGATGTCCGCGTCGCTGAAGCAGAAATTGCTGCAATGATTGTCGAAGAAGAATAAACGATATTTGATGGGAATTTAAAAATGTCCGGTACGAAAATCCATCCAACTGCTCTTGTGGAGAAGGGAGCGCAGCTTGGTGAGAATGTACGCGTTGGACCATTTTGCCATATTAGTTCAGAGGCTGTTATTGGTGATGAATGTAGTTTGACAAGTCATGTTGTAATAATGGGAAAGACAACATTAGGAGCCAAGAGTAAAGTATTTTCTCATGCTGTTTTGGGGGCAGATCCGCAAAATAATAAACATAAAGGAGGAGCTACAACTCTTTTTATTGGTAAGAATTGTACGATTCGTGAAGGTGTAACAATGCATAGGGGTTCCGATTCGAGTGTAGGAATGACAGTTGTTGGTGATAATTGCCAATTTTTTTGTTATGCGCATATCGCTCACGATTGTTATGTAGGCAATCATGTAACATTTGCCAATAACGCAATGATTGCTGGTCATGTCACTGTTGGTGATTATGTGATTATTGGTGGTGGTGCTGCTGTTCATCAATTTGTTCGTGTTGGACATCATGCATTTATCGGCGGCGTATCTGCACTGGTTGGTGATCTGATACCTTATGGAACAGCTGTTGGTGTGCAGGCAAAACTTGCCGGCCTCAATATTATTGGCATGAAGCGTGCAGGACTTGAGCGTCAAGATATTCATGCACTCCGTCATGCAGTTGCCATGCTTTTTGATCATAGCAAACCATTTAAAGAGCGTGTTAGTGATGTTGCTTCTTTCTATTCTTCTTCTCAGTCTGTTTCTGAAGTTGTTAATTTTATTAAAGAAGAAGGAAAGCGTTTTTATTGTACACCAAAATTTGAAGGTGATAGAATAAAAGAACATAAGGATTAAAAATGCCTATTTGGGGAGCCAGAAGTTTTCTTTCCGGCCGTACTGCTATTATAGCAGGAAATGGTGTTCTACCGATTACTGTTGCGCAGACTCTTGAGAAGAATGGAGAAAATCCTTTTCTTGTGCTTTTGCATGGTGAGGCAGATTCTGTTCTTTATCGCTATGAGCATTGCGAGCTATCAATTGTAGAGTTAGCGCGACTCGTTAAAATTTTAAAAGAGGCTGGTGTATATAATGTTGTTTTGGCAGGTGGTGTGAAAAAGCGTCCACTTCTTAAACAATTGCGACTGGACTGGACAACATTTTTAGCTCTTCCTAAGTTAATCGGAGCTTTGAAGAGGGGGGACGATGCGTTATTAAAAGCTTTTATACGGGTTATTGAAGCACACGGTTTTTGTGTTATCGGTGCTCACGAAATAGTCCCAGATCTTTTAGCTCCCATAGAATTTAATTTAACAGTACGGCGCGCTACTCCAAAAGAGAAAAAAGATATTTTTTTAGCAGTAGAAGCAGCAAAGCTTTTAGGTCAATTAGATATCGGGCAAGCCGTTGTCGTTGTCCAAGGAAGGGTGGTTGCTCTGGAGGGTGCTGAGGGAACTGATAATATGTTGTGGCGTGTTTGTGAAATGCGAGAAAGAGGGCAAATTCCCCTTAAAGGTGGCATTCTTGTAAAATGTGCAAAACCACAACAGGATAATCGCGTTGATTTGCCATCAATTGGGCCAGCGACAATAATGAATATTGCAAAGAGTGGTTTATCTGGTGTTGCGGTGGAGGCAAATAGAAGTCTAATATTATCGGTGAAAACAACAATAGAAAAAGCCAACAAATATTCTCTATTTATAGAGACATTTGAAAGGTTTGGTCATGAATAATTGTTTCTTAAAGATTGCTGTGGTTTCAGGTGAGGAATCTGGTGATTTACTTGGGGCCGATTTAATTACTTGTTTATCACAACAGATAGGATGCAATATTCATTTGATTGGTGTTGGGGGGAGGCATTTAAAGGCATTAGGTTTAAAAAGCTTTTTTGATTCCCATGATATTGCTTTAATAGGTTTAAAGGAAGTATTGAAAAAACTACCATTGTTGTTGCTACATATTCGCAATTTATCCAAATTTATTGCACAAGAACAACCTGATTGTTTAATTATTATTGATAGTCCTGATTTCACACATCGTATTGCAAAAAAGGTACGTGCTTTAGCGCCTTCTATTCCTATTATTAAATATATTGCACCAACCGTTTGGGCATGGAGGCCAGAGCGTGCAAAAGCTATGCGTGGATTTGTTGATCATGTTTTAGCGGTTTTTCCTTTTGAAGAAAAGATTATGCAAGATTTGGGAGGCCCTGCCACGACCTATGTTGGACATCGTCTTTTGACATATCCTCCCCTTTTGAGAGTTCAGTCAGAAAAAAAAAGCCAATTAGAACAAAGAAATTTGATCGATACACAAATATCATCGCCTACATTAGTTATTTTGCCAGGATCACGCAATTTAGAAATTCGTTCCTTAATGCCTATTTTTCGAGAAACAGTAGAGATTCTTGTACAACGTATTCCTCATTTACGTATTATTTTACCAACCTTACCTCATTTGGTAGATAGAATCCGTGATTTTGTGCAAGGCTGGAAAAGCAAGATAGAAATTGTCGTTGGTGAAGATGAAAAATGGCGTGCTTTTGCACAAGCAGATGTTGCTCTTGCGGCACATGGAACTGTTTCACTTGAATTAGCCTTAGCAAAAATTCCTATGGTTCTTTGCTATAAACTTGATCGTTTTTCTAAATTATTTATTTTTCCTAAAATGATGTTATGGAGTGCTGCTCTTCCAAATATTATTGCTGATAAGCCTATTGTTTCGGAATATTTGAATGAATTAATCCGTCCTGGTATGTTAGCAAGACAAGTAGAACAACTTTTGGCTAATCCTTTATTGCGACAGGCACAACTTGATGCCTTTGAGATGGTAGAACAGAAAATGAAAACTGAAGTACCATCAGGGGTTGTTGGCGCACAAACAATTATCGCTCTTTTAAAAAAACAGGAATAAAATTGTATAAATAAAGCAATATTTTAATGATTAATATTTAATTTTAGCAAGAAAATTACAAGCACGTTGGCTTTTAGGATTGGTAAAAAATTCTTCAGAGGCTGTATCTTCAACAATTTTTCCATTTTCTAGAAAGAGTATTCTTTCTGAGACTTTACGTGCGAAGCCCATTTCATGGGTAACACAAAGCATTGTGATCCCTGTGTCGGACAATCGAGCCATCACTTCCAAAACTTCTCCCACACTTTCTGGATCAAGAGCAGAGGTTGGTTCATCAAAAAGCATGACTTCAGGTTCCATACAAAGTGCACGGGCAATCGCAACACGTTGTTGTTGCCCACCAGAAAGTTGTAAAGGATATTTTTCACAGTGTTTTTCAATACCAACATGTGTTAAGTAACGAATTGCCCGTTCTTGTGCTTGTTGTTTGGAAAGCCCTTGAACGGTCATAGGTGCTAAAATACAATTTTGTATAACGCTCATGTGGGGAAATAAATTAAAATTCTGAAAGACCATTCCTATCTTACGAAGAACTTTTTTTTGCTGTTGTATAGGAGCGGTATGGATATCAACGTTATGGATACAGATTGAACCTTTTTGTGCTTGTTCTAATTGATTAATACAACGAATTAACGTTGATTTTCCTGATCCGGATGGTCCACAAATAACGATATGTTCACCAGCTTGAACATTAAAGTTGATATCATGTAGGACCTGAAAGTTTCCATACCATTTATTTAGATTTTGAATAGAGATCACTGGTTTTTTATTGGGAGAGATCGATTTATTATTTTTCAAATTCATCTTATTTTATTCTTTCATTGATGAATAACGTGATTAATTCAACATTTTGGTTTGGTAAAGTTTTTTATGATCATTTTATTTAACGTAAATATCGAGTGAGGCGCTGTTCGATAAAAACAATAAAACGATGAATGAGTTCAACGATAAAGAGATAGATAAGAGCAGCCCAAACGTAAACTTGAAAATCAAAAGTCCGTGAATAAGTGAGTTTAGCAACTCCCATTAAATCATAAACAGTAATAAGTGAGGCAACAGCACTGGATTTAATCATTAAAATCAACTCATTTCCTAGGGGGCGTAATGCTACAATCATTGCTTGTGGAAGAATAACTCTAAAAAATGTGACAGAGTTGCTTAAACCTAAAGCTTTTGATGCTTCACGTTGTCCAGTTGTTACGGATAAAAAACTTCCTTTAAAGATCTCAGATTGATAGGCAGCAGAATTGAGTGTAAAAATAAAAAGACAACAATACCACGCGTTTTGAAAAAACCACCATAGTCCCACCTGTTGCCAAAAACTATTCATTGACCCAAGCCCATAATAAAAAAGAAAGAGTTGAGCTAATAAAGGAGAGCCACGGAAAAAATAGACATAAGCATTTGCAAAATATTGTAAAAATGTATTCTTTGATAGACGAGCAAAAGCGATAAGCATACCAAGAAAAAGACCTAGAGAACAAGAGATAGAAACAAGCTCAACAGTAACAATAAAGCCATTAATAAATTTGGGTCCATAATGGCTTAAAAGATCAGGATTAAAAAGGAAATAAAGCCACTCAGGAATCATTGACCTAGCACCTTTTTATAGCCTATTTGAGTGTATGTTTCCAAATGGCGTAAGATTGCAGTAAAAACCGCTGAAAATAACAAATAGAGTAAGCATGCTACAAAATAAAATAGCATGGGTTTATTGGTAGCAGCGACAGCTAAATTCGTTTGTCGCATGAGGTCAACAAGCGCGATGGTAGAAACAAGGGATGTATCTTTCAGTAAAGTAAGCCAATTATTAGAAAGTCCTGGCAAGGCATTTCGGATGAGCTGAGGGAAGACAATACGAAAAAATGTGGTTGACCGTGAAAGTCCTAAAGCTTTAGCCGCTTCATATTGACCTTTATCAAAAATATTAAATGCTCCAAGCCAAACTTCACAAGAAAAAGCTGCAAGAACCATACTAAGTGCAAGAACACCAGCAACAAATGCATTGATACTGAACATGATTTCAAAATTAAAATAGTCAAATAAATTTTGAATAAGGCTTTGTAATCCGTAGTAAACTAAAAACAAAGTTAAAAGCTCTGGTAGCCCACGGAATACTGTTGAAAAGAGGCGTGCCATAGCTTTGGCCATCTTAATATTGGATCGAATCATCACTGCATTGAGAAGTCCTAGAGGAAATCCTAGAAAGCCACAACATAATGCCAATGACAAAGTCATTCCTGCACTGGAAAGTATAACCACTCCCCATCCACCATTGCTAAATGATAGCAATGCTAAATTTTCAATCATTCCTGTGTTCCTCATGAAAGAGTTCGATAATATTTTTTAGCAATAACCAGTAGGTTTCATTTAAATATCATATCGATATTTAATAAACATCACCTGTAAAATACTTTCTCATAATTTTTTCATAAGTTCCATCCAAACGGATTTCTTTTAGCGCCTTATTGAACTTATTTTTAAGTTCATTATTATTTTGACGGACTGCAATTGCAATAGGAAATCTTGTTTCTTCTAGAGTTCCCAAGAGGAGACAGCAATCTTTTCCTTCATTTTTAAGCCAATTTAATGCTTGTAATTTATCAACAATAATCACATCAAGTCGATGATTTAAAAGGTCACGATTCACTTCTATTGTGGAAGGGTAGAGTTTGATTTTCACCTCTTTAGAAGCATAATGATCTTCTGCATAGAAAGCTTGTGTTGTATTTGATTGCACACCAAGATTTTTACCTCTAAAGTCTTGTGTCGAGATTTCTTTAATTCCCGAAGCTTTGGTAACGATAACAGCCAGTGCTGTATCGTAGTAAGGATCTGTGAAGTCAATTTTTTGTAAGCGCTCTTGTGTGAGAGAGAGGGAAGCAATGATAGCATCATATTTTTTTGCAATAAGTCCAGGGATCATTCCCTCGAAGTCTTGTGTAACAATAGTACACTCAACATTCATTTTTTTACAAAGTGCATAAGATATATCAATATCAAGTCCCTGCAATTTATTATTTGAGTCAATATAACTAAAGGGAGGGTAGGTGCCTTCACTCGCAATTTTTAATGTTTTCGCATCAGCCAATTGGGTGAATAGTACGGTGCTTATTATAAGAGCTCCTGCTAATAATTTCATGATGTTCTCCTATTGGATAAGCGGGCAAATATGAAATCATTATGTTTTTATAATCTGTAAGCTTTTTTGGAGCAATTCAAAAATTTATTGATGCTTATTTTAGATCATTATGTTGGGCATTATTATCAAAAAATTAGATTTTGATACGATAAAAATACAACTTTATCGTTGTCATTAGATTCTATAAAGTGTTTAAATATTGAGGAACAATTAAAAATTATTTTGATAAATGTAAATTTTCTTATAGAAATGCCGAATTTCCAATTATACCTGCATGTCCAATAAAGAGTTAAAGATACTCCTTAAATATACAGATTGAATTTTAATTCATAGTGAGATCTAATCGATATCGAAAGTAAAATATTTTCTCATAATTTTCTCATAGGTTCCATCGGCGCGGATTTCTTCTATTGCTTTATTAAAACTGTTTTTAAGATCATTATTATTTTGACGGAGTGCAATTGCAATAGGAAAATTTGTTTTTTCTAGAGTTCCCAATAGGAGACAGCAGTCTTTTCCTTCATTTTCAAGCCAATTTAATGCTTTTAATTTATCAAAGATGATGATATCAAGCCGATGGCTTAAAAGATCACGATTAACTTCTGCTGCTGTAGGATAAAGTTTGATATTAACTCCTTCAGAGGCATAATGATCTTCCGCATATGCAGCTTGTGTTGTATTTGATTGTACACCAAGGTTTTTACCTCTAAAGGCTTGTGTTGAGATTTCTTTAATTTCCGAATTTTTGGTAACAATAACAGCGAGTGCTGTATTGTAGTAAGGATCTGTAAAATCAATTTTTTGTAAGCGCTCTTTTGTAGGAGAAAGGGAAGAAACAATAGCATCGTATTTTTTGGCAAGAAGACCGGGAATCATCCCCTCGAAGTCTTGTGTGACAATAGTACATTCAACATTCATTTTTTTGCAAAGAGCATAAGATATATCAATATCAAACCCTTGAAGTTCGTTATTTGAGTCAATATAACTAAATGGCGGATAAGAAGCATCGCTTGCAATTTTCAGCGTTTGAGAATTGGCCGATAGGGTAAATAGTGTCGCGCTTATTATAAGAGCTCCTGCTAATAATTTCATTATGTTCTCCTATTAGATAAGCTGGCAAATATGAAACCATCATGAATTTTTATAATCTGTAAGCTCTTTTGGAGCAATGTAAAAAATTTATCTGTGGTCATTTTGCTATCATTATGCTGAATATCATTGTCAAAAAATAATTTCTTTTTATCAAGTATGGGAATAAAAAATACAGGAAAGAAGGACACCTCTATTGATTATATGATTTAATGATTTTACTTAAAAAATCAATAATTTATCTTTAAAAGAAAAACTATTAACTTAAATACAAAGAAAATTTCAGCTCTTAACAGGACAAAATGTAAAGTATTTTTATTCGAATCTATTTGAAGAGGGATAAGAAGTTTTGGCATCTTAGAAAAGCACTTAATGTAAGCCTTTTGCAATTTTATCTGAAGAAGATAGAAAGAAAAATTCTGACATTGCTAGATTTTAATATGTAATAGGGCTTTTAAACATGGGGGAATGATAGGGAATACATTTCTATTAAAGATAATGAGGATTATAAGGTAAAATTTTCAATTTCTTTTTGCTAAATGTTTGGCTAATTCGCAGAAAAGTATTCTCAATTTCTTTACAGAGCTAAAACTTAGAATTTTTTAGTAAATTTTTATGATGATGTTATCTCTGTAGAAAGAGTTTTAAAATCACGTTTTATAAAAATTCTTAAAGGATGTTTTTTGATTACTCTCAATAAAGCTTCAGTAAATTGAAGCTTTATTGATCTCTTTTTTTAATTTGCACGTTCATCTATAGGAACATAGTCACGCATAGCATAGCCTGTGTAGAGTTGTCGAGGACGACCAATTTTTTGTGCAGGGTCTTCAATCATTTCTTTCCATTGTGCCACCCACCCGACACTGCGCGCCAATGCAAAAAGGACAGTAAACATTTCAGTTGGAAAACCTAGAGCTTTTAATGTAATGCCGGAATAGAAATCAACATTGGGATAAAGCTTTTTCTCAATAAAATATTCATCACTTAAGGCAATTTTTTCAAGCTCTATTGCAATATCAAGAAGAGGGTCATCTTGAATGTTGAGTTCTTTTAAAACTTTATGACAGGTTTTTTGCATGATTTTTGCACGTGGATCATAATTTTTATAGACACGGTGCCCAAAGCCCATAAGGCGGAAAGGATCATTTTTATCTTTTGCACGTGCAATAAATTCAGGAATTCTTTTAATAGAACCTATTTCTTGTAGCATTTTTAGACATGCTTCATTGGCACCACCATGTGCTGGTCCCCAAAGGCATGCAACTCCTGCTGCAATACAGGCAAACGGATTAGCACCCGAGGATCCAGCAAGACGTACCGTAGATGTAGAAGCATTTTGTTCATGATCTGCATGAAGGATAAAGATTTGATCCATCGCCCGAGCAAGCACAGGGTTTGTTTTATATTCTTCACAAGGAACTGCAAAGCACATATGGAGGAAATTTGCAGCATAATTAAGATCATTACGTGGATAAACAAATGCTTGTCCGATACTGTATTTATAGGCCATAGCAGCAAGCGTTGGAACTTTTGAGATAAGACGAACAGAAGCAATCATTCTCTGGTGAGGATCTGTAATATCAATAGAGTCGTGATAGAACGCAGACATAGCGCCAAGGCAGGCAACCATGACGGCCATAGGATGAGAATCACGACGGAAGCCATGGAAGAAGCGTGCAAACTGTTCGTGTACCATGGTATGCTGCATAATACATCGATCAAATTCATTTTTTTCTTGCTGTGTTGGGAGTTCACCATAAAGTAAAAGATAACAACTTTCGAGAAAGTCTCCTTTTTCAGCCAATTGATCAATAGGATAACCACGATAAAGCAATATACCTTTATCACCATCGATATAAGTAATTTTTGATTCACAAGAAGCTGTTGAAGTAAAACCAGGATCATAAGTAAAAATATCGGTTTTTTTGTAGAGAGAAGCAATTTCAATGACTTCAGGTCCACTCGTGCCTTTACGCAAGGGAAGCTCTACTTTTTTATCATTCACAATAATATATGCGTTATTCTCAGACATTCGGTATTCCTTTCAGATCCTTCACTTCTAAAAATTAAGACTCTGCTTCATCAGAGTGGGGGATGTATAACTGAAGCTTTTCTTACTTATATTAAGGGTAGATTGCCTCTAAAAGTGAGTACATGCAATCTAAAAATATTTCCTTATTGATCATTATTACTCAATAAGAAATGTATTTCAATGATATAACATAAAAAACTCTTTTAGGGCGCGTTGAGATATCTGTATAGATCCTTATTTGAGGAAATATACTCAGTGCACATCATGGGCATATTGTTGTGATAAGTTGGTCCTTGATGCGATGAAGGGATTCATCGCGTCCTAATAAAATAAGAATATCCAAAACACCTGGTGATGTTGCACATCCTGTAAGAGCTGCGCGAAGTGGTTGGGCGATAGATCCAAATTTGAGATTCTGTGTTTGGACAAAAGAGCGAAGTGTTTCATCTAGAGTTTTTGTATCCCAAGAGGGGCACGCTTTCAGAGCAAGATAAAGATCGTTTAAAATGGTTCGTCCATTTTTATCTAAGAGCATTTGAGCTTTTTCATCAAGTTGTAAAGGTCGTTGCGTAAAAATGAAGGAGGCATTGTCAATCAGTTCGCACAGTGTTTTTGAACGTTCTTTCAAATGCGGGATTGCTTTTAAAAATTGAACACGGCGTTTTTCATCAAGTTTTTCAATAATTTGTGCTCCCCTATCGGTTTCTGGTAGAATATTAAGAGCGGCATCAAAAAGTTCTTGATCATTACTCATACGCATATAGTGTCCGTTGATGGAATCGAGCTTTTTGAGATCAAAACGAGCAGCACCTTTGTTAATATCCTCAATATCAAACCAAGAAATCATATCTTTAAGTGACATCAGTTCGTCATCACCATGACTCCAACCTAAACGGACAAGGTAATTGCGCAAAGCAGCAGGAAGATATCCCATTGTTCGGTAGGCATCAACACCGAGCGCACCATGTCGCTTTGATAATTTTGCACCGTTTTCACCATGGATAAGAGGAATATGGGCCATAACAGGAATGTCCCATCCCATTGCTTTAAAGATAATCGTTTGTCGGGCTGCGTTGGTAAGATGATCGTCACCACGTATAATATGTGTGATGCCCATATCATGATCATCAACGACAACAGCATGCATATAGGTAGGCGAACCATCAGAACGCAAAATAATGAAGTCATCGAGATCTTTATTAGGAAAACGGACATCACCTTGAACACGATCATGTACAATCGTTTCTCCATCTTGAGGGGCTTTGATGCGAATAACAGGCTTAACACCTTTAGGAGCTTCAGAACTATCACGGTCGCGCCAACGTCCATCATAACGTGGTGGGCGCCCTTCTGAACGGGCTTTTTCACGCATTTCAGCTAACTCCTCAGGTGAAGCATAACAATAATATGCTTTGCCATTCTTGACCAACTGTTCAGCGATTTGGCGGTGACGTTCTGCTCGTTCGAATTGCGAAATAGGGGCGCCATCATAACTAAGACCCATCCAGTGCAAGCCATCTATAATGGCTTTTACAGCTGCTTCTGTTGAACGCTCTCGGTCTGTATCTTCAATTCGTAAAAGCATTTTTCCACCGGTATGTTTTGCATAAAGCCAATTAAAAAGAGCAGTACGAGCACCACCAATATGAAGGAAGCCAGTGGGTGAAGGGGCAAAACGAGTAATAACAGACACGAATATTTTCCTTTAAACTAAGATATTACTTATGGAATTTTATAGAAAAGTCATGTTAGCATAAGTGATGGGGCGTGCAATAGCCGTATTGCGAGTTAAAGTGGGGGACTGATGTTTTATAAAAGTAAAGAGGGTTTATCCGAAAAATCTGTTACAGAAGGAAAAAAGCCATGTCAGATAGGGCAGAGTGTTTTTTCTAGATATGATGATGCAAAGAACGGTAGCTATAACCAACAAAAACTTTTTTTATTGACACTCTTAAAAGAAGTAATCATTTTTTTTCGCAAATGGTTAGAAGATTGTATCAATAAAGAAGTTTCTTTTGGTATCCTTTTTTCGCTGATTTTAGTCTTTTTTGCCCTAGGAATCATTTTCTATTTTCATTTAGAGTGGGAACCAAGTTGGGGACAATTGGGGGCGTTGGTCAGTATTTTTCTGGGAATATTCTATGTTGCACGTTTTTATCGAAAAATATGGATTCCCGTGGGGTTTCTGTTTTGTATTATATTGGGTGCTTTAGCGGCAAAAATAGAAACATGGCGTATTGCAACACCCATGCTAAGCAGTGACATTGTCACTACATTGACGGGAAGAATTGTTTCTATTGAGTCAGGTGCCAAAGGAGGATTTCGTTTAGTTTTGGAGATTTTGAATACAGAAAATCCTGTATTACGCCATAGTCTTCATCGTGTTCGTTTATCGGCAAGATATTTGCCATCTGGCTTAGCGATTGGTGATGGACTGCATGGAAAAGTTAAGATTCGTGCATTCTCTGGGCCTGTGCGTCCAGGAGGCTACGATTTTAGTTTTCATAATTATTTTAAAAGAATTGGAGCACAAGGCGTTTATTTAGAAAAACCAAGAAAAATATTCGTTTCGCAGCCTGATGGAATATTCGCTATCATTCTACAGAAAATTGAAAATTTACGCACGAAGATGACACAAAGAATCCATATAGCCCTTGAAGGAGAAAAGGGGAGTGTTGCAGCTGCCCTCATAACAGGGCAGCGTGCTGGTATTTCAAATGAGACAAATGAAGCATTACGTACAGCTGGATTAGCTCATATTTTATCAATATCAGGTTTACATATGGCGTTGTTAAGCGGCATAGTTCTTTTGAGTATCCGTAGTTTTTTAGCATTTTTTCCAGTTTTTTCTTCCTATTATTCCAGTAAAAAATTTGCTGCTATCGTTGCTTTTATGATAACAGCTTTTTATTTGTTATTGTCGGGCTTAGCAATATCAGCGCAAAGAAGTTTTGTGATGATTGCTGTTATGTTGGTTGCTATATTGTGTAATCGCTCTGCTATAACAATGCGTAATTTTTCCATTGCAGGGTTGATAACTCTAGCGATGACACCCCATGAAATATTAGGTCCTAGCTTTCAAATGTCCTTTTCTGCGACTGCTGCTTTGATCGCTTTTTTTGATTGGTGGAGTGGAAGATCATTTTTTCGTAAAAGAAAAACAACACCCTCTTATGTTGGAGGAGGAGTGATAAATTTTGTTTTCTCATCGATGCTTTCAACATGTGCTTCTTCCTTTGTTGCAGGGAGTGCAAGTGGAATTTATGCTGCTTATCATTTTTCTAATATGGCATCTTTGAGCATTATTAGTAATGCTTTTGCTTTGCCTGTCATCTCAATTTTTGTCATTCCCTTTGGATTAATCGCAGTTCTTGCAATGTTAGGAGGATTCGAATGGCTTCCTCTTCAAATTATGGGTTTTGGAGTTGATCTTGTAATAAAGATTGCACATGCTATCAAGGCTATTTCTCCTGATTTGAATCCTGGTTTTATGCCGTTATCAGCGTTAGTTTTATTGAGTATAGGCTTGGTTGGACTGACTTTTTTCAAAACACCCATCCGACTCTTTTTTAGTTTGTTTATTTTGACAGGTATTTCTATTTGTGTAATGCATTCACCTGTACAACTGATTATAGCAGATAATATGCGTCTCGTGGGCGTTATCCATGATAAAAAATTATATATCGATCGTTACCATATTTCTAAGTTCACGACATCCATATGGAAAAAGTCATTTCGTGTGAATGAAACGATTAAACCAACAAAATATGGTCCTTCGTTGCACGGACAATTTATTTGTGATTATCATGTATGTACATCTTTATTGAATAATGGATTAAAAGTGATCGTTTTACAGAGAGAAACAGATCAATGTGTAGAGGCAGATATTCTCATTCAGACATTTGTGATGCATAATCCAACTTGTTACAAGAAGGCAAAAATAATATTTATGCCTCAACAATTGTTATCACGAGGAAGCGTTATGATGACCAAAGGTGGAGATATTATTTGGTCTTCTCTAGGGTTTCATAGACCATGGAATATGCACAGACAGCATTCATAAAAACATATAATCGGTCATATTTTGCTTCACATTTGGATAATGACAAAACAAAAAATAACAGAAGACTTTTCTCATAATATTTTACGGTATTTAGATTGGTAATGTTATCAACGTCATTGAAACGAGATAATAATCTACAGTTTTCTAGAAATAGATGATTTTTTATATCTGATCATTTTAATTTTTTCAAAAAAATTGATATGTGCATCTTTGTGCATCCTATTGATAGCACAAGATAAATCAAAAATTCTTATTGAATGAAAAAAATGCTAACAAATCTTCTCAAAGAAATAAAAAAGATAATTGTTGATTATTCTATTTTATTCTTATCATATATTTCTATAACGGGTAACATCTCTTCAAGCAAAAGATGATGGTAAATTTAAATAGATTGCGTCAAGAGGTTATCTTTTATTATCATTATTATCGGTGGTAATAGGGGTGATAAATGCTGCTTATACGGATAGAAGGCAAAGTCATTCATGAATGTTCAGCAGTTAAAAAAAATGGCAGCTATTAAAGCGCTTGAGTTTGTTGAAGATGGTATGCGGCTTGGTATCGGATCTGGTTCGACAGTCAATGAATTTATTCGTCTTCTAGGTGAGCGTGTTGCGGATGGTTTGCGTGTGACTGGTGTTGCTACTTCAAGATATTCTGAACAACTCTGTCATAAGTTTGGAGTGCCTGTTAGCACTTTAGAACAAATACCTGAGCTGGACCTTGATATTGACGGAGCAGATGAAATTGGTCCTGAGATGATGCTCATTAAAGGGGGAGGGGGAGCATTGTTGTATGAAAAAATTGTAGCATCGGCATCTCGTGCAATGCTTGTCATTGCGGATGAAACAAAGGTGGTAAAAAGACTTGGTGCTTTTGCACTACCAATTGAAGTTAATCCATTTGGTATCCACACAACATGCAGAGCCATTGAAAAAGTCGCTGATGATTTAGGGCTTTCTGGGAAAATTTCATTGCGAATGAATGGAAAAGATCCTTTTGAAACAGATGGTGGCCATTTTATTCTTGATGCATTTTGGGGCTGCATTTTGCAACCAAAACCATTATCGGATGCACTTCTTGCTATTCCTGGTGTTGTTGAGCATGGCCTTTTTTTGGGGTTGGCTTCACGTGCAATTGTCGCTATGGCTGATGGTCAAATAAAAGTTTTAGAACCGTTTGATTTTTAGAAAAGGCATTTACATGATGATATGTTAGCACAGTAAATAAAGGGTCTTAAAGATTTTAGGTAGAATAACGAATTAAAATTATAATTAGCTATCGGGGTAATCATTAAATGAAAATAATATTTTCTTTTCAGCGTTTTGTCGTATATTTTGGTGTAATTGCTATTTTTTTTGTAAATGTTGGAACGGTTTATGCACAAGGTGTGAGTGATCAACATTTGGATTCAGCGCGAAAGGCAATCAGAGCTATTCATGCAACGGATCAATTTGATAGTTTTTTACCAAATGCGGTCCATGATTTCAAAAATGAACTGATCAGCGATGATCCGAATTTAGCAACAGCTATTTCTGATATTGTTGATAAGCAGGCGCTTGCTTTAATTAAAAGGCGCTCTGATCTAGAAAAAGAGATTGCTCATGTATATGCAAAATATTTTACTCAAAAAGAGCTTGATGCGATAACAACATTTTATAATTCTGATACCGGTAAAAAGTTTTTGACAGAAGTCCCCAATATTGCACGTGATTCTTATTCAGCATTTGATATATGGCGTACTGCTCTTATGCGGGATCTTGTAGAAAATGTGAAAAAAGAGATGTCTGAAACACTTAATTTGAATAATTCTACTATGCCTACAAATATGCCAATAAAATCAGAATCTTCAGAAAATAAAAAATAGCTTGATCGATATCATGACAACAATGGGCAATTTCTGATTTTTTTTATAGCGGCGGTTTTCCCGCCGTTTTTAATATTTTAATGAGAGTAGGTCTTTTTAGAATACTGCTTTATAAAAAATGCTTCTTCAAAAGAAAAAAAGACTTTCATTTGATAATAAAAGACCTTAGCCTACTCTTGCAGCTATATAAGAAGGAATAATTCGTGGGCTCTTTTGATTTTGATTTATTTGTTATTGGAAGTGGTTCTGGTGGAGTGCGTGCAGCACGGCTTGCTGGAGGTCTTGGCAAGCGGGTCGCTATAGCAGAGGAATATCGTATAGGGGGCACTTGTGTTATTCGTGGTTGCGTTCCCAAAAAACTTTATGTTTATGCATCACAATATGTAAAAGAATTTAAGAAAAGTGTTGGTTTTGGGTGGGAATATGCGGATCCAATTTTTAGCTGGGAAAAGTTGGTTGCAGCTAAAAATAAAGAAATATCAAGGTTAGAAGGGCTGTATCGTAAGGGATTAGAAAATAACAATGTGCATATTTATGAAAGTCGTGCTACTTTTATAGATGATCACACATTAGAGCTTTCTGCCACGGGTGAGCGGGTAAGTGCAGAAAAAATTTTGATTGCAACGGGAGCAAAATTTGCACAAAATACTCCCATAGAAGGTGGTGAATTTTGCCTTACTTCTAATGAGATTTTTGACCTTGATCAACTCCCAAAATCAATAGTCATTGTTGGTGGAGGGTATATTGGTGTTGAATTTGCTAATATTTTTCATGAATTAGGTGTAAAAACAACACTCCTCCATCGGAGTGATTTAATCCTTCGTAATTTTGATCATGATTTGCGGCAATTGCTCAGCGATGCAATGATTGAAAAAGGGATTTCTATTCTCTACGGAATAACAATTTCTAAAGTGCAGGCTGCAGAAAATTGTTATGAAGTTGTTTTATCAAATGGGAAAATAATCAGTGCCGATCAGATTATGTTGGCTACGGGGCGTGTACCAAATACAACGGGTTTAAGACTTGATAGGGCAGGTGTTCAAGTGGATGAATTTGGTGCAGTTGTTGTTGATGAGAAAATGACAACAAATATCCCCCATATTTGGGCTGTTGGTGATGTAACAGGTCATATTCAATTAACACCTGTTGCGATTCATGATGCAATGTGTTTTGTTAAGACAGCATTTGAGAATATTCCCACAACACCTGATTATGATTTAATTACAACAGCAGTTTTTTCACAGCCAGAGATTGGAACGGTGGGTCTTTCAGAAGAAGAGGCGGTAAAGCGTTATAAGCGTCTTGAAATTTATCGTACAGTTTTTCGTCCTATGCGTAATGTTCTTTCTGGTAGTTCAGAGAAAATGCTTATGAAACTCATTGTTGATGGTGAAAGCCGTATTGTTGTGGGCGCTCATATTTTAGGGGAAAATGCTGGTGAGATGGCACAGCTTATAGGGATATCTCTCAAGGGTAAGCTGACGAAGGATATCTTTGACGAGACGATGGCAGTGCATCCAACGATGGCAGAAGAATTGGTAACAATGTATAAACCAAGTTATATATATGAAAATGGGAAGAAAATAGAAAGTTAAACAGCATATATTATGGTAAAAAGTTTTTGATATGCTAATCTTTAAGCTTAATCTTTAGAGAGAGTGTAATGATAAAAGAATGGGCGCCTGACACTTGGAGAACAAGGCCAATTAAACAAGTTCCGACTTATCCGGATAAGTCTATGTTAGAAGATGTTGAGCGAAAACTGAGAAGCTATCCTCCTTTAGTTTTTGCCGGTGAAGCACGTGATTTAAAAAATGAATTAGCAGCCGTTGCGAAAGGCCAAGCTTTTTTATTACAAGGTGGTGATTGTGCCGAAAGCTTTGCAGAACATGAAGCTGATAATATCCGTGATTTTTTTCGCGTATTTTTGCAAATGGCGATTGTTTTAACCTTTGGTAGTTCTAAACCGGTTGTTAAGATTGGTCGTATTGCTGGTCAATTTGCAAAGCCTCGCTCTTCTGATATAGAAAGAAAAGAGGGGGTTGAATTTCCTGCTTATCGTGGGGATATTATTAATGGCATTGAATTTGAAGCCGGTTCTCGTATTCCAGATCCGCAACGGATGTCTATGGCTTATCGCCAATCTGCGGCAACACTTAATCTATTGCGTGCTTTTTCACAAGGTGGCTATGCTAATTTAGAAAATGTTCACACATGGATGTTGAGTTTTGTTTCTAACAGTCCGCAGGGGGAACGTTATGAATTATTGGCAGAGCGTATTTCTGAAGCAATTGATTTTATGCGTTCTATAGGGATTACATCCAAAACACATTCTTCATTGCGTGAAACATCTTTTTATACCAGTCATGAAGCACTGTTGCTTGGTTATGAAGAGGCTTTGACTCGGATTGATTCAACTTCAGGAAATTGGTATGCAACATCTGGTCATATGCTATGGATTGGTGACCGTACGCGTCAGATTGACCATGCTCACGTTGAATATTGTCGCGGCATTAAAAATCCTATAGGATTAAAATGTGGTCCTTCCATTGAGTCTGATGAGCTTTTAAAATTAATTGATATTTTAAATCCTGAAAACGAGTTGGGGCGGCTTACTCTCATTACGCGCTTTGGTTATGATAAAGTTGAACGTTATCTGCCTAAACTCATCCGTGCCGTTGAACGCGAGAAGCGTGCGGTTATATGGTCATGTGATCCAATGCATGGCAATACAATTACTGCCAATGGTTATAAGACGCGTCCCTTTGATTATGTTTTAAAAGAAGTAGAGAATTTTTTTGCAGTGCATCGTGGAGAAGGAACTTATCCAGGGGGCATTCATATTGAGATGACAGGTCGTGATGTTACTGAATGTACAGGAGGGGCGCATGCCATTTCTGTGGACGATCTATCTGATCGTTATCATACGCAATGTGATCCTCGGCTAAATGCAGATCAAGCGTTAGAATTGGCTTTTCTTGTTGCTGAACTCCTTAAAAAAAATCGTGCGACTGACTCGTTAGCAATTGCTGCTGAGGGGTAGGCAAAAATTTACTTAATATTTTTTTTAGGTCATTATGGCAGAAGAGAATTTTTAAAAAAGTGATATTTCCGATGATGAGGAATAAAGTTGTGGTTGCTAAACTGATGAAATGATACAAAGGCTTATGAAAAATGATTTTCGGGTATCAATTGCCCAATTAAATCCTATTGTCGGTGATATTGAGGGGAATTTTTCTTTAGCTGTCATGGCGCATCAAAAGGCCAAAGAAGAGGGGGCTGATCTTGTTTTATTCACGGAACTTTTTATAAGCGCTTATCCGCCGGAAGATCTTGTTCTAAAACCTGCTTTTACAAAAACATGTGAAGAGACTGTTGAGAAATTAGCAAAGATAACCGTAGGCGGACCAGGAATTGTCATTGGTCTTCCATTAAGGCGCAATGGTAATATTTACAACGCTGTCATGGTTCTTGATGAAGGGAGAGTCATAGCCGAAAGTTTGAAGTTTGATTTACCTAATTATGCTGAATTTGATGAAAAGCGTTTATTTTCTTCAGGTCCACGTCCTCAGCCTATTGTCTATCATGGAATCAAATTAGGAATAGTCATTTGTGAGGATCTTTGGAATGATTCCTCTCTGAGTACAGAGCTTAAAGATAAAGGAGCGGAAATTATTCTTGTCCTTAACGGATCTCCCTACTATCGTAATAAAACTTTAAAACGTATAGATGTTATTCATACGCAAGCTCTACAATCTGGAGTGCCAATTATCTACGCTAATCAAGTAGGTGGTCAAGATGAGCTCGTTTTTGATGGTGGGTCTTTTGCCTTGAATGGACAAGGCAAAAAGATATTTCAAATGAAACACTTTGATAGCCATATTGCTTTAAGCCATTGGCAAAAAACAACGACGGGATGGCACTGTATTTCAGGTCCTAATGAAAGTCTTCTCAATGGATTAGCGGCTGATTATCAAGCTTGTGTTTTGGGGTTGAAAGATTACGTTAATAAAAACGGCTTTAAGGATGTTATTCTTGGTCTTTCAGGAGGAATTGATTCAGCCCTGTGTACGGCAATGGCGGTGGATGCTCTTGGTGCTGAGAGGGTTCGCACCATTATGATGCCCTATCATTATACTTCGCAAGAATCATTAAAAGATGCTAAAGAATGTGCTGATCTTTTGGGATGTCGTTATGAAATCATACCGATTGAGCAAGCTGTTGAAGCTTTTCTTGAAACAATGGCACCTGTTTTTTCAGGGTTACCCTCTGACGTCACAGAGGAAAATCTTCAAAGTCGTATACGCGGTACAGTTTTAATGGCTCTTTCAAATAAATTCGGTTCAATGGTGGTAACGACAGGCAATAAGTCAGAAATGGCTGTGGGATATGCAACACTGTATGGGGATATGAATGGCGGGTTTAATCCTCTTAAAGATATTTATAAAATGCAGGTTTATGCATTAGCTGAGTGGCGCAATAAAAATCACTTGCACAATTTAAGAGGACCAGAAGGGATTGTCATTCCATCCAATATTATAGAAAAAGCGCCTTCTGCAGAGCTGCGAGAAAATCAAAAAGATGAAGATTCTCTTCCGCCTTATCCTATTCTAGATGATATCTTACAATCTCTTGTAGAAAATGACATGAGTATTTGTGATATTGTTAAACGTGGACATTCACGAGAAACTGTTGCGAAAGTTGAACAGCTTCTTTATGGTGCCGAATATAAAAGGCGTCAATCTGCGCCTGGTGTAAAAATCAGTTACAAAAATTTCGGACGCGATCGTCGCTATCCCATAGTCAATCATTTTCGCGATAAAAATTGAGTATTATTTTATGGTTAAAGTTCGTTTTGCTCCCTCTCCAACAGGTTATATTCATATTGGCAATATCCGTATTGCGCTTTTCAACTGGCTTTATGCGCAAGCGTATAAGGGAGAATTTATTTTACGCTATGATGATACAGATATTGAACGTTCTAAACAAGAATATATCGATGCTATTGCTGTTGACCTTGAATGGCTTGGTATTCAACCAGATGCAATTTATTACCAATCCAAGCGATTTAATCGATATGATGAAGTGGCAGAAATTCTCAAACAACGTGGTCTTCTTTATCCTTGTTATGAGACAACAGAGGAATTAGAGCGGCGTCGTAAAATCCAGCTTTCACGCAAATTGCCTCCTGTTTATGACCGTGCAGCATTGAAGTTGACAACAGAAGAGAGAAAAAACTTTGAATCACAAGGTCGTAAACCCCATTGGCGTTTTCTTCTTCCTAATTTTGAAAGTGATCCTTTACACACAAAGCGAACAGAAGTTTGCTGGAATGATGCAATAAAGGGAAAGCAGACGATTGATTTAGCTTCTCTTTCAGATCCTGTTCTTATTCGTGAAGATGGAACCTATCTTTATACATTGCCGTCTATTGTTGATGATGTAGATATGGCTATTACGCATATTATTCGTGGGGATGATCATATTACAAATACAGGCGCTCAAATTGCTCTTTTTAAAGCTCTTAATGCAGAATTACCGGTTTTTGCTCATACCAATTTATTGGCGACAGTTTTAGGAAAAGGATTTTCAAAACGTAATAATGATCTTTCTATTCGTTCTCTACGGGAAGAAGGATTTGAATCTATAGCTGTTCAATGCCTTGCCGTTTTGATTGGGACATCGCAAAATGTGCATCCCTATCCCAATCAAGCTGCGCTTTTAGAGCATTTTAATCTCCAAGATACGTCAAGATCCGTTGCAAAATTTGATATTGCTGATCTTCTTGCTTTGAATAGTCATCTTGTCCATGAGTTAACCTATGAGGAAGTAAAAATGCGCCTTAAAAAACTTTCTATTGAGGGAGATAAGGCGGAATATTTCTGGAACGCGATAAGAAGCAATATTAATAAAGTCAATGATGCTGTTTTTTGGTGGAAAATCATTCATGATGAACAGAATTTTGATACAGTAGCACTAGAGGATCGTGCTTTTGTGCACCAATCACTCGATTTCTTACCTGAAGGTGCTTTGAATGAGGAAAGTTGGAAAATTTGGACAACAGCATTAAAAGAAAAAACAGGTCGAAAAGGAAAAGCTTTATTTATGCCATTACGTCAGGCACTTACGGGCATGGATCATGGACCTGAAATGGGAAAAATTTTGCAGCTTTTAGGGCGTGAAAAGGTAACGGAAAGGCTCTCTAGGAAATAAGAGCGGATTTTTTAAAAGTATTTCGTTCATTTCACTCTTAAAGAGAGTAAAGAACGGGTTTATTTACACGTTTTTATAAGCATGAAAGCAGGAATATCATCACCAAATCCAATGGGTGTGTAATTCTTATTTTTTCGTGAGCGTTGTTGCTCAGATGGCTTCTCCTTATTATTTGCATTTTTGATATATTCTGTTTTATTCTCTTCTACAGATTTTTTAGTGTGAACAACAGGCTCTTTTGGAGCAGTTTTCTTTGATGGTTTTGAAGATTTTTTCTTTACAACAATATCTTCTGTTTGATCATCAGCTATTAAAGTTGAGAGATCTCCATTGAGCCATTCAATTTTTTCATTACTCATTTCTTCGATGGCATTGATATATTTTTGATCAGCTTTTGTGACAATTGTAAAAGCTTTTCCGCTGCGATTTGCACGCCCTGTACGACCAATTCGATGGATATAGTCTTCAGCATGTGTAGGAACATCATAGTTAAATACATGACTTACAGCTGGAATATCGAGTCCACGGGCAGCAACATCAGAAGCAACAAGAAGTGTAAGTTTATTATTTTTAAAATCAGCTAGGGTGTTCATGCGCGAATATTGGTCCATATCTCCATGAAGTGCCCCTACATTAAAGTTATGTTTGATGAGCGATCTAAAAAGTTCAGAGATATCTCTCTTTCGATTACAGAAAATGATTGCATTTTGAAGCTCTGCACCTTCATTTTGGATAAGCTCTCGTAAAACCGCTCTTTTATCCCATGATTTATTTCCAGATTTGACAAGCCGCTGTGTAATTGTGGTTGCAGTTGAGGATGCTTTTGTAACTTCAACAGATACAGGAGAATGTAAAAATTGTTTCGTTAGTTTTGTAATTTCTGGCGCCATTGTTGCAGAAAAGAACAAAGTTTGACGCGTAAAAGGAGTTAGCTTACAGATGCGTTCAATATCAGGAATAAAGCCCATATCCAACATGCGATCAGCTTCATCAATCACAAGGATTTCAACGCCCATCAGGAGCAGTTTACCGCGCTCGCAATGATCAAGAAGGCGCCCTGGTGTTGCTATAAGAACATCAGCTCCCCGTTCAAGTTTGCGATCTTGGAGTTCAAAAGAAACTCCACCAATCAAAAGAGCAACATTTAAACGATGATTTATTCCGTATTTATCGAAATTTTCTTCAACTTGAGCTGCAATTTCTCTTGTTGGTTCTAAGATGAGCGTACGGGGCATTCGTGCTCTTGCACGACCTTTTTCAAGGAGAGTGAGCATAGGCAATACGAAAGAGGCAGTTTTACCTGTTCCCGTTTGGGCGATTCCTAAAACGTCTTTTCTTTGAAGGACATGCGGAATTGTTTCGCTTTGAATAGGTGTTGGAGCTGTATACCCCGCTGATTTCACCGCATTAATAACCTTTGCGGAAAGACCTAAATCATCAAAACTGTTTAAAGATGGTATCATTTTTTTATCAACTGCTCTGTGATTTTAACTGCGTTATCTAAATGATAATTATAACCAATATTCTACACTCTTTAAAAGTGTTAAGATGTTTTTACAAAAAATTAACTATAACAATCATATACACATAAAACGCATAATACAATCATTAATAGCGAAATTGTTCTGATAAAATGCGCTCATCCCATGAATGATTTGAGTCAAAAAGGATTGAAGCTGTTACTTCTGTTGCCATTGAAATAGTAACTGAATGGACAGATTTAACTTCAATATTATCTGCAGCAGCATTTACAGGGCGTTTGTCAGGTTCAAGCATATCAAAGCGCACTGTTACTGTATTGGGAAGCAAAGCTCCATGCCAACGCCGAGGGCGAAAAGGGCTAACAGGAGTGAGGGCCATAAGGGGAGCCATAAGAGGTAAGATAGGTCCTTGTGCTGATAAATTATAGGCGGTTGATCCAGCTGGTGTAGCGACGAGGACACCATCACAACTTAATTGTTCCATGCGTACGTTGTTATCAATGGTGATGCGAATTTTTGCGGCTTGATAAGATTGCCGAAAGAGGGATACTTCATTAATTGCAAGCGCCTCGATAGAATCTTGACATTCAGATTTTGCAATCATGCGCAGGGGATGGATTTCTTTTTTATGTGCGGCAGCAATACGATTGGGCAATTTTTTTTCATGAAATTCATTCATAAGAAATCCTACAGAACCTTGATTCATGCCATAAATAGGTTTGCCTGTGTTCATGACGTCTCGTACGGTTTGTAACATTGTCCCATCACCACCGATTGCAACAACAATATCAGTTTCTTCCAGAGAAGAATGACCATAAACGGAAATTAATTTATGGGTAGCTTTGATAGCCTCCTCAGTTTCTGCGGAAATAAAATGAAAGCGACTTGGTAATGTAGCCATTTAAAAATTATCCTGATACTTATAATTTATGTTGTAACTTATTTATGAGAGTTTTGAAGTTGTAATAAAAGCTCTTTTTATAATAAAAAGAGCATTGAATAAAGAGAAGTTATTTCAAGGTAAAGTATCATTAAAAAGTAAAAGGAGTGCGTCGTTAGATAAATCACAAACAAGTAATTTTTTTATTAGAATGATAATTTAGCATTGAAGCTAAGAGTATGATTAGTTAAAAGACCATAACTGATTTTAATAATCAGTGTGAAGCACCCGTAGCTCAGCTGGATAGAGCGCTGCCCTCCGAAGGCAGAGGTCACAGATTCGAATTCTGTCGGGTGCACCAAATTTTTCAACTTCATATTATCCTAAATAACAATATTACCTAAAAAGAAGCCAATTTCCTCTTTTATGAAAATAGTTATTTGAGTTGTTTATTAAGTTTTTTAGCGAATAAGCAAATGATTTTAAGAGAAGCAAAATTTACGGCTGCGTATATAATTCTTCGGTTAGTCATTTTGAATATCGAGATAAAAAACAAGATTATCTAAATATGCTTTCAATTTAACTATAAACATTTATAACATAAAAATACATATTAATTCAATATGTTATTGTACAACTGCTCTGGCGATGTTGATAGTAGATCGCTAAATATATTGTTTTGAGCATTAAAATAGATAGCTAAATTTTCTTTTATTCTATTTTGGGAGCTAAAGGCTGTTATGGTGAGATGGAACGCAGATGAGGAATATCACCAGTTAAAGGAACAATAAGGAGGAAAAACAACCTTCAAGATTTGAATTGTTTCAAAATGCTGTATTCGGTATGGTTTTGATATGGGTATTTGGTGATTTCTCTATACACCAATATTGCCAGTTATGTTGGATGAGGGATTGTTTACCTTTAATCAACGTTCTTATATACCAAGCGCTAATTATGATGGTTATTTAGTTGGGAGTATGTTCTTTACGTTTGGCAGAATTTGGAATATATTCCTTGCTCCTCGTATGCTATCTTATACAGTATAGTAATGAGTGCACTTAATTATTTCCATGGCGTTAATACTTAGTTCTTTTGATCCGTTTTGCTGCTGGTGTTGCGAGTGTAGCAATGATGGTTTTGGGTTCTATTATAGTCATACAGCATAGCCATATGGGCTGGGTTATTGCTTCGCTTTATGCAGGTGTAGGAGTTGGTATTCTACTACTAGGTAATGAATATGTTATTATTAGTTTGAACAGAGCACTTGATTCAACAAACATTTGGTTTGGAGTTGGCTTAATGTCTGTTCAAAACTTTTAAAAACATATAGGCTTAATTATAACAACTATATTAAGAAACACCTCCGTTATTTTTTCCATTACAAATGAAACCGCTCCTGTTAATAAGAAAAACCATCCAAAATATGAATTGACCAATCAAAAGGATTTCGTGACTGGCATTATATCGCATTCGTACTTTAAGAGATTTTGGTGATGTAAAAAAGGCGATCTAGATGCTTTTATTGAAATTGAAAGCAACCTCTCTCATGATGGCAATTGCTGGGTTGCTGATAATGCTTGTGTTGTAAAATCTGGTCGTGTTTATGAAAATACAAGGGGCTATGGCAATACTGCCATTGGGGGCTATGTCTATGGCAATACCCTTATATGTGATAAAACCTATGTGTATTTTGGTGCTCATGTTTATGACAATGCTCATCTTTTTTATAACGGTTGAGTTTATCATTATGCGTGGGTTTATGGGAATGAAAAATTATCCGGTATTGTACGTATTTATAGCAATGCCGCGGTTTATGATCATGCGGTTGTTTAGGCAAGGTTTAGGGCAATGCTAGTGTGGGGTGTCATACTAAGGTCTACGGCTCTGTTTATGGCAATGCCAAGATCTCCTGATTATATCGTGATTAGAGGTAATGTATATGGCAATGCAAGACTTGTTGTGATGATAGTATCTCCATAATGTCTGCCTATCATTTACTAACTTTTTAGTAAGTGGTGCTTTAAAATTGACTTGTCTTTAAATCCTTTTATGTGCCCTTAATGAATTAAAACCTATCTTATGATAGTTTCAAATGATTATTTTTTTAAGGTTTAGCTCAAAAAAAGAGTAAACCCCATACCATTCTTTAAACGCATGCAATTTATGTTTATCGATAATTTCAAACGATTACGTTTTTAACAATACGATTTGTGTGTGATAAAAACGTATCATAAAATTTATGAACTGTTATGAATGATAGCTGCTTTTCACTTCATTTGAATGTTTACATGCGTTATAACATTTGCATCATGATTTGCTTTTTGTGGTCTATTCATACATGGTAATTGTTTATAAAAAATGGTCAATTAAATCACGTATAAAAGTGTAGATTTTAAATGGGATTTATATAAAATAATTGCACAAAACCTATTGACTTTGTTGTGTTTTTTTATGAATAAGATTCCATCTCGTTTAGACGTTGCAAAAGAAATCACCAAAGACCTTATTGATAAGATTCTTCTCTTACACGGCGTTATCACTTTTGTTTGCAAAAATCTGCTTCGCTTTTGACTTTTGATATGGATACAACCTCTTTTGAGGTAGAGCAAAGAAATTTTTCATCATGGAGAGTACAACAGTGCTCTTCAAAAATCTTGATTGGTCTGTTGAAAAATTAAAGAGGTAGATAATTATTCAGCACGTTACCAACTACCAGATTGTGAAGTACAAATTCTTTATAATGACGCAATTATCAAAGGTTATCCGCAATTTGATTTTGGAGTTTCGATTACGACTGGTATTTTAGCTGCTGCCTGCGTGGTAATTGATCCCTATCAATTCTCAGCACTTACAAGATCTACAGCTTGATTTTGATAAAAAGGGGTGGAGAGTTTGTGAAGAAGAAATATAATGCAGATTGGTTGGAATTAAGCTTGATTATGTTTTGAAATAGGCGATAGAAAAAATTGATCTTCATAAATGCTTTTATTCCAGATATGGAGCACCACCTTGGCGATAGAGTGAAGTTGGAGGCACATAAAGGTTATCAAGGTATATGATGCAGATTATAGCTTACTTCATATTTGTGCACTGTCTTTATTGGGTGATGTTGCAACCTTACAATCTTATTATCAAAGTTTCAGTGCAGAGGATCATTTAGGCTTTGATGAAAATACCCAACAGATTCATCTGAACGTGCATTGGCTTTAGTCAAAGAAGTGGTGAAATCTAAGCAGCTCAGCTACGCTTTAATTAAAAAGTAGCAAAAATATGAGCTATCTAGAAGAAAAACAAAGTTCTTAATAAGGGCCTTTCCAGAGAGGTTGAGTCTCATTCTTGGAAGGAAAAAAATAGCTAAATTTATCGAAACAAAAGATAAGGAATAGCTCCTTAAGAAATATCAAGAAGATCTAAAAAGATTATAGGAGCCAGAGTCTGGTTTAAAGATGCCATCATCAGTTGAGTGAACTCAACAATGGTGGAGTTTTATCCATTGGCGGAAATCTGATGTTTGAAAGAGGCTTTCTTGATATAAAGGTAATATTGTAATAAATAATTATTATAAATCAATATGTTGTATATATTCATTGTTTTTTAGATTAATGACCATTGACAAATAATTTTGCACCATTTTTTCTCTTCCAGCTTTTCGTCAATCATCAATGAAAATTTTTTATAATGGAAAGTTCATTGATATATAACTTTTGTATGTCATTATTTTACGCTTAAAAAAATATAAAAATAATGAAATGCAATTGAGTTATCAACTGCTTATTCTTTTCAATTTTTAATCATAAAAAAATCTTTTTATTCATTTTGCTGATAAAAAGAATTAGTTTTTTTCTGGTGATACAAGTGGAGAAATAAGGATTTTAGATATGTTTCGGCGTTCCATTTCAATCACTTTAAAGTGTAAACCATCAGTTTCAAAGCTTTCTCCCTCATTTGGTAAATGACCAAACTGCCAAAGCATAAAGCCTGCCAGAGTCGTATAACGATCTGCTTCATCCACAAGGTTACGCCCAAGATAACCACTTAAACGGCGGATATCAGCATATCCCTCAACAAGAAGACTGCCATTTTCAAGTTGTTCTGCGATCATGAGTTCTTCATCGTCATCAGGAAAGTCTCCTGCAATAGCTTCAAGAATATCGGTTGGTGTTGCAATTCCTTCAAAAGATCCATGCTCATCAACAATAATTGCAAGCTGAATCGAAGAATGACGTAATTGCTCCATCAATCGTAAAACACTTGTGTTTTCATGAACAACGAGGGGTTCTCGCATAGCTTTTTTCCAATTAATCTTTTTCCCCTCAGCCAAATTCAAAAGAAGATCTTTTGTCAACGCAACGCCAACAAATTCATCCACTTTTTCACGCGCAAGAATTAAGCGGCTATGTTTAACCTTTTGTAATTCTTCACGCATTTCATTTTCATCAGCATTTAAATCTAACCATTCAATTTCATTACGCGGCGACATGATAGAGCGAACAGGGCGATCAGCTAAATCGAGAACACCACGAATCATCTCCTTTTCTTCTGGTCTAAACAACTCAGATGCTGCGGCCTGTTCAGCAATAACATCTACAGTCTCAGCAAGGTGACTATCTTTGCTTCCTCCTCCTAAGAGCCTCAAAACAGCATCAGCTGTTCTACTGCGTAGATCATTCGTTTTAATCATTTTTTCACGGTTACGACGTCCAATTTGATTAAAAACTTCGATGAGAACAGAAAAACCAATAGCAGCATACAAATACCCTTTTGGAATATGAAAACCAAATCCTTCAACAATGAGAGTAAAACCAATCATCATCAAAAAACCAAGACAAAGGATTACAATGGTGGGATGACGATTAATAAAACGCATAAGAGCACCAGATCCGCACATCATTACTCCCATAGCAGCTATGACTGCGATATACATAACTGCTGCCTGCTCTTTTGCAATCATACCTGTTGCGGTAATAATACTGTCTAGTGAAAAAACGGCATCCAGCACCACGACTTGGACGATTACTTGCCAAAAAACAGCATAACCAAGGCCTGTTTTTCTTTCATGTGATACCCCTTCTAACCTTTCATGTAATTCTAGCGTTCCCTTTGCTAGCAAAAAGGCTCCACCACCGATTAAAATAAAGCTATGCCAACTAAATACAAAAGATGAAAGTGAAAGAATGACCCTATCGAGTCTCATAACCCATCCAATAACTGTAAGAAGGAAAAGCCGCATAATTAATGCTAAAGTAAGACCTATAAAGCGTGCGCGGTCACGCAAATGCAGTGGCAATTTTTCAGCTAAAATTGCAATAAAGATAAGGTTATCTATTCCTAAAACAATTTCGAGAAAAACCAGCGTGATCAAACCAAACCACGCATGGGGATCAGTGATCCATTCCATCATTCCTTACCTTTTATAAGCTTAAAAGCGCGCGATTGACAAAAAAAATTCATAGGCTTTTATTCGTATATTGGATCATGAACATTGTATGTAAGAAAACTTATATTCAAAGAAAAAAACAACACAATATTGCTTGAATGCATGTGATTGCTGATAAAACAAAATGATGCCCCATCCCGCTTACAACCACAAGAAGGTCCCTCTAAATTTTGCTCGGGCATTATGCTCGATAATCCTCTAACTATAGGTTCTGTGTAACAATCAGAACATTTATTTATAAAGCTTCTTATAATGGGTTTATTTTTATATAAGATCAAGTGGTGAATATCATATTTTTAACCTTACAGACAATGAGTTTATATAACAAACAACAAAATATCTGGACATCCATCCTTAGGAGCGTTATAGAAACGCTCATTCTCGTCTTTTGAGAAGCTTATGGGTGATTAGCTCAGTCGGTAGAGCAGCTGACTCTTAATCAGCGGGTCGTGGGTTCGATCCCCTCATCACCCACCATTCTATTTTATACCGTAAATAACTCATTGATTGCGTAAATTTTTTTTAAGATACGAGTTTCTAAATAAAATTGGGCAGTAGGATTTCCCCATATCTGTTTGTTTAAAAGTGAAGATTGTTGATATAGCTTAGTCATCGGTTTTTGTACTTTTTAGGGGACACAAAAAACTTCCAAAGGACATTTAAAGATCTTTTAATGCGTATTGTTTCTTTTTTTAAAGTCGCAATTGGTAAGGAGAAGCTTCTTACCGACAATTATCTTATTTAAAGGGGTATAAAAATCAACAGTTTTCACTTCTTTTAATATAAATTGATTAAATTTTTTTTGGATTTTTAGCATATTGTTTAAAGACAGAAGAAACTTTGCACTTTAGTTGTATTAGCAGCGTGGATATTTTTTGATAACTCTCCCGCTTAAACAAAAAACTTCTGTAATAATCATCAGTATTCTAAGAGGGTAAATCAAGATAAAATAAAGTATTTAGCGGACATAACAGGAATAAAATTAGATCAGTTTAATTGTTTAAAACTAGTACCTGTTAAACGAAAGACAATAGGCTTTAATGAGGCTTCAAGTTTAAAAATATTAAACTATGAAGTTATGCTATGCTGTCTTTCCGTTAGCTTAACCTCTAAAAATATAAATATTAAGAAAGCCGCTCAGAATCATTATAATATATTGATTTATAATGATTAATTATTCTTTTTTTAAACTTTACTATCATAAACTTCTTTTGTTTCAATCCCTCTTATAATGAATCAATTAAAATTATTATTTTTGCATTATAAATGGGATTAACGTGCGGATAAAGACTATTGAAGAAAAGCATAAAAATGATTCTTATTAACGTTCTTAGACGCCAAAAATTATCACAACATTGGGAAAATAGTATAATGGTGCAGGCTTACTCTTTTATTAAGTATAAAGATGATGTTGCAACAATGACTTTATTATTATACCATTCACGGGTATTGTTGTGTAATGGGGAAGAGCACTGAGAGAGTTTTCTTAAAAAAAATATGTAAATTGGTAACACGATGGTGTCCTGTTCTTATATAGGCACACAAAAAGAAGTAATTGATAACCTTTTATTTATTCAGGTGGTGTCTTGGGGGCTCTTTTCCAATATTGTTGCGCTTCAAAAATGGCGACCACAAATAATGAAATGATGAGCGGTATAATCAAATAAAACATTCTAAAGACAATAAGTGCTGCAATAACATCGGTTGGATTTATATTGGGCATGCCTGTGATGAAGAGAGCTTCAAGAACTCCTACTCCTCCTGCTGGAGCATTAGAGAGAAGAGTTATCGTAAAAGATGCTAGGAAAACACCAAGAACAGAGATAAAATGAATATCTGCGTTGTGTGGGAGAACAGCATATATAATTCCTGCTGCTCCTAAAAGTTCTAGAGGGCTAATGAGAAGCTGTTGAATAACAATTTTCAGCCGTGGATAGGAAAGTTGAATTTTCTTACCCAAGCGTAAGGGTTTTAACTGAAGCCAGCTGCCAAACGTATAAAGTGCTATACAGCTGAGTAAAATTGCTCCAGCTGCTGTTCCTAGCCATTCAGGAAGTTCTTTATGAATGAGGGTGATAATTTCGGGTTGCAGCACCAAAACGATTCCCAAAAGTAAGATTGTACCGATTACAAAAGTAAAAGAGCAAAAACCTACTAATATTGCGATTTCTGTTCCGTTTAACCCTTTCATTTTATAGGCGCGATAGCGTACAACGGCACCAGAAAAAACTGAAGCACCGATATTGTGTGAAAGAGCATAGGTTGTAAATGAACATATAGCGATAAAAATCCAAGAAATTTTATGGCCTAGATGTTGCAAGGCAATTCGATCATATCCAGCAAGAGCAGCATAAGCTAGGAGAGAACATAAACAGGCTAATAACCAGTGCTGTGCATTTAAATTGCTCAAGCGCTCCAATACATCCCCAAATGAAATGGCAGAGAGCTTCATGTAAAGAATTCGAATAGATACCAGCATTGCTAAGATACCAATCAATGGCCATATAAATTGCTTTATTTTCACGATTCTGTATCCATTTTATGTTTTCTGTAAATTTTCATGATTGAGCATATTCCTTACAGATCTTCGTTCTGTTATATACTCTATAATGCCATTGGCAATTTCTTCATCATCTGTTACTACAACATCAGCACCTAAATCAATGAGATATGTTGTTTCTGTGTCGGATAATGCATGTGTGATTATTTGGATATCTTTCTTCATATCACGGATATTCACGATACATTCTCCTACTTCAATGGTACTTCGCATTGTAATAACAACTTTATGTGCATTATTTATATTTGCTGCGTTCATTATTTCTTGTTGAATGATATTGCCGCAAATAGCCTCAAAGCCATCTGCAATCGCTTTATCAGAGAGGCGTTTTGATTCTTCTACGATCACTATAGGTTCACCTCTATTTATTAAAGATAATGCAACACACTTACCGATACGACCATAGCCAATAATTACGATATGGTTATTTTTTAAGGTCATTGGTAAAAAATCTTGGTCAGGATCTTGTGGATCAATATCAATAATTGTTTGGGTATTTTGTGAAGATGCAGAATTTTTTTCTAAACGTTTTTTAATTTTATTACAGGCAATGAAAACAAGAGGATTAAGCAAAATAGAAAAAATTGCTCCTCCAAGAATTAAATCATGAGCGTCATTGTTTAAAAGTCCTAAGCTTAAACTTAAACCAGCGAGGATAAAGGAAAATTCTCCGATTTGGGCAAGGCTTGCAGAAATAGTCAAAGCTGTTGCATTAGAATAGCGAAAAGCCTTAACGATGAAAAAGGCAACAGCAGATTTTCCGATTACGATAATGAATAAGGTTGCTAAGAGAGGGAAAAAATGAGTTAAGAGTTTTTCGGGGTCAAATAACATGCCTACAGAAACAAAAAAGAGAACAGAAAAAGCATCGCGCAGTGGTAAAGATTCTTCCGCGGCACGGTGGCTTAATTCTGATTCGCTCATGACCATACCAGCAAAAAAAGCACCAAGAGAAAGGGAAACACCAAATAAATGAGCAGCTCCGAAAGCTACTCCTAATGCAATAGCAAAGACGCTAAGACGAAATAATTCACGTGATCCCGATTGTGCGCTCATTTTTAAAAGCCATGGGATAACGCGTCGCCCAATGACGAGCATAAGTGCAATAAATACAATTACTTTCAGGATGGTGAGACCAAAAATACCCCAAATACTTAAATCCAACCATTGAACAAGAGGATCCAACGCTTCTTTTTTGGTATTGCTGAGAGCACTTGCCAAGGAAGGGATGAGGACAAGTATAAGGACCATTGCTAAATCCTCAATAATCAACCATCCAACGGCAATGCGTCCTTTTTCTGTTTCAATAAGATGACGCTCTTGCAAAGCACGTAGCAGGATAACAGTACTTGCTATGGATAAAGCAAGACCGAAGATCAAACTACCACTGAAGCCCCATCCCATAATCAGACCAAGGCACAAACCTAGAAAAGTAGAAAATGCCATTTGTGCAATAGCAGCAGGGACAGCAATAGCTTTGACAGATAAAAGGTCTTTTAATGAAAAGTGGAGCCCAACACCAAACATCAGCAAAATAATACCAATTTCAGCAAGTTGATTAATGATGACGGAATCTATTTTAAATCCGCCTGTATTGGGTCCCACAATAACACCAGCTAATAAATAGCCTACAAGTGGTGAAATACGTAAACGGCTCGCAATCATTCCCAAGAGAAATGCTAAACATAAGCCTGCAACAATAGTTGTGATAAGTGGTGTGTCGTGGAGCATGGATTATTTACTATTCTTGATCAAAAAGCGAATGAATGAAAACGACTATATTTCTATGAGAAGAGAGGCGAGATGTACCATACGCATTAAAGGGCATTTTTATTTCACTTTGATATTTGCACGATTATTTCGCTCACGCCACCAATTTCCTAGCAGGAGTAAAATAGGAGCAGCAATAAAGATAGAGGATGATGTTGCAATAATAATCCCAAAGACCATGGGTAATGCAAAATTATGAACAGCACTTCCACCCCATATCGCCATGGGGAGCATCGCAAGAATTGTTGTAGCTGATGTAAAAAAACAACGTACAAGAACCTGATTAATTGACAGATCAATCAGTTCACGCAACGGCATTTTTTTATAAAGACGCATATTTTCGCGCATCCTATCATAGACGACAACTTTATCATTTATAGAATATCCAACAATTGTTAAGAGCGCAGCGATAGCCGTTAAATTAAAATCAAATTGAAATAAAGCAAAAAAGCCAATCATTTTTGTGGTGTCTAGAATGAGAGTGATAATTGCTCCAACGGCAAAGAACCACTCGAAGCGTAACCATATATAGAGAGACATGGCAATAGCCGCAAGAATAACAGCAGTAAAAGCAGCTGTGGCAAGCTCGCCTGAAATTTTGGGACCCACAACTTCTATTTGATCGAATGTGGTATCGGGATAGATATTTTGTACAGCTGTTTTAACCTTATCAATGGCGATGGTTTGTTGTGCTTCGCTACCGCTTTGTTTCTGCATGCGAATTAATACGGTGTTTTCGTTATCAATATTTTGCAAGGAAACTTCACCAACATTAAGAGTAGAAAGCTTGGAACGCAGAGTTGCTAGATCTGCTGGTGCTTTCGTGGTAATACTCATTTGGCTTCCGCCAATGAAATCAATACCAAAATTCAATCCAGGCTTAAAAAAGAGAAAAACTGAAGCCATTGATAAAACAATTGAGACGCCAATACCAATGAAGCGTGCTTTCATAAAGTGGAAAGTTGTGTTTTGTGGCATGATGTTGAAAGCAGAGTGAATATGCAACTTTTTAATTTTCCATTTACGAACGATCCAAATCATGATGATGCGTACAATGGTGATATTTGTAAACATGGAGATGATAATACCAAGCAACATTGTTACGGCAAAACCACGAACGGGACCGGTGCCGAACCAAAATAGTAAGACAGTCGCTATAATTGCCGTAACATTTGCATCAACAATGGTTGCAAAAGCGTGTTTAAATCCACGATCTAGGGCTGCAAAAGCACCCACACCTTTTCGACTTTCTTCACGGATACGTTCATTGATAAGGATATTAGCATCAACAGCAATACCGATGCCTAAAATAATACCAGCAATACCAGGCAGCGTAAGCGTAGCTCCCAAAAGACTCAGTGCAGCAAATGTTAAAATCGTGTGCAGAGCTAGTGCTATATTGGCAATTAATCCCCAAATACGGTAGAGAAGAAAAATAAAAATTGCAACAAGAATAAAGCCAATTATGCCGGTGTAAAGTCCCATTTGGATGGCATCAGCACCAAGATTTGGGCCTACGGTTCTCTCTTCAATGACCGTGAGTGGTGCGGGGAGGGAACCAGCACGAAGCAGAGCAGCCAGAGTTGAGGCTTCTTTGGGGTCAAAGTTTCCTGTAATTTGACCTTGTCCATTGGGAATGACACTATTGATGGTCGGAGCGGTTAAAACCTTATTATCCAGAACAATGGCAAAAGGACGGTTAATATTTTGTCGTGTTATATCGGCAAATATTTTTGCGCCAGCGGAATCTAGAGTAAATGAAATAATGGAACGTCCTGGTATTTGAGGGTCAAAACCTGCACGGGCATCTTTCAGGACATTTCCATCTAAAGCAATTTGATCATAAATTGCATAATGTTGTGTTGCATCAGTGTATCCAGGGAGAATAGAAACACCTATAGGGGGATTATTGGGATCCACATTAGAAGGAACAAGATGAAAACTCATCTTAGCGGTTGTTCCTAAAAGATCACGCAGTTGTTTTGGATCTTGTAGGCCAGGCAATTGGACCATAATACGATCATTTCCAACCTTTTGGATGGCTGGTTCTGAAACACCAACTTGATCTATACGACGACGGATGATTTCTAAGCTTTGTTCAATAGCATTGCTTACACGGTCTTTTATACCAGCTTCCGTTAATGTGACGCGGAGAGTTTCATTTTGAGCACTGATCGTGATGTTATGTTCTGTTGTGCCAAAGCTACTGTGTATGGGGGTTATTAATGTTTTCAAAGCAGAGAGTGCTTTTTCAGTTTGCGATGGGTCAGAAATAAGGGCAATAACGCTATCTTCAACGATACGCACACTTGAGGTGCGGATTTGTTTTTCACGCAATACATTGCGCACATTGCTTAAAACTATATGTAACTGATCGCGTTTTAACGTTTTGCTATCAACCTCGAGCAGGAGAGAAGAGCCTCCTTGAAGGTCAAGACCAAGTGCTACACGGGTGTCGGGTAAGAATTTCGAGTTTTTAACTTGTTCGTGTGAAAATAAATTGGGTAAAGCAACATAAATGCTGCTTAAAAGAATAAAACAATAAAGGGTAGTTAACCAACCAGGTGTACGCATGATATATTCCGCTAATAGGCAATCTAACAGTTATTCAAAGTTAAAAGCACAAGTAAAATAAGATGATCGTTTTTATAATTCAAGGAAGAGAATTAAGTATGTTCATTGGGAGGAGCGCGTTTATTTGAGAAATATTGCGTTTTAACGTTACGAAATCGTGTGTCAACAGCTGGAATCTTTATTAAAAAGAAATCCAATGTTAGGATTCTTTGAACGGTTCTCATAAAAATAGATTCTGCATGGGGTGTTACAAGTTTTTTGTTTTCAGTTGTGGTAGCATTCAACTGATCACACTTATTTTGTAAATCAAATCTATTCGTTTTAATGATATTATTGGTGTGTGATTGTTTGATTAAGTAAGCACGCGTTCCTAAGGTACTCGTCAAGAATACACCTAAACTGGATAGAAAAATCCAGGTTGTCAAAGGAAGAAAATCTTCTTTTTTGCAATAAAGGTGCAAAAAAAACATGCTAGAGTGCCTTCGTTAATCTTATTGAGTTCATATTATTTATCATTCTTTTATCTTATTATCAGTATTATAGGATAAGGGAAAGCTTTTATAAGATTATTCTATAAAAGTTGAAAATAGCTGCTTTATACCATATTTAAAAGAGAGGAATAAAATCCTTTTTGTGCTTGTAAGGTAGATATGTATTCATTTTGTAGAAAAAACATCCACATACTTTTCCTTCTTTTGGGGATTATCTTTGTATTTAATTCTGGTGCATGGGGGAATCGGGGGGCACAAAGTACAATTGTCGAACAAACGATAGCTTCTTATTCAGTTGATGAAATTATTCAACAACAACTGTTGATTATTGAGACTCTTGAAGAAAATACTGAAACTTTAAAAAGAGATTTTGACAGAAAGCCAGAAGATGAGCGTGCTTTAGAAGAATTGCGGTTACGTGCACAAGATATCAGTGAACGTGCTATTGAGGCAGCATTTGTTTTGCGTCCTCCTCTTAATGAGATTAATACACTTCTTGATCAATTAACGGAGCTCCATCGTGACGTGAAAAAACTGAAAAGCTCAGTGAAGGAATATTCTTACTTGATAGAGCAAAAAGCTAAAATTAACAGTATCATGCTTCGTTTTGAAGCAATTTTCTTAGCAGCAAATAGAATAGCTGAACTTTCTATTTCTCAATCTCGGGAGCTTTTTAAACGCACGCTTACGTATAGGCTTGAGTTTTCGATTCCGATGGTTAAAAATCTCGCCCAAAAAACAAAAGAGGCTTCATCAGATTTTCTTTTGTTGTTAGATTCTTGGTGGAATTTTATATTTTATTTCAAGTTTTTACAACTATTTCTTTGCTTTTTAATTCCACTTTTTATTACTTTGGGTCTTTCGTATTTTTCTCAAAAAGTTCTTGTTCATGTGTATTGCCACTTTACGAAGTCTAATGAGGAAATATCTTATTTACAACGCTTATTGATTGCCTTTATTTCAGTTCTCTTACCTTCACTTGTATGTATTCTTTGCGTTTATCTTGTGTTGTTTTTGTTTCGTAGTTTTAACTTAGATCTAGGTAAGCTTACAACAGTTTTTGATATGATAGGTTGTCAAATTATTTTAGTATTTTTAATCAATCGCTTAGCGATTGTTCTTTTATCATCGAATATGCCCCATGTGCGTCTTCTCAGTATTGCACCATCATCTGCTTATCAATTAGTGATTTTACTCACTTCTTTAGGGGGTGTTTTGGCATTTGACGCTGTTCTTGATAGTATTTATGAAATCATTTCAGCGCCTCTATCTTTGACAATTGCTAAAAGTTTTATTGCTGTTTTTCTTGTAGCAATATTGCTGTTTATAATATCATTTGTACCTTTGCGGTTTAGACGTAGGCGTTTTCAAGGAGAAAAAAAAGAGCCATACTTTTGTCCATTTTACATACGCATTCCTCTTATTGGCTTGGGATTACTGCTCTTTGTGTTGAATTTTTTAGGTTATGTTGGTCTTGCGCGTTTTATTATGCAGCAAATTATGATTGATGGAGCATTTTTAGTTCTCATGTATTTAGGAATACAAAGCGCTCAAGCACTTGGAACTAAAGACCAATTTATGAAAACAACGGTTGGTCACCTTTTGATGCAGAGGTTTCATTTAGAAGAAAAAACGATGAATCAATTGGGAGTTTTTGTGAGCGTTTTTCTCAATTTATTTGTTGTTATATTTTGTGCAATACCAATTGCTGTACAGTTTGGATTTTCCTATTCTGATTTAAAAGCAGTTTTGTGGCAATCGGTGACCGGTTTTCAGATTGGAAATATTACTCTTTCTTTGATTTCTCTTGTAACAGGAATGATTTCTTTTTGTGTTTGCTGGTTTCTTATTCGCCGATTTATTGGTTGGTTAGATAGTGTGGTGTTGATTCATGGAGAGTTCGATTCTGGTATACGTAATTCTATCAAAACAGTGATAAGTTATGGAGGCATTGTTGTATCTGCTTTGACGGGATTATCAATGGCAGGTTTGGATCTTAGAAATTTCGCTCTTATTGCTGGAGGACTTTCACTGGGTATAGGTTTTGGTTTACAGAATATTGTCCAAAACTTTGTCTCTGGACTTATTATTTTAGTTGGAAGACCATTTAAAATAGGAGACTATATAGAATCTGGATCAGTAGCTGGTATTGTTAAGCGTATTAGTGTGCGTGCAACGGAACTTGAGACTATTCAGCGTAAGACGATTATTATTCCCAATTCAAGCCTTATTAATAATAATGTTAGTAATTGGACACGACGCAATAAAGTAGGACGAATTGATATACCAGTTATTGTATCATCTAAGGTTACTCCAGAGCATGTTGTTGAAATTTTGTTAGAGATTGCTTCTTCGACAGAAGGCGTTTTAAAAAATCCTATCCCACAGGTGAGTTTTACGGCATTTGATCGTAAGAGTTTTTCCTTTAATTTGGCTATTTATGTGCCTAATATTACTTCACCTTCTCATATAACCAATGCTCTTCGATTTAGCCTATATAAGCGTTTTGCTGAGGAAGGAATCTTAGAATGCTGAAATATACTTATGTTTTGATTACAGTTATTCTGTTAAGTATTTTTACCATAACAGCTTTTGCTGCAACAGTGAAGAATACTGATTTAAAGATACAATCTCTCATTGTTGTTGAAGGAAGTATACCTTCAAAAATTTCTTTAAATACTCATCAAACAATTACAATTTGTATGAAGGGATGTTTTATAACTTTTCCTAATAAAGACCGTTTTGCAATAAAGGCAGATGATAATATAGAAATCAATAGGGGAAGAGCAATTTTTAAATAAAATAATTGAGAATTTTTGTTTGGGGACAAGATTTAGAAGGATAATGATATTGTGCGTAATTAATAATCTCATCCTTTAGAAAATGGTAGAAAAAAGGTATGATTTTAGTATAAAATAGGTGTGATTTTTTATACTATGTAGAATCTACAGTTATGCATTTTTGATGTAAGATTATTGAGGTATTTATAATATTTTTAATGAATATCAATTTTCTAAAAATTATTACATCATTTTTAGAATTTTTTCTCATAAAAAATGCATAAAATGTACTATTTTGTGATTTTTTTGCAGTATTATTGGTACAAAATGTTTTATATTTTTTCCTTTTAAAAATATAATAGGTTTTTTATTAAATATTTATTATTTGAAGTATTGATTATTATAATATTTTAAAATTTATTTGATAATATTAAATTTTGATGTAATGATATATTAGTATAGTGATAGATTTAAATGTAACTATAAAGGAGTACATGCGATTTTGCGGCATAATATTTTATAAAACTTTGTTTTTCTAAATGTGATTTTTGATTATATTTAAATTTAGCAATGGGGTATAATTTTATGAATACAAAATTTATAACAGCATCTGTTTTTTCGTTAATTTCACCTTCTATAGTACAGGCTGCAGATGTGGTGGCTCATGAAGAGCCGATACATGTTGCCTCAGAAGTTGTTGCTTCTTCACCTTTTTCTTGGGCAGGTTTTTATTTTGGGGGGCAAGTTGGGGGCTTTTCAAGTAAAATTTCTGCAATAACGCCTCATGTTGATATTCCTCTCCATCATACTGAGGAGAGTAAAAGTAAACCATGGATCCCCATCGAGAAACAGTATCTGCCCGATCTTTCTGGGTTTATAGGTGGTTTTTATGCGGGTGTTAATTTTGATCTCGGTAATAATTTTATTATGGGGGTTGATACGGATATCGTTTTAACGGAAAAAAAGGATACAAAAACAAAATTTCAGGCTGATGAATCGAGTGCTGGTGGGACTGATACTGATGGAAAGGACACTGAAGGATTGGGTACTAAAGAATCGGGTAGTGATACTGATGCAAGTGCAGAAAAAAAAAGTCGAAAAAGGGCAAAACTTGTCAGGAGACAGGGTAGAGGCTTTTCTCGCTCTGCTACAGAGGCTAAAGAAGAGAAAGACAGTTTAACTTTTAATCATACGTTAAAACAAAAATGGACAGGTGCTACACGGGTGCGTGTTGGGTTTTCTGCAGGGCGTGTGATGCCTTATATTGCTGGTGGTGTTTCTTATGGACAGTTTCAAGATATTTTGTCGACAGTAATTACGGGAGGTGAGCCATTTAATAGGACATCGGATGTAACAAAAACGATGATGGGTTATACTCTCGGTGGTGGTGTTGATTTTGCAATGACAGACCATTTTGTTGTGCGTGCGGAATACCGTTACTCAGATTTTGGTAAAAAGAAATTTAAAGACGAGATTGAAGTTAAGTATAAGACGAATGATTTTCGCGCAGGAATAGCTTACAAATTCTAGTTTTGTAGGATAAAGGAGCTTAAATTTAAGAGGTCCTATTTCTTTGATAGGGCCTTTATTTTTTAATTTTATGCATTGCAAATACTATTTTATGGTGAAAAAAGGGAGCTTTGACTTTGAGTGAGAATGAGGAGGTAAGGAAGAGTTACTCAGATTCTTAATTGTTAAGAATGAAAAATTTTTAGTTCACGAGGTGTGGTTGAAATATTTGTTAACAAAGAAGGATTAATTCGTCTTTCATATTATTACAGTTATCATTTTATAATATCGTTATAGAGTTGCAAACAGTAAATTTAAAGAGAGTTTTTACTATCTAAGTAATGAGAAAATAAAGAAAATTCACATAGAGCGATGCGGGCGGCGTGCACGTTTGTGCACCAATTTTTTCTTCCCTTAGAACTCTCTACAATATCATCTGATAGCGCGGTTTATCTTTGTTCTATTTAATAACTAATTGTTTTTATTTTATTTATTAAATTGCCTTTTATATATAATCTTTGTACCAGATGAAAGTGCTCTAAGTGCGATTCAAAAGATGGTTTTTAAAAGGTGGTTCGAAGAACAAGAACACGTGATAGACTGTCTGTCTTATCTGTATCTATCTAAAGGCAAATATGCTGACAAAGCTGGTTTATGGCTTATCAAAACTACACCAGATCAAGGATGATAGTTTTTTAGATTTTACCTCAATAAAAGACGACGAGAAATGGGATTAGGCTCTTGTAGCAAGATACCTTTAAAAGAAGCATGGTTCAAAACTTCAGCTTGTTGTGATCTTTTGGATCAAGGAATTGACCCAATTTGCCGAAAACAAAAAGAAAATTTGCGTCGGGCAGGGGTGGTATTTCTTTACGAGAAATTGCCTCCAGTGCGTTTTAAGCAAAAAAACGAATTGAAAAATGAAGGAAAAGCAGCAAGGTGGCTAATACCTCTTGAGTAACATGTTTTTCCTAAATTTGATGATACGCCAATTACTGAACTGACGCAAATTGATATAAAAGGATGCATTTCTCCCATTTGGAAGACAAAAAACGAAACAGCAAGTAAAACTCTATCCCACTTGAATATAGCTATAAAACATGCGGCGGCACTTGGTATAGATGTGGATATGCAATTAAAAGCAAAAGCTTTATTAGAAAAGTTTATTCAAAATACCAAAAATATCCAGCAATGCCATGGAAAAAATGCCTAAGTTTTTTCAATCTTAAAATGATGAGCTTGTATCAAATCTAGCCTTAACACTTCTTATTTTGACGGGGGGAGGGCGTTCTATTCCAATCAGGCATATTCGGTCAGAAGAGATTTATAGATCAATATGGATTATCCCAAAAGAAAATATGAAGAGAATTGTTGGAAAGGTTTCTGACTTTCATGTGCCGCTTACAGCTGAAGCGCTTGCTGTTATTGAAAAAGCAAAAAAATGTTTTTTTATTTGCTGAGAGTTCTGGAAAGCCTATATCGGATGTAGCACTTTCTAACTTCATGAAAGACAAAGGTTTTGATTATAGACTTCATGGTTTCAGATCGATTCTGCGGGACTGGATAGCAGAGACAACGTCAACATCATTTGAAATTGCAGAATCTGTTCTTGCGTATTCAGTTGAGAAGTCAGTGACAAAGGCTTACATGCGGACGGATTTTTTAGAACAGCGCCGTGTCCCCTTAGAACAATGGGCGTCTTTTATATCAGGAGAGGCTTGATAATATGTCTATTATCAAGTCAGGTGTCTAAGAAACACTTAAGCGATTAGCGGATAGATTACGATATAATCTCTCATTCCTTGTGTTAAAAGCGGGGAAGGGTAAAGCTTTCAGTTTTTGGTTAGTCACTGTTTTAAACGTGCACAGACATTGTCTATCACATCCATAAGACGAGCAAAATCAAGGATAAGCAAAAAGAGGATGAATACAATCCATTTTGTATAACGTGACATCACTTTTACACTTTTGTAGGTCATGATGATTTCTTGAAGGATTTCTTTTTCTGCTTCTTTAATTTCTATATCGTCTTGTGTTTTTTTTCTAACCATGTTTCCAACCACACAAGCGTTCACCTAGATTATTGTGCTTTAAGATCTCTCTGGCTAAGTTTAAACTGAAGGCGTTCAGATCTTGCTGGCTTAAATAAATTGGCAACCAGCCAACACAAGAAGAAACATATTTATTTGTCGCGCAACCAGTCAGAGAGAGCAGCACGCACATCAGCATCACTTTTTTGATTAACTTCACTTTCCACCTCCAGCCGTGTTGTGGCTGCTTTTAAAGCTTTTTCTGTTTGCTTTTGTTGCTCTGCTTTTTTCCCAAGA
>NZ_JBHINK010000082.1:0-749 GCF_042194905.1 Bartonella sp. CL63NXGY
AGGTTGCCACTAGATTGTATTACCCCCGAAACAGTTGGTTTATGAGAAAATGCTTGTGTGACAGTCTTTTCTGTCATATGTGACCAGTGTTCGTTTGGGGATAAGAACCCCCACCTATCACCATTCCATTTATATGTCTGCATATGATCTCTACCATGCGCCCGTCCTTTTACCCAAGTAAAAGCCTTGTAGACTGTTCCATCTTTCAATGTTGCTTTGCCGTATGATCCTTCCTTATTACCAAAAAGTACTTCGTCCAAACTAAATAATGTATGCTCGATGTTAATACCGAGAAATGAGTCCGGCTCTTCAATGTGCCCTTTTCCCCAAAGATCTTGCTGTGTATTGTGATATAACAACCCATCTCCGCTACCATGAAAATCCTCTGGTTTTTCGAAAGAAATATCGCTATATTCCGTTTTTTCCGTGATGACAGGCGTGCTATCGGCTTCGTTTTTTAGGGTGTTGGTTTGGATATTTAAGTTTCCACCAGCTTGAATAAAGCCTGCTTTGTTAACAAGGGAAAGGCTTTTTCCGCTGCCAGCCGCATTGGTAAAAGATAAATCACCTTCTGCTAAAATAGCGCCAAAATCATTCAACAAAGCCCCATCAACTTGTAAAGCACCATTGCCCTTCACATAAATTAAGCCCGTTTTGTTGTTGGTCACATTGCCCGTCACGCTAAAGACTAAATCCTGCCCCGATGCCAATTGACCGCTATTTCCAAGCTCCCCCGTTTTGATCACGAA
>NZ_JBHINK010000083.1:0-745 GCF_042194905.1 Bartonella sp. CL63NXGY
CATTGATGAAATTTTCCTAAATCAACATCAAGATTATCAATATCACGCGCCTGATTAAACTGAAGATGCTGATAAACAATCTGAATCTGCGGATCAAAAACAACACCTTTATACCCTGTTGAAAACGTTCTGCCACTCGTTAAAGAACCGCTAAACTGTTTACCCTTTAATGCCACAACCTTGCCCCGTGCAAGGGTCAAAACATCTCCCTTAAAAAGTCCATACGATACCACCCCATCTATATAAAAACCCGTATCATGCTTCAGACTTCCATAGGCAGAAACAGACCATTTATCAAATGCACTCTTTTTGCTTTGTTCAACATCCTGAGGGGTTAGAGAAAGATTTCCGTAAGACCCCATAACCCCAAAGAATGTACGACCATATAAACTCTCAATCTCATTTAACAAAACACCTGCTTCGAATGCATTATAATCGAGCTCAGCACCATAGCCATATTCAAAAGCAGATAAGTTGGAAGCATAATGATGGCTACCACCATAAGCATGCAGAAAAAAGGCTGTCTTTTCATTATCCTTCCCAAAGGAATGAAAAGCATTCCGCATTGTCTCTAATGTCTTATTTTGCGCGGTCATATCCACTAAACCAGCATGAAATAAGGCATTTGGCAAAAGAAGATAAGTTGGAACCTGTGGAACAACAGCTCTAATTTGGAGATTAGACGAGGAATCCAAAGGGTCAGAAGACCCAGAAGGCTTTGGTTCAACAGGGGCAGAAGGAGGAG
>NZ_JBHINK010000084.1:0-736 GCF_042194905.1 Bartonella sp. CL63NXGY
CAACCCCTACCCACCTACTAACTAAATGAGTAACTAGTACTCAATGAAGTTCGAATGGACGTACTCAAACTCGTTGCCAAGGATTCACTCAAGGAGTAACTGGTACTCAAGCTCGTAGCCAAGGACGTACTAATAGACGAACTAGTTGAGTAGCTCGTGCTCAAACTGGTTTGAATCGAAGTACTCAAACTCGTTGCCAAGGATTCACTGAGCGAGTAACTGGTGCTCAAGCTCGTGCTGATCGATGCACTAGTTGACGTACTGGTGCTGTAGCTTTGGCTCAACATCAAGCTGGTACTGATCGATTGACTCAATTCAGTTGAAGCGCTCAAGGAGTAACTCGTGCTCAAGGAAGCTTGTAAGGACGTGCTCAAACTCGTCGCAACCGATTCACTCAGGGAGTAACTCGTGCTCAAGCTCGTTTGAATGGACGTACTCAAACTCGTCGCTAAGGATTCGCTTAAGGAGTAGCTCGTGCTCAAGCTCGTCGCAATGGACGTACTCAAACTCGTGGCTAAGGATTCACTTAAGGAGTAGCTGGTGCTCAAGCTGGTACTGATCGATTCACTAGCTGACGTACTAATACTGTAGCTTTGACTCAACATCAAGCTGGTACTGATCGATTGACTCAATTCAGTCGAAGCACTCAGCGAGTAGCTCGTACTCAAGGACGTTTGTAAGGACGTGCTCAAGCTCGTGGCCAGTGATTCACTTTAGGAGAAACTGGTACTCAAGG
>NZ_JBHINK010000085.1:0-734 GCF_042194905.1 Bartonella sp. CL63NXGY
GTGAACTGTGATACCGAAGTTACCAAGCATATACTGCCAGATCAGACCGTTAGCTGGTGAGCCGTTGACCTTACCATTGTTGCTATCCCAATAGTGCTCTTGCCCACCTAAGACGATTGGTCCCCATGTTCCAGACCAATGAATTTCGGCTCCGTTATCAAAGACAAAAACTTGTTGGTTTTGATCATAGGCATTGGCATTAGCCACACTAAAACTAGTTGGTCGATGTAGCAAGAAAGTACCATAGTCGGTTGTGATTAAACCTTTAACGCTACTATCTTCACTAGGTTTAATGTCTTTTATTTTCTCATCAACACTCGCATTAGTTGCATAATCTGCCAATGTGGTTTTATCAACAAAGTTACTGGTATCAGGCACCGCTGGAATATCAGACTTTTTGGCGTATCCCGATAAATCAGGAACAGTCGGTAATTCGGACTTCAAAGCGTAATTTGATAAATCAGGTAATTCGCTCTTTTTAGCGTAATTATCTAGTTCTGTTTCTTTAACCAATCCTGTAACGCTAGGGATGTCCCCCATCTTTGCGTAACCAGATAAGTCTGGTAAATCACTAGTCTTGGCATATCCATCCAGTTCTGCTTTAGTTGCGTAACTAGATAGATCTGGTGTAACTGGGATTTCTGATTTTTTAGCGTAGATATTATCAGCGTCGATTTTAGTTAGATAACCCGTTAGATCAACATTGCTTGGTAACACTACATCTTGACCGTTGA
>NZ_JBHINK010000086.1:0-727 GCF_042194905.1 Bartonella sp. CL63NXGY
ACAAGCAAAGTACGTCCCCAGCAGATCAATCCCGGCGGTCAGATCAGCAACCAACATCGCATCATTCCAAGCGACGCCTAGTTACTTGGGCGACAAGTGGCATTGTGGCACTGGCTTTGTTAGGGGCTGGTTCATGGTGGTTCTTTGGCCGGACAATTGTGACTCCAGATGTTGAAGGACAGAGCGCGGTCCAAGCTGAAAAGACTTTGAATCAGCATTACTTGCGTGTTGGCAAAATTACTCGGCAAAATAGCAGTAGTTATGCTAAAAATGAAGTGATTTCTAGTTCACCAGATGGCTCGAGCCAAGCGCGGGTCAATAGTAGAGTTAATTTAGTGATCTCTTCAGGTGTGAAGGAATTGAAAATGGCCGATTATGTTGGCGATGATTATAAATCAGTCGCTAATAGCCTGCGCGATAAGGGATTTAAAGTCCAGAAAACGACGGTTTATTCTGATAAAGTTGATGCCGGTGACATCATTAAGCAGAATTATGAAAAGGGAAAAGTGGTCAAAACAGCCAACCAAACAGTTCATTTGACCGTTTCGGCAGGAAAGAAACCGATCAAAATCCCTAATTTCAAGCATCAAGACGTCAGTGCTGTGCAAGACTTTGCTAATAAGCATAAGTTACAACTGACTACCCAGACCAAGCGGACGAAAAAAGTGGCCAATAACCATGTGATTAGTCAGTCGCCAAAGGCGGGCACCAAACTGAACCATGGCGA
>NZ_JBHINK010000087.1:0-270 GCF_042194905.1 Bartonella sp. CL63NXGY
TGAAAAGTCTGGTAAGGCCAGTTGCCAAGAATGAGGAAGTGGATAGGGGGTATGGTAAAAGTCTTCGTAAAATTCAATTGCCCGTTTGGCAATGTCTAAGGCAAAATCGAGTTCCTTAGCTTGATGGGCCTTGGTAGCAAACACACCGACTTCAACGCCAGATTTAGTGACGGTTTTCTTTGCTTGGAGATCACCAAACGCAAAGGCCACCAGATAAGTGGACATCCGCACTGTTTCTTGGAAGTAGTGGATACCGTCGGCTTCGTGATC
>NZ_JBHINK010000087.1:326-726 GCF_042194905.1 Bartonella sp. CL63NXGY
GCTAACCTACCAGTAGCTTCGGCTTCCGGTTCATCAACGCCAGGGACGGCTCGCCGAGCAAACGCGGTCTCAACTTGGGTGCCGATGATTTGTTTGGTCTCACCATTCAACTTATAGTATGAGGGATAGATGCCCATCATGGTATCAGTTAACGGTGCTGAATAATCAATTGTTAAGGTCACCTCACCAGCAGCGGGTAAGTTAATCGTCAGGGAATTCTCATCGTTATTGGTTGAGAATTCGACCGCTTGATCAGCAACTTTCACGGACTTAATCGTTAAGTCTCGTTGATGAATGTTAATTTGAGCGTTACTAGCATGACCAGTAATCGTGGTCTGACCCTGAATTGTTTTATGTTCCCGGTTAATGTCTATGAATAGATCGTAATGACTGGGTTGAA
>NZ_JBHINK010000011.1:0-73947 GCF_042194905.1 Bartonella sp. CL63NXGY
GGAATGCGAGTTTCCATGTTTTATCTCCTTGAATATGCTGGAGATACAATGCCTTTTTGCAAATTATGTTCCAAAAGGGATAAAGAGCCGCTAAAAAGGAATAGGAAAGATCTAAAGTTAAGATCGAGATCATCATGGTGGGGCATTTTCTTTTGAAACTTTTGTTTAAAACGCGTTCATAGAGAGTTTTTGTTGATCATAAAAAAGGGTGTGAAAATGACAAGGTACGCCTATAGGGCTTTATGAGGTCATAATAATATGGATGCTTTTTTGTTTATATTCTTTCATAAATTTGAATTTTTATCTCATGACAATGTCTTGGTCGATAAACATATGATAAGCGTTACGAATGGGAATATATTTATGTTTCATAAATAAAAGCACATTTTGTATAGAGAGCTCTTTCTTTGTGTTTTCGCTATTGTATTCTTTTGACAAATGGTTTTCTTTTTGATTGTATCAAAAAGTTTAAAGAGAGACCTTGTTAGGATATAAAATGTTTCGTTCAACTTTTTTTAAAAATCGTGAAATCTATGGACCTCTTTGTATTGGCTTTGATCCGAGCCATAAAGTTTTGCAATCGTGGAAACTAAGCTTTGATTATAAAGGTCTAAAAGATTTTTGTGATATCCTCTTAACAGCGGTTGTGGGTAAAGTGGGGATTATAAAGCCGCAAGTCGCATTTTTTGAATTATATGGTGTGGAAGGTCTTCAAGCTCTCAAAGAACTGATTGAAAATGCACACGAACAAGGCATATTGGTTCTGGCGGATGTAAAGAGGGGAGATATTGGCTCTACTGCTGAAGCCTATGGTAAAGCTTGGCTGGGTCCAAGCAGTGCGTTCAAAGCTGATGCCATCACAGTTAATCCTTTTTTGGGTTTTGATGCTCTTATTCCTCTGATAAAGGTTGCAGAAGAAACAGGAGCAGGAGTTTTTGTGGTTGTTCAGTCTTCTAATCCAGAGGGGAAACAAATACGAAATGCGCTTATTGGAGATCAGACACTCTCTCTTCATCTAGCACAGTGTATTTGTGATTATAATTCTCAGTCTCCGGTTCTCCATCATAATATTGGTCCCATAGGTGCGGTTATAGGAGCGACATTAGGATCTGAATCAAAAGACACAATCGAGCAGTTAAACAATAGTCTGTTTCTCGTTCCGGGTATTGGCGCCCAAGGTGGAACAATGACACAATTAGCAAATCAATTTCCACAAAGACTTTGGCAGAATGTTATTCCCTCTGTATCACGCTCTATTACAGATGCTGGACGAAATATTGTTGATTTAAAAAATGTTATCAATCATTTTGCAGAACAAGCGCAAAGCACACTGATGTCTTGAGGATTTTTGCATCTGTAATAAATCTGAAGAATTTTGAGAGGGAGGGCTTTTGAGGGGGATGTTTCCGATTTATCCAGAATCAACAGTTGCTTTGTGGTTTCGTTCAAAAAGCGCGGATGTCTTTTCATTGAATGTTAAGCGGGCATTTCATGTTGAGCGGGAGGCTATGTTCCTATTGAAAGTACAAATATTTTCAGTAGATTGCCTTAAGGGTAAAGGTTTACATCCTTCAAAAGCAAAAGCTTATGCATATTGTTACCAGTTTCCAGTTGATAAAGTTATTGCAGCGTTTGTTTCTATAAGATAGACACACGTTATCGGTGAATATATATATATTGTTGTTAGAGAAAAACATGTCATCAAAACAAGAAAAAACCAAAGCCCGTTTACCCCGTGGTTTTGTGGATCGTACAAGTGCACAGTTGTATGCAACTGAAACAATGATTGCGCAAATTCGTGAAGTTTATGAACTTTACGGTTTTGAAGCACTAGAAACTCCAATTTTTGAATATACAGATGTGCTGGGTAAGTTTTTACCGGATTCAGATCGTCCAAATGCGGGCGTTTTTTCGCTACAAGATGATGATGAGCAATGGATGTCTTTGCGCTATGATCTTACCGCGCCTCTTGCTCGTTATTTTGCCGAGAATTTTGAAGTTTTGCCAAAGCCTTATCGCAGTTATCGTCTTGGCTTTGTTTTTCGCAATGAAAAACCAGGTCCAGGGCGGTTTCGGCAATTTATGCAGTTTGATGCGGATATTGTTGGAACACCAACGGTTGCAGCTGATGCCGAAATTTGTATGATGGCAGCCGATAGTTTGGAAAAACTAGGGTTTCAGCATCATGAATATGCCATTCGTCTGAACAACAGAAAAATTCTCGATTGCGTTTTAGAGAAAATTGGTTTGGGGGGAAATGAGCAGGCTGAAAAGCGCTTAACTGTCTTAAGAGCAATTGATAAACTGGATAAATTTGGTTCTGAAGGGGTGCGTTTGCTTTTGGGAAAAGGGCGTTTGGATGAAAGTGGTGACTTTACAAAAGGGGCGGAGCTTAAGGATAAAGAGATTGAGTGTATTCTTACCTTAACTGTTGCTGGAGCTGAAACAGCAGAAGAAACGCTTGAGGTTCTTAAAGAAGTGGTTGGTGATCATGTTCAAGGGCGTGAGGGAATTCGTGAGCTTGAGGAAATGCAAGCAATTTTTGTCGCAAATGGCATTCAGAATCGTATCAAGATTGATCCATCGGTGGTGCGTGGACTGGATTATTATACAGGTCCTGTTTTTGAGGCTACGTTGCTTTTTGATGTTTTCAATGATGATGGGCAGAAAGTTGTTTTTGGCTCCGTTGGTGGTGGTGGGCGCTATGATGGATTGGTGGCACGCTTTCGTGGTGAAAACATTCCAGCAACAGGTTTTTCAATCGGGGTCTCACGCTTGATCGCTGCTTTGCAAAATCTTGGAAAGTTGCCTATGAAAGAGTCAACAGGGCCGGTTGTTGTGCTGATGATGGATAAAGAGCCAGAGGCGGTTGCTGGTTATCAAAAAATGGTGATGCAGTTGCGTGGTGCCGGAATTCGTGCTGAGCTCTATTTGGGGGCATCGGGGATAAAAGCGCAGATGAAATATGCAGATCGACGCCAAGCGCCTTGTGTGGTTATCCAAGGCTCACAAGAACGTGAGAGTGGAAAAATACAGATCAAAGATTTGATTGAAGGGGCGCGGTTATCTCATGAAATTAAGGATAATCAAACATGGCGTGAAAGTCGACCAGCACAAGTGACGGTTGATGAAGATCAATTGGTCAAAACGGTACAGGATATTTTAGCAGCCCAAAAATGATAATGGTAAAAGTCTTTATACAAGTGATTGTTCGAAATATTTTGGAAATTTGAAACTCAATTTTTTAAATTTGTACTTTGCTCGTTTACACGTGCTGACGCACGCGTTCAAAATCGAGTTTTTGGAGTGCGTGCGGAATAAAAGAGAGATTTTTAAAGAGGTAAATAAGCGCTATTTGCTATAAAATGTGCCCTTCTGAGGATGCAATGATAATGCGTTAAGATGAGCAAAAAAATTTTAACGAAGAAAAAACTCTGAGAAAATTAAAGGGTTTCACGTAACGCTTCTGCAAAAGTTTATAAAAATATTGACAAGTTCATATTGGCTTCATCTTTGAATTCTCATCTATGAGCATCAAATCCTTTGATGTTCTCTTCTTGGACATTACAAAATCTAGTCTTATTGCAAAAGGAGGGAGAACTAGAGCGTTTTATCCTAAAAGACTTTTTAAGCTTCAAAAAACAATGGAATGACTTAAATCGAACAATTTTTTACAGGAGCATGTTTGGATGAATTGTAAGCTGCCATAATGGTAACTTACTGATAATATGTATTATTTCATAAAATCAACTCTTTAATGGAGAAATGAAAATGGTCCAATATGATTTTACTCTGCTCTATGAACGAAATCCCTTTATTCTTGAAAGACCTGAGAATATTGGAAAGTCATTTAAACTTCCTCCTTCAAATTTCGGATTTGAAGATCTTCCGCAAATTACCTTTTCAGGCGCCTCGTCATGTCGGCGTATGATTTTTGGGCTATCATTTAGTGGTATGAAAGCATTTTTTGTGATGTTGTGGCAGATAGGGAAAATGTTAGATGAGGGGGATGATGTGGATTTATGGTTTGATCAGATAACATTGGATCATGATATTCTTGAGGAATTTTTGACTTGTGATCTTTCAATTCAAGAACCAGAATATCTTAATTTTGAAAGTTTTAAAGAAGGTATCAAAGAATTAGAAAAGAATAAAATTGTAGCGAAGGGGACAAAAAAAGATTGTTATTTCATCAATCCAGATATTTTTGGTCTTCCTGAATGTGATGAAGATTTTGAGTTCGATGAAGAGGAAGAGATAGAAGCACACTTTACGGTAGAATACCCGAATAAACAACTCCTTTAACCGTTTTTCTCTTAGAGAAAAATAAAAGCTTAGAATAAATGGCCATGAGAACAGCAATGAGTCTGTTTATGGTATGTGAATTGGAATGTTTGCGGGATCTGTTTTGATTTAATATTCTCCATGAATGGTTCTTTATGCAGAGCGGTTTTTATGCCATATTTTCTTCTTTTTATGAGACATAAGTTAATTTGAACTGTGCACCTCTTCAAACAAATGTTTGATCTGTATTTTCTTTCTTGATACTTTTGTAAACTTTGCAGTAATGATGTTCATAGCTCTTGTATTTTGGCGCGTTTACGAGAGGTATTTTTACTCTTTTTAATCGTTTATTCATATGCCAATCCCACTTGCTAATGAGCAAGAAAATAGTTTTAAGGGATTCAATATAAGAAGGGATAAAATAAAACAATTTTATGATATTCGGCTCCTCTCATTCAATATGCAAAATTATAAATTATCTTTATAAATCAAAGTATTGTTCGATACAAAGTTTTTCTCAGTATGAGAAATTTAGCATTGATCTTGCATATTTCATCAATACGTTAGTCCTTGATGTTTCTGAGAGAGTTTTGCATGAATTTGCGCATTTGGCAATTGCATCCCCATTTTTTGATAGCGTGCAACAGCTTTTAACTCTTTGATTTTTTAGCCCCACAACGGATCCAGATTTTTCATCAGCAATTTTTCAAGTTTTTTCAAAGCCGTTAAAGCATGAAATATTTATTGAAAAAATTATTGCTGTAATATTTTCTCACAGAAGGCGCACAATCAACTTATCGTGTCTGTTTTCACGAATAGATGTTGTAAAAAGTAAACGACACAAATCTTCCTCCTCAGGAAATTTGTGTCGTAAAATTTTGTTTAAATAGACGATTGGGGGAATTAGCTTTTCAAGGCTTCTAAAACATGTTGTGGTGAAGAAACTTCATAAGGATCTGTTGCACAATTATCTGAAAAACCTGCTTCTTCGAACCATTGTTCAACCACACCATCATTAATAACAGCTGCATAGCGCCATGATCGCATGCCGAAACCAACATTGTCTTTTGCAACCAGCATACCCATTTTGCGTGTGAATTCACCAGAGCCATCGGGAATTAATTTCACGTTTTTGATATTTTGTGCTTTTCCCCAAGCATTCATGACAAAAGCATCATTGACGGAAAGGCAATAAATTTCATCAATACCCGCTTGTTTAAATTCATCATAGAGTTTTTCAAAATCAGGCAGCTGAAAGGTTGAGCAAGTAGGGGTAAAAGCTCCAGGAAGAGAAAAAAGAATAACACGCTTTCCTTTAAAGTAAGCATCGCTGTTAACTTCTTGCCACCGATAAGGATTGTCTCCAGCCATTGATTCATCGCGTACGCGTGTGTGGAATGTTACATTGGGAACTGTTTTTTTCATCATCATGATGCTCCTGTATTCTTTTACGAAAATTTTGTTTTAAAACAGCCTTCGTATTTAAAAACATATGGCAAAAAGCGTTTTAAACAAAAGGGCTTCTTTAAAAATTCTTACTTCTAACGAGTGTGCAAATATTTCACACTTCCGTCAAGTAGAATTAATGGTCGACTTTGGATACTCTTCACCTTAAAATTATAGGAAATCATATAAAGGTATTGATATGACCATAAAGACAGTTTTAACCACGGCTTTTGAGGGGCAAAAACCGGGAACGTCTGGTTTGCGCAAAAAAGTGTCTGTTTTTCAACAACCCCATTATGTAGAAAACTTTATACAGTCTCTTTTTGATAACATTGGGCCTCTTGAAGGAAAAATGTTGATTCTTGGGGGAGATGGGCGCACTTTTAATCGTACTCTTCTTCAGATTGTGTTGAAGATGGCGGCGGCGCATGGTGTTTCTTGTATTAAAATGGGAAGGGGCGGTATTCTTTCTACACCTGCTGTTTCGCATCTTATTCGTAAAACTCATGCCCATGGTGGACTTATTCTTTCTGCAAGCCATAATCCTGGTGGTCCAGAGGGAGATTGTGGTATCAAATACAATGTTTCCAATGGTGGACCGGCTCCTAATTCTTTATGTGATGCTATTTTTGCAACATCGCAACGTCTTTCCTTTTATAAAATTCTTGAAGCACCAGATATTGATTTAGATAGGCAAGGTACGGTCTTTATGGGAGCCATGCGGATTGATATTATCGATCCTGTCACTGATTATGTTGCTTTGATGCAGGAGCTTTTTGATTTTGACTGTATTGCTAAGGCCGTTGCTCGAGGTCTTACTTTACGGTTTGATGCCATGCATGCGGTAACAGGGCCTTATGCTCATGAAATTTTTGAAAAATGCTTAGGATTTTCTGAAGGGACAGTGGTTAATGGTATTCCTTTGCCAGATTTTGGAGGCGGTCATCCAGATCCCAATTTGGTTTATGCCAAGGCTCTTTATGATTTATTGATGTCAGAGCAAGGACCAGATCTTGGCGCAGCCTCTGATGGTGATGGAGATCGTAACCTCATTATTGGTCGTGGGCAATTTGTCTCGCCTTCGGATTCTTTGGCTATTATGGCTGAACATGCACACCTTATTAAAGGATATCGAAAAGGTGTTGTGGGGATAGCGCGTTCTATGCCAACGGGGCGTGCTGCTGATTTAGTTGCGGAAAAACACGGATTAAACTTTTTTGAAACGCCAACGGGATGGAAGTTTTTTGGAACCCTTTTGGATGCGGGGAAAGTAACCTTTTGTGGTGAAGAAAGCTTTGGAACGGGCTCTCATCACATCCGCGAAAAAGATGGTTTATGGGCTGTCCTATTTTGGTTAAATCTTTTAGCGGTAACAGAAAAAACTGTCGCACAGATTGTTCAACAGCATTGGTCCACCTATGGGCGTTTTTACACGTTACGGCATGATTATGAAGAAGTCGAAGCAGATAAAGCTTTGGCATTACTAGAGTATTTGCGTGCGCACTTACCACATGCAGGAACTGAAATTGCTGGATTTTTCGTCAAAAAAGCAGATGATTTTACATATCATGATCCTGTTGATCAGAGCGTTAGCACGCGGCAAGGTATCCGTATTTTTTTCGAGAATGGAGCACGGTTGGTGGTTCGTTTGTCGGGAACAGGGACGCTAGGTGCTACTTTACGACTTTATTTTGAACAGTATGAAAGTGATCCGCGCAAACACAATTTTAATCCGCAAGAAGTTCTCCAACCTTTGCAACAGGTGGCACTAAAACTGTTAAACATACAACAAGCATTGGGGCGAGATCGTCCTGATATTATCACCTAAGATCATTGGAATGTTTTTTTGTAAAGGTATGATGATTGATCACATGGATGTGATTTTAGGGGCGTGATTTTATGTGCCATAAGCCAGAGCTTAACTCTATTTTTAGGCGAGACTTGTTTTTTCCTCTCTTACATATCAATCGGATTCCTAAAACTGCCGGATTCTTAAAACTAAATGCTGTAGGAAATTATAATCGAGCATAATCGGAGCATTTATGTCCAATGGGTTTGCTCAATGGCTTGATAGAAATTTTTGTTTAATAGGGGAATGTTTCTCATACAAAACAAAATACGATCATTGTTGCACATTTCATATGTTTGTTTTAAAGAAGCTTCTCTCTCAAGACGCTAAAAACGCATCTTATGCGTGTTGCTTTGAAAGGGATAACCGGCCATCCATTGAGCAGCATCATTTTTACGCTTATGAGAGAGTAAGACGGCACCATCATTCACTTTGCCCGCTTTCAATGTTGGCTCTTATATTTGAGAGTGTTTAGTATTTTGGATAATCGTTTTACACGGATTTTCCTACTTGTAACATGCAAACAAAAGGCTTTGGTTGTTTCAATGTAAAAGGGGTTGAGAGAATCTCAGCTTATTTATCGGCTCTCATTCAATATACAAAACCATTAACTATGATCATAAATTAGTTTGTTCTCTAACATTATGAATGCTTTACTTAAATAAAAGGTCAAGTTGAGGCTATCATTTTCTTGTTTCTCAGTTTTTAGCTCTTTGGAAGCGTTTTTATTCAGAGATGTTCCTTTTCTAATAGTTTTTTATTCATTCGTTAATTGCATTGCTGATGTGTAAGAAAATGATTTTGATTAATTTATTAGAGAGAATGAAGTGAGTAAATTTTATGATATGCGGGGGCTCATTTAAGTTATATAATGATCAATCATTTTTATAAACTCATGTATGGTGTGTGATGATAGCATTCATGAACACAGTTGGCAGATGAGGATTGAAACAAAGGGAAATGTTTTTCTAAAATAATGGACAATAAGCACTTCTTGCTTTATGACCAGTCATAATGAATGATTTTTCTTTTAATAAGGGGAATTTATGACCCAATATCCCAAATGTCCTCGTTGTGATTGTCTTTATACTTATGAAGATGGTGAAAATTTTGTGTGTCCTGAATGCGCACATGAATGGCCGCAAAAAAACGATGATACGGTTCTTGTCAATACTGTTTATGATGCCAATGGTCAGATTTTAACAAACGGAGATACCGTTATGGTGATAAAAGATCTGAAAGTAAAAGGCGCTTCATCTGTTTTAAAAGGTGGTACTAAGGTAAAGAATATTCGCTTGGTGGATGGAGATCATAATATTGATTGCAAAATTCCAGGGATTGGTCAGATGAGTTTAAAGTCGGAGTTTGTGAAAAAAGTTTAAGCATTTGTCCTCTTGCAATTGTTTTTGGATTTCGTTGGTTTTCTATTTTTACATTCTTCTCTAATTGGGCATATTTTCCTCCAGTGGCTTCTTTTCTTGTTTCATAGATTACACCAATCAGATAGAAGCAATATGTTTTCCTTTATTGCAAAGCCATGTATCGCAGAGAAATAGCGACTCTGTCTTTTTCTTTTAATATGCGGTATGGGGGACTGGATGTTGACTCACAAGCAACAATAAAAGTATGCGCTTTATGAGAAGAACAATACCGTAAAGTAGACAAACTTATTCCTGCTGAATTGAAAAAATATTCTCATTTTTTGTATCAGATAATTTTTCAAACAACCATAATAGATCTGGCTTCAATGTATTTATTTTTTACAGGTAGTTATATTTTTGCGTCATGTTTATGGAAATGAGATTGAAAATGATAGGGGGGGAATTCTTGATTTTAAGAATGGAAAAAGGACGCTATGATCTTGATAAGGTCTTATTGCCATGCATTTTCCAGCTCTTAGTACTGCAACAGTCTCTTATAAAAGTGTACATAAGAGCTATTAAAAATAGTTTTTGTTATTATCCAGTTTGTGCTGTGTAAGCGGACGATTTTGATTGATGCAATAAAAACAGAATTGAAATAAGAAGAATGTCAGAATTCTCATTGCAAGTTGCAAAATGTGATCTTTGTCGAGTGGCTGAAACAACATATTGATTTATAATAGTAAATTAGCGTTATTCATATTGAATTAGAACCCCGAATAACGTGGGATTCTCTCATTTCAAATCTGTTCCATGTTGAATCAATTAAAATCACTTGCTTGCACACCACAAGCGGGGCTGGCGTGTGGGTAAAAATGAGGAAAGAAAGGATTAAAATGACTCTTATGAATCGTCTTAATGAAAGAGCTGTCGCATCATTAGGGGCTGGCAGATATGATGATGGTGCCGGCTTGCTACAAGGAGTATTTTGCGTGATTTGTCGTTGGAAGCACTGAGAAAGATAGAGCAAATGAGCACTCTATCTTACAATGTTTTCTTTTTTGGGTTTTCTTTTTTGGGTTTTCTTTTTTTTAACGAGGTCGTGTTTTCCTCGTTAAAATTGCATGACAAGATTATAAAACAAAATAAATTTAAAGTGCACACCCATGCATTGTACTTCTGTGTACGATTGGTTTGTTGAAATAACTTATGCTTCTTAAAGGGGGCTTTGAAATCTTTTTAAGGCATATGTGGAGGTGAAAGGTGAGTGAAGGTATCATTATTGGACAGATTTTTTTAACAGTACTCTATCTTTATGGCTGCATAGCTTACTTCTAAAATTTCAGGAATAAAATGACGTAAGATCTTTACATTCCATGTTTGAGCGCTGTTGAAGAGGGGCAATCGGTGTGGTTATTTTATCTATTGAGGTCAATATTTATTGTGGCATGGCTTCAACGCCTAAAACTTCAGGGATAAAATGACGTAAAAGGTTTTCAATACCATGTTTGAGAGTTGCCGTTGAAGAGGGACATCCAGCGCAGGAGCCCCGCATATTGAGATAAACAATACCATTTTCAAATCCGCGAAAAGTAATGTCTCCACCATCATTGGCAACCGCTGGGCGGATACGCGTTTCAAGCAGATCTTTAATGGTTAAGACAATATCAGCATCTTTTTCGTCATAAAATTCTTCGTTAAGGGCATGGGTTTGTGCTTGTGTTGTAGCGTTGGTGGTGATCACTGGCTCATTGGATAGAAAATGTTCCATGATTGTGCCTAAAATGACGGGCTTGAGATGTTGCCATTCCCCTTCTTTTTTGCTTACGGTGATAAAATCATAGCCTAAAAAAACACCATTGATATTGGGAATATTAAACAGTTTAGCCGCCAAAGGTGAGTTTTTAGCTGCTTCTTCAGGGTCACGAAATTCTAATACGCCCTCAGAAAGAACCACGCGTCCTGGCAAGAATTTAAGAGTTGCAGGGTTTGGGGTGGTTTCAGTTTGAATAAACATAGATTCTCCTTTTATAATGAAGGATTGGGAAGATCTTACATTGTAGAATATTATATTTTTTAGGCAATAGATCTAATATCTTCATCGGCAAGATTGCTAGGAATAACAATGACAGGGATTGAAAAAGCTGTTCCTTTATTCCCGATTAATTGAACAAGGGGTCCTGGTCCTTCTGTATGTCCACTGGCTGCTAAAACAATTAGTGCAATCCTTTTATCTTCGTCGATCAGTTTGGAAATCTCATCAATTTTTTTTCCTTCTCGCACCACTATTTCTGTTTCAAGCGCATGGGTGGTGCGGACTTCACTGGCAATGTCTCCTAATATTTTATGAGCACTTTGCTTTGATTCTGTGCGCATAACGTTGTTTACACCCAGAAAATGTTGAAATTCTACACTATCAACGACACAAAGTAATACCAATGTTCTACTGGTGTTTTGGGCATGTTGTGCGGCAAACGCAACGGCACGCCGACACTCTGGTGTTTCATCGATAATGACTAAGTTTTTTTTCTTTGGTTCTTTTTTCGGATTTTTGGGTTTGGAAATCATGCACTTTCTCTATTTTGTACAAACGATTTTTTTTGCTCTCTACAGTTTTTAGTTTTATTATTTTTATGTATCGTGCAAAAATCCAATAATTTCACGAATTTTTTTCATATTTTCTTCTGCGAGCATACTAGCACGTTTAGCGCCATCATGCAAAACAGAGTCGATATAATCACTTTCTTGATGAAGTCGACGTAATTCTTCTGTTATAGGGGCAAGCTTATGGACAACAAGGTCGGCTAGAGCTGTTTTAAAATGCGAAAATTGTTGACCAGAAAATTCTGAAAGAATCTTTTCTTTGCTAACTTTGGCAAAGGCAGCATAAATACCAAGCAGGTTGTCCACTTCTGGTCGTTCTTTTAAAGCGGTGAGGGTATCGGGAAGAGGAGCCGAATCCGTTTTGGCTTTGCGTATTTTTTTTGCGATAAGATCAGCATCATCGGTCAAATTAATGCGTGAAAAATCTGAAGGATCTGATTTTGACATTTTTTTCGTCCCATCGCGCAAAGACATAACGCGTGTGGCTGTTGTTCCAATAAGCGCCTCTGGGAGGGGAAAAAAGCCTTGTCTTTTTTCTTCATCTGTTTGCATAGAGATACCAAAATTTAATTCGGCAATACGCTGTGCATAGTCGTTGTTAAATTTTTGTGCAATATCGCGTGTGAGTTCAACATGCTGTTTTTGATCTTCGCCTACTGGAACATGCGTTGCACGATAGACTAAAATATCAGCGGCCATCAAAGTGGGATAGGCAAAAAGCCCTAGGGATGCTTTTTCGCGATCTTTTCCTGCTTTATCTTTAAATTGTGTCATGCGTTGAAGCCAGCCAATACGGGCAACACAATTAAAAATCCAGGCGAGTTCAGCATGTTGAAAAACACGTGATTGGTTAAAAATAATGTGTTTTTGAGGATCAATACCGGAGGCTAAAAAGGCTGCTGTCACTGTTTTGGTGGATTCGCGTAAAGTAAGGGGATCTGGGTTGACTGTGAGCGCATGCATATCCACAACACAATAGAGGCAGTGATGAGAGTTTTGCAGTTCAACCCAACGCTGAATGGCTCCAAGATAATTGCCAAGATGTAAATGACCACTCGGTTGTACGCCGGAAAAGACAAGTGGTGTGAAGGTATCCATAGGAGTGCTCTTTCTTCAATTAAGGTTATTCATTTTATTTTTTTTGACAAAGTATAGATATTATGAGCGTTTTTTCAAATTTTTAAGCGTGTGAAAAAAGGAACGGGTGTTGAATAAAAAATAGGCACTAAAATAGATCAAAAATATGCCAATCATGATCCCAGCTAAGGTGATCGCGCGCAAGAAAAATGATGCTTGTGAGGATAAAGGAAAAGACAAAAAAACACACACATTCAATCCGTAATAGAGGGCTAGTGCACTCAAAAGAGTTGCCATCATGAGACATAATATTCGCTTTATCAGTTGGAAGTCGTATTTCCAATAACCGCGTTTGATAAGGACACTCCACAGCAACAGGGTGTTGGCCCATCCAGAGGTAATTTCAGCAATAACAATGCCTCGTGCAGATAGAATAGGAAATAATGTTAAGGCGAGACTGATATTGATGAAAACGCAAATACCTGTAAAAATCATCGGTGTTTTGGTATCTTCATGGGCAAAAAAATTAGGAATAAAGACCTTAATAAGAACAAAAGCTGGAAGTCCTAATCCATAAAGTTCTAGTAATTGTGCAACATGGTGTGTTGATTGACTGGTAAATTGTCCTCGCTCAAAGAGCAAACTGACAATGGGAGTGGAGAGCAGCAAAAAAGCAATGGATGCTGGAAGTGTTAACAACAATGTTAATTCAATAGAGCGATTTTGTAAATGGTGGGTTTCTTTATGCTTTTTGCTCCGCAAAGCGCGTGTTAATTCTGGTAAAAGAACGGTTGCAACGGCAATGGCGATTACGCCTAAAGGCAATTGGTAAAGACGATCAGCGTACATCAAAGAAGAGACAGCACCCGATTGGCTAGAAGCAATGTTGGTATTAATGAGCAAATTGATTTGTGTGATGCCACCCGTAATGGCTGCTGGGAATGCTAAAGTTAATAGCTTGCGAACATTAGGACTTAAATGGGGCTGGCGGAAGGAAATTTTCATTCCACTTTGACGCAAAGCAAGGGCAATTAAGGTGAGTTGAAGAAGCCCTGCTGCTAATACACCCCAAGAGAGATTTAAGCCGATATGCCAAGCGTCAAGTTTATAGATCCAAGCATAGGCAAGCACACCAATCAGAATAATGTTTAAAAAGAGTGGGGCAATGGCGGCAATAAAATAGCGTCGCAGCGCATTAAGCATGCCCCCCATCATGGCAGCAAGCGACATGCAGGTTAAATAGGGAAACATGATTGCAGTAAAGTGAATGGTAGCGTTAAATTTTGTTGCATCTTCGGTAAAACCTGGGGCAATAATGGTTCGTACCAAAAAAGGCATACTCAGTTCCATCGCAATCGTTAACAGTAAGAGCAGCGAAAAGAGAACGCCAAAGACTTCTTCTGCAAATTTGCATGCCGTTTCGTGACCTTCTTCAGTGATTTTTTTTGCAAAAAGAGGAATGAAAGCAGCGTTAAAGGCACCTTCAGCAAAAAAACGACGAAATGTGTTGGGAAAACGAAAAGCAGCGTTAAAGGCATCAGAAACAGGACCTGTCCCTAGGGCTGCTGCCATAAGCATTTCGCGTACGAAGCCAAAAATACGGCTCATAAGGGTTCCGGAAGCAACTGTTGCAATTTTTTTAATCAATGTCATAAAGATATATCAACTTTGTTGTAAAAGAGAAGCGATGACAGGAGAAATAAACCGTTTTAAATCGTAAAAATCTGATCTCTATCCTAATCAAGGATACTTTTGGAAAGCGTTTTACGACGGTGTTTATCTCTCTGTCAACAATGGTGCTTGAAGACTTTTTTATGCTCCTTGTTTACTGTTGCATTAAAATTTTTATTGTTGCCATAAAATAATTAAAATTTCTTTTTCAAACTGAAATATGGGAGAAATATCATAACAGTTTTAAGGGACATATAAGGATATATAATGATAATTTCTCTTTATGTTTTGATGTCGTGAATAATGCAACCCAATACCGTACTGTTTTACGTGAGGGGCATGACCCTATTTAAAGAACGCAAATAAAATAAAAGCATGAAACAATGTGCAATTTCCATTATTTAAAAAACAGCGCTTTAGATGTTTTAAAAAGTCGTAAGGTTGAGCTAAAAGGGGATGGTAAAGCTGGTGATTGGTTTTCACTTTTACGGCTTTATGTTCTCTCCAAATTTGGCTGCCTTTTCGTTTTAGAGATTACATAAACAAAAGGATAGGAAGACGTGATCTTTCAACAGCATTTTGTCTGTTTTTAGCACGACAGGTAATGAAAGTGATTCATTATCATTTTCAAAAATGATTGATCCTTTTATTTTTCCTGTTTAGGTTTCTTTTCACAGTTGATGAGGATAAAATCTGAGAAAATAAGATAAAATTGCTCTCTCATGGTTTCCATTCTCGTTGAGGTCGATTGATTTGCCGATGAAGGCAGGGGGGGGTAAAGGCTATCATTTTCACCAGAGAGGGTAAAAAAGTTAAAGTTTATGAACCTTTTAGATATTCATTGCCATCGCTTTTGCGTGCTCTGTTTTGTGAGGTTGAATATTTTCTTGTCTTTTAGGACTCTGATTGACGTTTTCTGTCATTTTTTGCACTTTAATTGCTTCTTTATCGAGAGTGTTGGAACATTTTTTTTCATTATTTTTCTTTATAGATTGATGCTGGATAGATTGATACTGGTTTGGTGCTAAGCGCTCATCGAATTTATGGTTATAAAAATACATGGGTTGTATATGCTGTTCTATCTCTTTTATCTGCTTGATTATTTCCATAATCTCTTTTGCTTTAACGGTTGATGTACCAAGACTCTTCGCAAGTTTTTCAGGATTATTTTCCTTTATAGCTTCATGCTCGCTTGAGGATAAGCGCTCATTGATTTTTTTGATATAAGTCCTTATCTCCCCCCTTAATTCAGGAGAGTTTGATAAAGTTTCTTGCTGTTGTGCTTTTGACAAGGAAAAGAGATTTTTCATCCAAGCCTCAGGAATTTTTACCGACTGTTCACACCGCCTTTGTTTTTCATGATGGGTATGGAGAATGTCTCTTTCTGTTTGTTTAAAAATATTGATATAACGATCAATGGCTCTACAGAGGGGCAAAATATTTGCTTCAGCATGGGCACGCGCGTTGTTTTTTATGCCAAATACATTGCTACCAGAAAGCTTAGAAATAGATTGGGGAGAGGTGGTAATTTGATAGGTGAGCTGTTCTCCTTCAGTATGATTTTCATGGATCATCTCAATTCTTTCCTGCAAAATATGACGATTGCCATAAATGATTTGGCACAAAGTTTCTATTTCTTTTCTTCTTGCTTGAATGGATGCGTTGTTTTTTATCCTTGTGGCAATTTCATTGCTGGTAAGGGGGGCTATTGTTTGTGCGGGGATAAGCACTTCTTGCTGGTTTTGAATTTTTGGTGCTGTAAAGGAGAGGGCGTCACCGATTTTTAATGTCTGTATTTGCTCTGGGGTGAGATCTTTTTTATTTCCCAAGATGAAAATCCCGTTGGCATCAAGCATGAAGCCATTGGGTCCACTGCCTCTGTAGAAGCCTTTATAGGTATGACCTTCTTTTGCTGTTATAATAAGATGATTATGAAGACTCTCAAATCCGATATGTTTCATATTGTCCATGAATTCTTTTAAAATAAGTATTTTTTCTGGATTTGAGATATCCTCAAGCAGATGCTTCATCTCTTCTTTATCGTTATGTTTTAGCGATGCAATGCTGGCAAGATTCATGCGTTTTTCTGTTACAAGAGAAAAGTCGAGTGTGTGGCCAGCAACTTGCCCAAGTTTTTCAAAAAACATTCGTTGTGTGCGTCCATTACCTTCTCTGAAGGGATGCGTATAGTTGAGCTGTATCAACATTTCAGTGACATGTTCAATAAATGTTTCGCGGGTTAAGCCTTTTAAACTATTCGTTTCAGCAAGTATTTTATCTAAATTTTCTAGTCCCTCTTGTATCTGTTTTGCTGAGGCAAAAGAAATCCCAGCTTTTTTCATCATTGGCATATAAGCAACGGTACCATCTTCAAATGTAAATGGTTTTTCGCGTGTTTGTCCGGCCCATTCAAAAGTATTTTTAAATAGGGTGTGATGAATATATTGGAGATATGTGGAAGTTAGTTTTTGCGGTGGCGCTTCTTGGCGTAGATGAATGATTGCTTTTGTTGTATCATGGGCACATTGCACTTTTAATTTTTTATAGTCGTTTATTCCATATTTATTTTTTAAGGTGATACTATTAGGGCAAAAGAAATTACGGTACATTGTCTTATTTTCTTCGGTTTGAGGCGATGAGGATAATTTCTCCTGTAAGGTGAGAGGGACGGTGTCCGTTTTTTTTTGTACCAGTGTCCCAGTATGCCATTGCTTTTTTTGGGGGCTGTTTCATTCTTTCTTGATGATCAGAGCGTTTTTCCTTTGTCATTTGGACAGATATTGGATTATTTGTCGCTGTATTGCTGGTCTGTAAAATGTTTTTTTGGAAATCTTTTTGCATTTGCCTCATAGAGGAAGAAGATTGAGCAATTGGTTTGGTCATTTGTTCTTGTTCTTGCAAATTTTCGGGCATAACTTCAATGCTGTCATGTAAAGCATGAGGGGCACTCCATGGTGAAAAATGGGCTTTTTCTTTTTTCTTTGTTTGAATGGATGCGTTGTCTTTGCTCTTTTCAGTTATTTCATCGTTTGTGAGAACGGCTCTTTTTTTTCTGGAAGCAATGTTTTTTTCTGGGTTTTGAGTTTTGGGCGCTGTAAAGGAGAGGGCGTCACCGATTTTTAATGTCTGTATTTGCTCTGGGGTGAGATATTTTTTATTTCCTAAGATGAAAGTCCCGTTGGCATCAAGCATGAAGCCATTGGGTCCACTGCCTCTGTAGGTACCATGATAGGTTTCTCCTTCTTTTGCGACGACAGTGAGATAATAATTTTTTTCATCCAATCCAAGCTCTCTCATAGAGTTGGTAAATTCTTGTAAAATGAGCAATTTTTCTGGATTTGAGATATCCTCAAGCAGATGCTTCATAGGCTCTGGATCGCCATGTTCCATGGCAGCGGCGCGGACAAAGTCTTTACGTTTTTTGCTCACAAGAGAAAAGTCTAGCTCATGTCCTGCTGCTTGAGCGAGTTTTTCAACAAACAGTCTCTTTGTGCGCCTATTGCCCTCTCTGAAAGGATGCAAGTGGTGCAAATCTATCATTATTCCAGCGGCTTGTTCAACGAATTCTTCGCGCGTTAAGCCTTGTAAATTATTCTTTTCAGAAAGCGTTTTATCTAACTTTTCTAGTCCCTTCTGTATTTTTCTGCCAATCGCAAAAGGTTTTGTAAATTCTTTTCTTTTCAAAATGGGCATAGAAGCAACAGTACCATCTTCAAATGTAAAAGGCTCTTCGCGTGTGTGTCCGGCCCATTCAAATGCACGGGAAAAGAGGCGTTGATGAAGGTATTTTAGATAAGAGGCATTAAACTGCTCTGGTAGAGGTTCTTGATGCAGTTTTATCATTTCTTTTTTTACATCATTAGAACAGCATTCTTTTAATATTTCTTTATCTTTGATGCGGTATTTATTTTTAAGCACTTTGCTATTGGGGTAGAAAAAATTTTGCGCTTCTTCATTGATTTGCTTTGAAATGGCTGCATTAATTACAGAGTGTTGTTCTTGCAATTCTTCCTGTGTAGAGGAGGCACAATGTTCTGTGTTTTCTTTCATGCATATTTCCTTTCAAATGTTAACATTATTTTTTGAAAGCTTTTTTATATTTTTTGCCTTTTATTATTTTATGGTGTTTTCTTTAAAGAAGAATGCCTATTTGAATGATTGAAAAAATTGACCTTATTCGCATGGAACAAAGTTAAAGTTTGTAATTTTTATGAAGTATTATCGTGAAATTTTATCAATGAATTCTGTAAAATAATGGGGTGTCTTATTCAAAGTTTTCTGTATTTCACACACCGTCTTTGATGCAATCTTGGCAAGATAATTGCACCAAAGTTTTGGATAAAAAGCCAACAATTGTGAGATTTATCACGACAAAGCCATTGCTTTTGATGCTTCGGCTCTGCGCGGTCGAACTTGCGGCTGGTCTTCTTGTCTAGAAGTTTCTGTAACCTCTTTATGCCGCTTTGCTGTTGAGCGTTCAGGCAGCTTCAGGGGCTGCGATAAGCTTTGCTGCTTTTGTAATTTTTTATCGAGATCGGTAGGTGGTTGATAACGTTTTTGTTGTTCTGCCTGATGGTTTTGCACAATGGTTTCTCTTAACTGTTTTATTGTATCAGCATAGTCCTTAATGGCGGTACAAAGGGTAGGGATATTTTCTTCAGCGGCTTTGCGTGCTCCGTTTTTTATGCCAAGGGTTTTTCTACCAGCAAGTGGAGCAAAAGATGTAGAATCCTTTTCAATTTGAAATACAAGCTCTTCTCCCATCTCTGGAATTTTGTGCATATCTTCCATTCTATATTGTAAAATAAATGGATCATCATAAACAATTTGGCACCAATATTGGATCTCTCTTTGACCATATTGAACCGATGGATCTTGTTGAACTCTGCGGGCAATTTCCTGATTTGAGAGAGGCTTTATTTTCTTTTCTGAATTGAGCGAATTTTGTAAATGTTGATTTATTGGATCTTTCTCTTGTGCTTGTCGCTGATGTTGTTGTTTCGTGTGAAAACCTTGTGAAATATTTTCACTTTTTGTATATTTTGAAGTATACATATAACCGTTAATAGCAGCACATAGGGTAGGAAGAGTTTCTTCAGCTTGTTTGCGCGCGTTATTTTTTATGCCGAGAACTTTTCTACCAGCAAGCTTAGAAATAGACTTAGGCTGTTCTGTAATATCCCATAAGAGCTGTTCTCCCATATTGGGGTTTTCTTTGATTGCTTCTATTCTTTCTTCTAAAATAAGCCTGTTGCCATAAACCTTTTCGCACAAAAATCGTATTTCTTCTTGATATGCTACGAGTAACAGCTCTCTTTCCATTGTATTAATAGATGATTTTTGTCCGTGAGACGGTTTTGGTTGTTCAATTGCTGTGTGTGGAGAGGCAGGTTTTGGGACGATAGTATCGCTTTGTTTTCTGTTTCCCATACGGTGCGGTTTTCTTGAAGGTGGGACGGCATATGTTCCACTGTCTTGTGATGATGAACTGCTTTGCTGTCTGACTTTCATATGTGATGGTGTTTTGGGTCTAACACTTGGGTCGTATGTTTCAGGATTTTGGATTTTTGTACCGTTTTGCACTCTGTCTCTCATGCGTGGCGATGTTTGCGAAGTAGGCGTTGCATAGAGGTGTTCTCTCTCTTGAACCGTTGTTTTGTTTTGTCCTCTATCTTTTGCACGTGGTGGTCTTTGTGGAGCTGCTTTTGTGTGCGGAGAGGAGTTTTCTTGGATTTGTGAGCTGGGGATTTTTGTGCCGGTTTGTGCTTTTTCCCTCATGCGTGGGGGTGTTTGCGAAGTAGGCGTTGCATAGAGGAGTTCTCTCTCTTGAGCTGTTGTTTTGTTTTGTTCTCTATCTTTTGCACGTGGTGGTCTTTGTGGAGGCGTTTTTGTGTGCGGAGAGGAGCGTTCTTGGATTTGTGAGCTGGGTTGTAGATTTTCTTTTGTGCGTGGGGGTTTGGGCGGAGCTACTTTTGTTTGTAGAGGAGGTATCTCTTGGGTTTTGGTGCTGGGGATTTTAGCGCTGGAGGGCATTGTGCTGGTTTGAGTGTTTGCTCTCATGCGGGGGGGGGGCGGTGGCGCAACCTTTGGGTGGTGTGATAAATTTTCTGGGCGTTTTTCTACAGTTGGTTTTGGCAAATTTTGAGAAACTTGGGAAGGAGGGGTTCTGGTGGGGGATTGTTCAGCCGGTTGTTGAAATTTTTCCATCATTTCGGTGATAAAAGGGGAGGGATTTCTTTTTTTCATGCATGTTCCTTTCAAACTCTTCCAATATTGTTTTTAAATACTATTTAAAAACGTACGTTGGTTTTTATTCTGTTTTATGCTTTTTTACTCGGTCTTTACGAGAGCAGATATCAAACTGAATGGTTTCACAAGATGGGGCTTTCTTGGCTCAGATCATAATCATTTTCTAAAGATTGTTTTCTCCAGTGTTTGGGTTAAGGGACGGAAAAATAAATTTTCTATCAATTTTCTCTCTTTCTTGGCGCAAACACCCCTGTTCTGTGTTGCGCCAAGATGTTAGATTTAATGTGAAAACTTATGTCCTGTTTAGCTGGCAAAAGCCATCGCTTTTGGGGCGGTAGTTTTGCGAGGACGAATATCTGTTTCTCTTTGTTGCGTAGAGGTTGTTGCTCCTTCATGCGTTACTATTGAAGGCTCGGGGCGTTGAGCAGACTGTAAGACGCTTTGTTGTTGATGCAAGTTTTGCGATCTCTCAGAAGATGCTTCATTGTGTTCTTGTTTTGTCTGCTGAGTTTTTGAAAAGCTCTCTCTTACTTGTGCTACAGCTGTTGCATAATTGTCAGTGGCGTCAATGAGGTGAGAAAGACCAGCTTCAGCATGTCTGCGTGCTTGATTTTTAAAGCCACAAAAGTTACGACCAGCGTACTTGTGAAAAGATTGAGGATTTCCGACAAGTTGCTGTGCGAGTGCTTCTATTGTTTCAGGGTTTTGGAAAAGTGTTTCCACTTGTGATTGCAAAATGTTTGTGTTGCCAAAAACAACTCCGCACCAATATTGAATTTGGGCATGGTGTCTTTTGACTTTTGAATGTTGGTGAATTTGGGTAGAAATTTCTACTTCTGAAAGGCTTTCTTTTTCCCTTTGGGAACGATCTGGTTTTTGTAGAAGTTTAGCGACGGCTTCCTTCCCCATAAAGCGTTCATAGTTTTTGAGTTCTTGCTCTGGAGATTGTAAGAGGTTCTCTCTTGCCTGTTTTACAGCTTCTGTATAACAATCAATGGTGATACTGAGAGTGGAATAACTCTCTTCCGCTTGTCTACGCACTCGATTTTTAAAGCCCAACATGCTAGTGCCGGAAAGTTTAGCAAGACTTTCAGGATAAGCTGCCATGCGCCATGAGAGCTCTTCTCCTGCAGCGGGATTTATTTGAATTTCCTGCATTTTTTCTTGCAAAATGTTTGGGTTACCATAGGCACTCGCAGATAAACGTTGGATTTCTTCTTGATAGGTTCGAACCAATGAATGGTGTGGAAGCAATAGAATGATTTCTTCCTCTGAGAGAACTCTTGTTGTCCTTTGGGTAACTTGTGAAGTAACTGTTGCGTGTGTCGTTTCAGTTTTTTGCTGCCTTTTGGTCGAGCCGCCTCTTGTTAACGAAGCTGTTGGATTTGTTGATGTATATACAGTTTCTTCGCTTAAAAGAGATTGTCTTTCCTCATCTTCTTCCGGTATGGATGACAGTCTTTTGCTTTTTGAAGGCGTTTCTTTAGGAAGGGGGGCTGCGCCTGAGACCTCTGCCGCTGCTTGTTCATAGAGCTTTATAAGTTCTTGTATTGAAGAGGATGGAAAAGGATGAGGGTGGTTTTTTTTCATGCATGTTTCCTTTCAAAAATTGTTTTAGAAAACCTCTTTGGTGCATTCTTGCCTTTTATGCTTGGATCGCTTTGAGACAAAAGAAATATCGAGCTGAATGAGTTTCCAAAGATCTGCGCTATTTGCAATCAGCTTAATGGACATTTGTGTCTTTTATACAGTTTTTTTGTGAAATATTATCAATAAGTTATCAATAGTTGTCGTGAATTACAGGCGCCATTTTTAGGACTATCTTTTGTAACATTCTAAAACAATTCTTGGCGCAATCGCGATGAAACGATTTGCGCCAAGAAACTCACTGAAAAAAAATTACATGAAAAACAAAAACTATCTGTTTTTATGTTTATGACCCCTTACATGGCATAAGCCATTCCTTTTTCTCCTTGTCTTTGTCTTTGAGGGCTGTGCTCTGGACTATTTTGTTCTTGTCCTCTTGTGTGATGATGATGACGATGATGGTGTCTCTCAACTTGCTGAGAATTTTCTTGATGGCGTCTTTGTTCCGCTAGAGGGGTGTGCAATAGCTGTTCCATTGCATTTTCTACAGCTTTCGTATAACCATCAATGGCATCAACGAGCAGTTTAAAACCGTCTTCAGCTGCTTTGCGTGCTTGATTTTTTAAGCCAAGTGTGGAGCGTCCAGCAAGCCTGTGCATAGATTCAGGATTTTCAGCAAGTTGATTTGAAAGCTCTTTTCCTTTAGTGGGATCTTTAAGTATGTCTTGCAAGTGCTGTTGGAAAAGCGTGTCACTGTTATAAACAGTTGTACCCCAATGCACGACCTCTTGTGCATATGCTTGAACTTGTGGATTTTTTAAAAGTATGACACTTATTTGATCAGCTGTGAGGGAAGATGAAGGTCTTCCTCTTTGTTGTGGAGCAACCATTGTATAGTCGGTTTCAGGATTTTCTCTTCCCCGATCAGGATGTCTCCCTCTTGAAGGGGTAACACTGCTAACAGTTGCGTATGTAACTTCTTCTTCGCGTTTTGGGGGAGCAACCTCTGTGTAATCGGTTTCAGAACTTTCTCTTCCCCGATCAGGATGTCTCCCTCTTGAAGGAGAAACACTGCTAACAGTTGCGTATAGAACGTCTTCTTCTGGTTTTGGTCCGCGCTGGTTTCCTCTGTTTGGTTTCTTAACTTGTGCATAGAGGGCTTCTGGATTTGCAGAAGGATGTGGATGATGTTTTTTCATACATATTTCCTTTCAATATTTTTAGAAAACCTCTTTGGTGCATTCCCCACTTTTAGTTTTGATAACTTTTATATAAAGGAAGATATCCAACCGAATGACCGCCAAAGATTTTGCGCTATTCAATATTGATATGTAATGAACATTTATGTCTTTTATACAGTTTTTTTATGAAATTTTATCAATAAGTTACAATAAATTACAGGATCCACTTTTAGAACTATTTTTTGTAACATTCTAAAACAACTCTTGGCGCAATCGCTATGAAATGATTTGCGCCAAGAGATTCTATGAAAAAAAGATTAAATGAAAAACAAAAACTATCTGTTTTTACGTTTATGTCCACTTACATGGCAAAAGCCATTCCTTTTTCTCCATGTCTTTGTCTTTGTGGGCTGTGCTCTGGACTATTTTGTTCTTGTCCTCTTGCATGACGATGATGATGGTGGTGGTGGTGTCTGTGTTCTGCTTCTCTTTCTGGACTTTCTTGTCTTTGACCTCTTTCTCTTTCATGCTCCCGTGTAAACTGTTTATGGAGCTTTTGTGTATTATGTATATGTCTCTCAAGAGCTGAGCAAAGGGGAGAAAAACCATCTTCAGCTTCTCTGCGGCTTGGAGACTTTACACCAAGTATTTTGCTCCCCGCAAGCTTGCCAGGACCTTCAGGATGTTCGGCAAGCTCCCATAAGATTTGCTCTGCACTTTGAGGGTTGTCAAGAATTTTAGCAAGGTGGTTATTCAAAGCATGTTCGTTACCATAAACAACTCTGCACCACTCTTGCGTTTCTCTTACACCATATTGAAAGTCTACGTTTTTTAAAAGCTTTGTTGTAACCACATCTTTTTGGGTTCTGGGAGGGGGTGTTGCTCCTCCTCCAACGCCTTGGTAGATAGGATTTTCTAGTTGTTCAGACTCTTGCCTACCTTCAGCCCCCATGCCAACCGTTGTATAGACAGATTCGAGTGGTCTTTGGGGAGAGGGCTCACCACGTTCATCAAAGTTAAGCTCTGCATAGAGATGTTCCGGTTCTTGGCGATGTCCTCCACCCTGTGCTCCTCCACCAATTGTATCATAGGGTGTTTGCCAACCTTGCGCTTCCAAGTCCGTTATTTTATAGGGGTCTACGAGTCTGTCGGTGCGCCGCCCATCACTTGGTCTTCCACCAAGTCTGTCATAGGGATTTCCTAGTGGCTGTTGGGGAGCATAGATCGTTTCTGCTGGTTGTTGAAGTGTGTATTGTTGTTGGTTGCGCTGTTCTTTGGGTGGTTTATTAACCTTTGCGTAGAGGTCTTCTACATTAGGAGATCCTAGGTTTTGTTGGTCAAGTGGCTTTTTGGGAGCAAAGACCGTTTCTGGTGGTTGTTGAAGTGTGTATTGTTGTTGGTTGCGCTGTTCTTTGGGTGGTTTATTAACCTTTGCGTAGAGGTCTTCTACATTAGGAGATCCTAGGTTTTGTTGGTCAAGTGGCTTTTTGGGAGCAAAGACCGTTTCTGGTGGTTGTTGAAGTGTATAGTGTTGTGGGTTGCGCTGTTCTTTGGGTGGTTTATTAACCTTGGCATAGAGGGGGTCTTGGCTCTGGGGTTGTGGGTTCTGGGGGGCTGGTTGTGGGTGACTTTTTTTCATGGCTGTTTCCTTTCAATATTTTTAGAAAACCTCTTTGGCGCATTCCTCACTTTTTTGATAACAACTTTAGGATAAGGTAAGATATCAAATTAAATGACCTCCAAAGATTTTGCGCTATTCATATTGATATATAGTGGACATTTATGTCTTTTATACAGTTTTTTTATGAAATATTATCAATAAGTTACATCAAATTAAAGGATTCATTTTTAGGACTATTTTTTGTACCATTTTAAAACAATTGGTGAGCGTAATGGAGATAAAATGATTGGCGCTAAGAGTTAGTTGGAAGGCAAAAGTTCACGCGTTTTTAGCCGGTAAGAGCAAGCGATGAAGAGCGACTAACTTTCAAGCTGCGGGCTTGACATTGTGCTTCTTGGGTGTTCTTTACAGTATTCGCAATTTCTTTTGCTTTGCTTTCCGATGTCCCAAGGAGGCACGCTAGTCTGGTATGATCTTTTTCTTGTATGGCTTTACGCTCTTCTGAGGATAGACGATTGTGTAGTTGGCGCGAAAAGTGATGGAGTTCTTGTCGTAGTGTTGGAGAATGCAATAAAGCTTCCTTTTGTTGTTCTCTTGGTAAGGCAAAAAGGTTTTGTAAATTTTTTCCAGGTGTTTCGACAGCGTGACTCAGGCGATTTTGTTCTCTTTGATGTTGCTCTAAAATTTCTTCTTTTGTTTGTTGTGTTATTGTGGCATAATTTTTAAGGGCTTGGCTGAGTTGTGGAGCAGTTTGTTCCGCCAGTCTGCGATTTGGGCTTTTCATGTCAAGTATTTTTCTCCCTGCAAGTTTAGAAATTGATTGAGGGTTTTGTAAAATTTCATCAGCAAATTGATTTCCTAAGCTTGGATCAGCCGTTAAGATATCTATTTTTGTATTTAAGGCGTGGATTTTACCATAAACGAGTTTTGATAAATTTTTGATTTCTTTTCGGCATGCTTCAACATAAGCGTCATTTGAAATCTTTGTGAATAACTCTTCATGGGTGAGAGATTCTAATGTTTCTTTTGGGATCAATATTTCTTTTACATTTTGAACGTTGGTTTTTTGAAAGCAGAGGCGAGTACCGTTTTGTAATGTTTTGACGAGTTCTGGGGGGAGATCATCTTTGTGGCCGACTACGAAAGCACCCTCTACTTCCATGACAAAACCTTCTGCTGAAAAACCTCTAAACACGCCTTCGTAGGTTACATCTTCTTTTGTTGCAACAACAACACGATTGTTAATTTCATCCAGTCCCGCGTTTCTCATTTGGGAGATGAATTCTTTTAAAACAAGGGATTTTTGCGGATGTGTGATATCTTCAAAAAGATCTTTCATCGGTTGGGGATTGCCATATTGCATGGCTTCAATACAAGCTGCTGTCATGCGTCCTTTTGTGATGAAAGAAAAGTCAATGGTATGTCCTGCGGCTTGTCCAAGTTTTTCCATAAACATTCGATTGACGCGCCCATTCCCTTTTCTGAAAGGATGTGCGTGCTCGAGCGCCATAAAAACTTCTGCGGCATTTTCAGCAAATTCTTGGCGCGATAAACCTTTTAAATTGTTCTTCTCATTAAGTGTTTTTTCGAGTTTTTTTAGTTCTTTTTGAATCTGCGGTCCGATAGCAAAAGGAACTTCATAACCTTTGGGACGCATCGCCGGCATATGGGCAGTGGTGCCGTCTTCAAATGTAAAGGATGTATCGCGGGTTTTTCCAGCCCATTCAAAAGTTCTGTGGAAGAGGCTCCAGTGGATTAGTTTTAGATAGGAAGCATCAAATTTTTGTGGAAGTGGTTCGTGGCGAAAATTGACGGCTTCTCTGGCGGTATCATGAGCACAGCGTTCATACAGTTTTTTGGGGTCTTTTATGCCATATTTATTTTTGAGTGTTGGGGTACCTTTATATAGATAATTTTGCTCTAACATATAATCTCTCCTAAGTAGGTAGGGTGGTGGTTGATGAGCGTCTTAAACGCTGCATGTGAAAAATTCCCCTTCGCGTATTCTTTTGAGATTTTGGTAGTTATGAGAGAAAGCACTTTTCCCTCCAGTGTATGGATAGTTGTAGCAATCGTTTTGTGATGCTTTTGAAAGGTTTTTGGTGTAAGAGGTGCAAAATGTTCTGTTATGATTGTTTTCATGCCTATTTTCTTTTTTCATTTATTTTTGAAAAGTTTTTCTGATGGTTCCTTTGTTTATTACCTTGTGCTGTAAAATACTGGTATTGAGGGCCTTGATATGAATCCCATGAGTAGTTAGAAAATGGATTTTCTACAAATTGACTTTGGGTAAAATCTTCGTTCTTTGAGGTGTAAGGAAGAGGTCAAAAAGAAAAATATTGCTTAAAATTGTTGTTTTTTTCCTTTAACAAAGTTGTTTGCAAGAGCGCTTTGATGAGGGGCGTGGATATGGCGGGTGCGATCGCTCTTGGTTAGCGGATGGTGCTGGTACTTTTTATACACAGTACTCAGATTGGTGAATCTATGGGTAAAAGCAGTTATCAAGAATTTTTCTCCATTATGTTTTTCTTACTGCTCCATATGAATATCTTGCCATACGAACATCTTGTTTGTGTATTTTTGCAACAAAATGTTTTTTATTTTGTATTGTTGCTCTTATTGTATTGCGCTGTTCTAAGATCCATAAGAGAGAAAACTCTTTCTTTGGTTGGGAGAAAAGCCTTTTTCAGCGCTTTATCATTAAAATAGAACACTTTATGATATCGTAAAGGGGGAAAAGCTTGTATAAGAATGATTTATTCATTTTGATGTATATCTTAAATGTTTTTTGGGAAAAAATCGATGTTCTTGAGTGTGGGTGTTTTGAGAGTTCTTGTCTCAAAGATCAATCTTTTGTTTTTCTTAAGTCTTGATATTGGGGATTAGCGTTGTGAAATGTTTTTGGTTGTTTGTAGGGGATAAATTATACACAAAAAGCTTTGTAGGAATGTATTTGCAGACTTTCCCAAGTAGAGATGTTGGTTTAGTTATAGGTGATTTGAGGGGGTGGTATTTTTATAAAGATGATGGGCGCTGGTAAAACGATACACAAAATACAAAAAGGAAAAAACACGGATTTTTTTATCATGTTTTCCTTATATGTGTGAGGAAGCGTTCAAAAACTTTTTGTTAACGGGTTTTTAAAAAATAGAAATCTATGTTGTTTTTGTGGTTGTTCTTTTCATAGTCAAGATCTCATAATAGGAGGTTAGTTTTTCTTTTGTGGGGCAAAGCGGTTTTTTGCAGCTGCGGCTAACATTTCTTTTCTTCTGAAATAAATGGCGCGACCACATCGCAAAGGGGGGTGTCCTTGCATAAGAATAATTTGTTCATCTTGACGCATTTCTTGAATAACTTCATGGGGTAAAATCAGGGCTCTTTGTTGGTAATTGACGTTGTATGAACTCTTTCCTAAGGATAAGCCTCTTGATTTGCTTGTTCCGGTGACTTCAACGGTCATTTGTCCACAGCGTTCTGAAATGTCTTTGGCTGTTTGGAGGTCTTTAATGGCAGCATAGCTGACAAAAGAGCAGCTTTCAAACCATGAGCGTGCTCCGGCTTCTCCAAAGTGATTGACCAACTGACCAGAGGATTGATAAAAAAGCATTAAGGATGTACCGTATTTACGTCCACGATCGCGTGCTTCTTCTAAAATATTCATATAGCCTAGAAGATCAACTTCATCTAAGACAAATAAAACACGCTTTTTATAGTTACCGTCTGCTGTAACCATGGCATTGAGAAAGGCGCCAATAATTACACGTCCAATAGCTGGATAACTGTTTAAAATGCTTGCGGGGAGATTGAGAAAAACATCTGTATTGCCATTTGCAATATCTGAGGAAAAAAAATCATCTCCGCAGACAAGATCTGCGTAATTGGACAAAGAAAGCCATTGGGTATCTTTTGAGGCGGTTGTATAGACTCCTGAAAAGGTTTGTTCTGCCATTTCTGTAAAAATACCAACCATTTCACGAATAAAAGGAGAAGGTGTTGTTTCTTGAATCATGCGTAATTGATTAACAACAGCTGTTTCTGATTGAGAGAGAATGCCACGCAATGTTTTTAAATTGCGCTCGTTGTCTTCATATTCATCAGAAAATACAACGTGAGCAAGAAGAGCTGTTAATAAATTATGGGCTTGTGTCGAGAAATATTCTGCTGAAGAATTGTCTGATTTTTTATCTGTAAGGAGCAACTTGGAAAAGCTTACAATATTCGCTTCGCGTTGTGTGCGTGGTACGCTGTCGTCTAAAAGCCAATCGATGACATTAAAATTTTTTGTTAAAAATGAATTGGGATCGAGAACAATGACATTTCTATTCCCCATCTTTTGACGCGCAAATTTGACCATTGGGGCAACTTCTGTTGAAGGATCAAGACAAACAATAGACCCTGGATAGGTTAAACACGTAGGAACTACTGTACTTGTGGTTTTATAGCCACCAGAACCAGCAAAAAAGATCATATGAGTTGAACCAAAATCAAGATTAAAGGTTAGCAAAGGGGCTGTTCCACCCTTTCCCCATGTTGTTTTATTGCCAGGCGCAAAGGGAATTTTGCACACATTATCTTGATCAACACGGTATCTTTCACCCACAACAATTTGCCCATTGGCAGGAAAGATTTTTGCTGCCTCTCTTAAATTCATCCAAGAGGCCTCACCAAAAACACCTTTTTTTGCACGCTTGACCTTATTTTTAGGTGGAGAGGTTGTTATGAATTGAATGATGGAAAGAAAACCACCAATGATGATGCCAAAGACAACCATGGGGTCCATGAATTGAAGCGCATAGCTCCACGTTATTCCTTGTTGGCCAACATAGGGACTTAAACGTTTTATTTCACCACCAATATAGTAAAGAGCGGTTGTTCCAAAAAAAACAACGGAGACAAAAGTGATTATTTTACGTAAGTGCAGTTTTTGCGACAGACTATACAACAATGAAACAGCAGCCGTTAGTGCTAAGACTAATAAAGGCTCAGAACGAAGAGTCCAATAAATTTGATCGCTCTTTAGTCCATTTGTTATTAACAGTAAAAAATGAGGGACAAGGAATATCGTTAAAGCACCTAAAGCGATTGGTGTTAAAATAAGTACCATTTGTGTTTTGGTATATTTCATTGTATTTTACTCTCAATTCTATCAGAATATGTTGCGAAATGCTCTTTTTCAGGTACGTGATATTAACTCTCATCTCTTTTTGCAAAGGTGCAGATAACGCCAAACAGTTTTCGTTTATGAGCCTTTCTCATCAAGGAGGAAGGTTTTATCCATTCTTAGCAGGCCATAGCGAATGCTTTGGAATGGCGTATTGTGCATATTTGTGCTTGCTGATGTACTTCTTTGGTTTGCTTAATAATTTGTGTAATTTGTTTGGCTTTATTTTCTGATACACCAATACTGTTAGCCAGTGTTTCATAATCATTATTTTGAACTGCTTTATGTTCATTTGGTGAAAGACGGGTGTTGATCTTTTTTACAAAGTTGCTAAGCTCTTTTTGACATAAAGGATTTTTTGCTAAAGCTTCCTGCTGTAATTCTTTTGGCAAGGCGAAGAGATCTTGCAAGCTTTGACTTGGCATTTCTATTGTTTTTGCAAGGCGACTTTGTTCTGTTGCATGTTCTTGCGTGATTTCCTTTTCAGCATATTTTACAGCATACGCGAAATTTGCAACGGCAGTACAGAGCATACCAATATGATTTTTAGCGTTTGCACGTGCCTGATTTTGTAGTCCACATAAACTGAAACCTGCAAGACGAGAAACAGAGCTCGGTGCCCTTTCAATCTTGTTGGCGAGCTGTTGGCCTAAGCTTGGATTTTTGATGATTTCTACCATCTGTTTGTCTAATGTTTTTGTATTACCATAAACAATTTTTGACAGTTTCTGGACCTGTTTTAGGCTTACGTGGACACAGGCATCTTCTGCAACCATTTGGGCCGTTTCATTTTTTGTCAAAGGGGCTAATTTCTCTTCTGGAATAAGAATGCTTTCAAGCTCTTTTGTTTCGGGAACGGTAAAGGTAAATTTATCACCGGGTTTTAATGTTTTGAGTTGTTCTGGTGTGAGATGTTCTTTATTGCCGATAATGTAAGCTCCTTTTACATTGCAGGCAAAGCTGTTAAGACCAGCACCTCTATAGGTGCCCGTGTAGGTTTCACCTTCCTTTGTGACCATAACAGGGCGATCATTCACACTACGCCCAAGTTCTTTCGTGTTGCTCATGAATTCCTTTAAAAGAGGTATTTTATTGGGATTAGAGATATCGTCAAACAGATGTTGCATTGGTTCTAGATTGTCATTTTGTATTGCTGCAACACTAGCAACCAACATGCGTTCTTTTGTAACCAGTGAAAAATCAAGCTGATGCCCTGCGGCTTTGGCAAGATTTTCAAAAAAGATCCGTTGTGTACGTCCGTTGCCTTCTCTAAAGGGGTGTGTATAGTTGAGAGAGGCAAATATTTTGGCTGCTTCATAAGCAAATTCTTTGCATGATAAATCCTGCAAATTATTTTTTTCGGCAAGCGTTTGATCTAATTTTTGTAAACCTTCTTGTAATTTGCTACCGACTGCAAAATTTGTTATTTTTTTCATTACTGGAGCGACGGCAGTAGTACCATCTTCAAATGTAAAGGGAACATTGCGGGTTTGTCCAGCCCATTCAAAGGTATTTTCAAATAGACATTGATGAATAAGGCATAGATAGGAGCTATCAAACTTTTCTGGTAAGGGGGCTTCACGCAGATTAACCATCGCTTTTGCTGAATCATGCGCACATCTTGCCGTAAAAGCGTCAAGGTTTGTTATTCCATATTTATTTTTTAATGTTTTGCTTTTAGGATACATATAATATTCAGGGGAAGGCACTGTGGATGTCACATCTGTTTTTTTTAATTTTGCTTTTGGCATTGTAGCTTCCTTATAATGTCGTGTTGTCCATAAGAGTATTAAATTCTTCGAGTGAAATATTCCCCTTTGCGTATTCTTCTAAAATTTTCAACGTTTTGGAATGAAGCGCTATTCCCTCTATTGCATGGGTGCTGATGGCTGATTCAACGGCTTCACGGCGTTTTTTCAATTCTTCTTCTGTCATCGATAAAAGATTTTCTCTGTTTTCTGTTTCTTTGGTTTTCACGCATTTTTCCTTTTATTTGCAATCGTTTCTTTAAAAGAGCCTTTGGCAGCCGGTGTGATCTTCCTTTAGTCCCCTCCAAAGATGTTTCGTTGTTTGAAGGGATCGTAATAAATTTCTGTGACTTTAAATTTTCCTTCAATCCGTTTGCATTGGATGATGATATCAATCATTGAAATCAACAGTCCTCGAATATCATCACGCTCTAAATCACCACCGCCTTCACTTTCTTTGACCAAAAGGGTCATCTGCTCAAAGGCTGCAAGGGCTGTTGAGGCATGAACCGTTGTAATGGAGCCTGGATGACCTGAATTGACATTGCGGATATAATAAAAGGCTGTACCATCTCGAAGTTCTTGCAAAAGAATACGATCAGGACGCATCCGTAAAGATGATTCAAGCAACTCTTTGGGGCCAACGGAGGCTAAGCCTTGTCCATCTTTTGAATAGAACATTGAGACATGGTTAGGGTGTGGTATCACCAATTCTTGTGTGTCTTCGATGGTGATAATACGCTCTTCTTGAGGGATTTTTGCGATTAATGCTTTTGATAATGTTGTTTTACCCGAACCGGTTTTTCCCGCAATTAAAATATTTTTTTGGCATTCTACAGCTTGATTTAAAAAGGAGACAAAGTCTTTATTACAGTAGGCATGAGCTAAGTTATGCTCGATGATTTTGAGTTCGTTAAAACGAGAATGATAGTCATGCAAGGGCGTGAAAGATACCCGTTCACATAGCGAGAAGAGGCCCTTATTTGCGAGCTCTTCGAGAGAAAAACTCTGCGATGACGGTTTACGAATTGTCATACTAATCGTGTCTTTTTCGACAGCGGGCGGAATGACAATTTGAATACGCTCATTGCCTGGTAGCGTTGCAGATAATATTGGGTTTTTGTCCGATATGTTTTGCTTGGAATAGGATGCGACAACTTTCGCAATCCCCATAAGCTCATTAAAAGAGAGAGCCGGAGCTTCTATTGTTTTCCATCCATCAAACCCTTCAGTCATTACTTGATAGGGACGATTGATAACAATTTCAAAGAGACTATCATCTTTCAAAAAAGTACTGATGGGTTCAAGTTTTGTGAGAACAATCGCAACGGTTTCATCGCTCATGGTATGTAAGTTTGAGTTCATTCTAAAGTTACCGCCGAATTTTTGTAAAAGTTTCTTGAAACAGCTCGATTGATAATCTGTTTTTTGTTTTCGATGACTTTCAATTTATAAACGCTGGAAAAATCTAAATCGCGGGCAACAAAGATATTCACCATTTCCCCTTGGTTTTTGGATAATGTTGGAGGAATATTGGCGTAATTTTCTACGAGAATGTTTGCGATGTTTTGTCCTGAAGAGACTGTTTCAGTTTCTTCTTTTTCCTGTTTTTTTGATAAACGTTTATTGGCATAGTGTGTTACATCTTTTATTAGTGATACAAGAAGCGCAGACCCAATCCTCTCAAGCCAATGGTTATCAATATCTCCATCCATACCAGAACGCCCTAAAGCATCCGTTGCCGGTGAAGCTAAGGATATAATGATACCATTGGGGGTTTTTGCTCTATTCCATAGTACAAAGAGACGTGTTTGGCCTTTTTTCAATCCGGCGCGATATTCACCAACAATTTGGGTGCCTTTATCAAGAAGGACAACACGACCATTGTCTGATAAGATATCTCTGGAAACAATACAACTGGCAAAACCTTGTTGATCACTGTTGATGGCTGTTTCTAAAATACAAGGGATAGACGTTCCCATCGCGATGATGTAGTTTCGATTGCCAAGGGTTGAAGCACGAATACCTTCAAGCACTGTGGGTTTAAGAAGATGATTAAAACGTTGTGTTATTTCATCAGGTTTGCTTTCAAGTTGGTGAGGCAAAACACCATTATTTGTTTGTGAATTTATTTTGCCTTGTTGTGTACTTGCATAAGCTAATACAGGAGCACGTTGTGCTGCTTCCAGCAGTGAGTTATCAGAATTTAATTGATTGATGTTTGGTGTTGGTAGCTCGACTTTTGGTAATAGAGCGTTATTTCGTTGAGGCTGTTCAAAGGGGGGAGGGGTAGGCTTTGCAGGGCGAAAAAGCTCTGTTTGTTTTATAACGTTTCCTTCTTTTGAAGATTCAATTGGTTGTTTTTTGTCTGTAACAAGTGTTGAATAGGCTAAATAAAGACAGACACTGAAAAGAATAATAAGAGCAATAGCTTTCCCCACATTGTTCTGTTGACTTTTCCCTTGAGCATTTTTTATTGTATCGCGATCATTAATGCTTTTTTCATCCACGGTGTTATTCATGGCTGCTTCCTAGGTTCATTTTACGTTGTACAGATGGTGATGTCGTACCTGTTTCAGGATTAATTCCTTCTGGTACGAACCTTTTATTAAAGATGCACAATACTTCATTCCCACGTCGTAACGTGAATTGTGCACCTGTTGCATGAACAATAACTTTGTTGCCTTTAATCGATTTGGGAATAAGCGCTTCTTGCCCATCAGGCGATACAATGTAAATGGCAGGGATTTCAATGTTGCCTAAAAAGATAAAGGTTGTTGTTTTCCCATTATCATAGACAGAAGCGGGTTCAATAAGGGAAGAGCCTTGGGCTTCATAAGCCCAATTGCGTGGTCCAAAATCTTCATGGATATTTAAAATATCATTGACAAAGTTTTCTTCACGTTGTTTTTCTTTTTCTGCTTCGGCTAATTTCTTACGTAATGCTTCATCTTCTGGGTAACGAAACTTTACCAAGAAATACGTCTCATTGCCGGCTGAAACATCACCTTCACGGACTTGTAGCTCGAATTGATAAGAGCGTTGTGTTCCATCTTGGCGGCTTGTGACAATTTGTAAATTGGTCACAGGTTGGACTTCACGTGGTTTGAGAAAAACAAAGTGTCCAGCCGGAGCAACTTGCCAAGCAACCGAATTTCCAATTCCTACATAGGTTACTTCTTCATCAACGGCAAATTCTAGTTGAACCGAAGAGCGAATGGAGCCAATGATTTGTACGACGTTGTAGGGGTCATAATTGACAAATCTGATGCGGTTATCTTTACGTGCACTGACAGGCGCTGTTTCTGCAAGTGAGAGAACTGTGTGAAAGCTGAAAGTGATCGTAAAAATTAAAGAGATTGTTTGTAAAAGTCTGATCATTTTATCACCTCTGGATCAGATCTATATTCCGATACTTGAAAACCAAGAGGGTTGATAAGACGATCAGACGTTGAAATGTGTGCGTTCACGTAGGAAAAATTTAAGATTGAAATCCAATGGGAAATATTTTCTTTTTCATTAAAGTCTCTGATCGTTTTATAGTAACGAACTTGGATAAGATCTTTGCTTATAAAAGAGATTGATTTGATTGTGACCGTAGCAATCATGTTATGATAAATATTTTGCGGACTTTCTGGATTATTGCCCGCGTACCATTTTGCAAAACGGTTTTGTTCTTTTGGAGAAGATAAAAGAGAAACTAAGCGAAAATTGTTTTCTGCTTCGGATGCTTGAAAACCTTCACGAGCACGAACATATTGGCTGGCAAAATAACGCGTTATCGCTTCATCATAGTCGTTAGGGGATTCTTTTAGGGCGCTTACAGTATCAATAATGCCTGTTGAGTTATCAACGCGGATAACAAAAGGCTCTACTGTTTTCAAAGGCGTCAAAGCTGCGACAGCTAAAGCCAGCGCAATCGTCATCAATCCCAAAAGCACTGTTAAAGCCATGGAAATTTTCATCCGCACGCGCATGCTATGCATGCGATCAATGTCAAATGAGCGCGCTTCTTTTATATATTCTTCAAGGGCATCACTTTTCACGCATAACCTCCACTTTTTTATCAGATCGTGCTTCATGAATAACCGGCTTTAATAAAGCTGAATTGAGTGCCAAATTGGCTGTTACCTTTTCACTTTCCAAAGTATTGAGAATGATGGGAGTGGTAACAGGCTTTACGCTCTTTTCTGAGTGGACAACGTTTTTATTGTTCCAATTCCACTTATCTTTATTTAAAGCACGTGTATGTTTGCCATTACAGCGTGGTGGTTTTTTAGGGCCACTCAAAGAGGCACAACCAGTAAGAGCGATTGTTAGGACCATAACAAAAGTTATTTTTCGTTTCATTTTTTGAACTCACAAATATCTTGGAATACAATGCATGAGAGCCTTTATTCTGAACATTTTTACAAATTTATATGATGCAAGATTTTGATTGGTTTTGTTGTAAGACCCAAGATGCTAGATCTTTCATGGAAAAAGATCATGGTGCGTGCGCCAAAGGGCGCACGCAAGGCAAAAACAAAAATGCTTATTCTTTTAAAGAGGTGCTTTATCTTAAAATCGACCACGTCCACCTCCGGATCTTCCTGCTTTTGCCGCCGCACCTGCCGCACCTTTACCGGCAGCTCCTGAGATTTGTAAAGTGGCACTTTTTATTGCATTCCCACTCGCTCTTGCACTATTGGCAAGCATTGTGAAAACCTGTCCTCCTGAAGAGACAGCAGTGTTAAAGTATGGTCCGCCAGAGGCCAGCGCTGTTGCAATACCGGGAAGCGCACGGAAGATAATAACCCCTATGATCGAAATGACGATGACAGGGGGGAAAAGAACATAGATTGATTCATATGAAACTTTGAGAACCTGTAGGATAACTTGACATATAATGGTTCCAAGCATGATCACGAGAACTTGTAAAATGGTAAAATTGATCAAAGTTGTAATCCATGCATCGGAGTATTTTCGCGTTGCATTGAACAAATACAAACTAATGAATAGAGGACCAAGACCTATAATCATGACGAGTGCAACTTGTGCAAACATTTGCACAATAAAACCACCTATACAAAAAAGAATAACCGCGAGAAGCATGATAGAACCAAGAAGACCCACAATGATCTTTTCAAAAAACCAAGCATTGTATAAGACTTCTTGATAGCGCGAACTTGCCTTTAACAAAATATAATCAAAAACATTGGAGCTTGCAGGATTGCTGTTAAGCGCATTCCCAATAGCGTTGGATAAATCTTTGAAGAAAATATCCTTGACGTAAGTATTAAATGTATCCGCATTCGTTGCCATTGTTGTAACAACAACGATTTTAACAACATTATTGAGAAGACTATGCATGGAAAGCGCAACGCGACCTGTCATAACATTATAGCCATAAAGAAAGATAAAAATGATTGCAGCGAGATTTAAGGGCGCTGAAATAGCAGAAGATAGCCCACTCACCGTTGTGTCCATCACATTATCTAAGGGTTTTAAAATATACCCAGAAACGCTTTCAAAGGGAGAAAAACTAAAGTCTGACATTTGTATTCGTACTTTCAAGTTTTTCTTTTAATTGTTTTTCTTTTTCTTTTAATTGTGCCTCAAGATGTTTATGCTTTTGTTGTTCCTTTTCTTCACGTAATTCATCTTTTGTTTTCGTATCTCTTGCTTGAATCATATCGAGAGACTGAAGTTTTAAAGAACTTACTTGAAGATCTGCTTGAAGAAGAGAAAGCTTTACTTGAATCTCTTGTCGAAGGGTTTGCAATTCTTCGGGTTTTGTGTCTGGTTTTGATTTAATATTTTCAAGCTGTTGACTTATTTCTTTAATTTTTTTTGCAGTATCTGTTGCACTTTTATAAATGGTTTCAGCTGTTTCTGATTTTGCAGCATCTAATTTTTGTGTGTTCTCGAGTGCTTGTTTATAATATTCCTCCGCATCGGGTGTCGTTTGTGATATTGCATGAGAAATAAAAGAAAAAGATAACAGTGTAACTAAGCCATATTTTTTCATTGATTTTTTCTCCTTTGATAAAATATGGGCAGCCATTTGTCAGGGTCAGCTCCATATTCGTTGATAATTTCATTCATGAGTTCAATGTTTTTTGTTGTGCCGCTTAAAACGGCGATCTCATCATTCATTCCACGTAAGTTAAGTTCTGCAACAACGGAACTTTGCCCCTGTTTGACGAGAAAACGACGGGATTCTCTGCTTAATTCTGACTGTATCAGTTCAAATTCACGCTCAGTAAGTTTGAAAGCTTCGACATAATCATTATAATTTGCTTTTTGATTTGGAAAAAATATTTGAGTGGGGCACTGCTCAATAATTGTGTGCGCGATTGTTGAGTTCAAAGCATCTTTAGGGCTTTGTGTTGCAAAGAGCATCATGCCATTTTGTTTACGGATTGTTTTTAGCCGATCTTGAGCAAAAGCTTTGAATGAATCATCTTCCAAAGCTTTCCAGAATTCATCAACGACAATAATGATGCGCCGCCCATCAATCAAATCAAGAATGCGGTGAAAGAGATACATCATTAAGGGACGCCGAATTTCTTCATTGTCTAAGAAATCGGTCATGTCATATCCAATGAATTGCGCATTTAAATTGAGATCATCTTGATCATTATCAAAAACCCATCCTAAATCATTGCCTCTAATCCAGCGTTGCAGCCGTATGGCAATCCCTTCTTTGGATGTGTTGTCAAAAAACAGTTGAAGTGCACCAAGAGAGCGCTGGGTTGGGGGTAAGTTTTCTAAGGAATCAATAGCTTTGGCGATATCTTGTCGCTCTTCTTCTGTTACGATTTGCCCTTCAGCGCTTACCAGCTTTAAGATCCAATTACGAAGAAAGATTTTATTTTTTTCGGTGTATTCCATGCCCTTTAAGGGAGCAATACCCGTGGGCTGCCCGTTTTTTAAAGGTTTGTATTTCCCTCCTCCAGCCCGTACAAAAATCTCTGCTCCTTGATCTTTATCAAAAAAAACCATTGTTGGATTGTGTTTTTGTAATTGTGCAAGAAGAAAATTAACAATCACTGTTTTACCGGATCCCGATGGACCACAAACAAACGTGTTTCCAAGATCGCCATAATGAAAATTAAAATAGTAAGGTGAACCAGCCTGTGTTTTTAGCAATGCGACAGCAGCTCCCCAAACATTATCTTTCAGTTTGCCAACGGGAAAAGAATGGAAAGGCGATAAAGCGGCAAAGTTTCTGCTAGTAATGGCGCCTGAACGCGCCCGATAGCTAAAGTTTCCAGGAAGCTGTGCCCACCATGCTGCTTCCAATCCTAAATCTTCTCTGGCAATCACCGCTCCTCCATTGGTTAAATGGGAACGTGCTTTTGATAAGTTTTCAGACAATATTTTGGGATGATCAGCAAAAACAGCTAAAGAAATGTGGTGTTCTCCCAAAACAAAACGGTTTGATTCTAAATCATCTAGCGCTTCATCTAGTGCATCGATTTGTGAGCTAGCACGATCAGCTGCATTGATCATTTGATTTTGTTTGCGGCTCATAATCGCACTGGCGGCTGCCTTACTTTTAAAGACAAAGGATTGTGTTAAAATGAATTCAAATGGCACCGTAAGCAGACCATCAGTCATACCTGGGCGTGTTTTAGAAGGATACTCTTTCCATCCAAACATGCCCACAAAGCGTTCATTGCTTTCATGGCGAATTTCGATAATTTCTTTCCCAAAAATAACACGATCTGAGTAAATTGTTGAAGCAATAGTTCCAAATGTGAGAGGAATACGCTCACGTCTTCCCCCTACCAGCTGGTGGAGAAATTCACTTTGTTCGGAAAATAAAAGTCCTTCATGTTCATAGATTGATAGCAGACGGACTTCATATTCTTCCAAACCTTGCATAAGATCTTGACTTAACTCTTCGAGTTTACGAATAGCTTCCTCATCGGGTTCAGATTGTGTTTTCTTCGCTTTGCTCAAGCGCTGAAAAAATGAAACCAGCTTTTCTGTTTTATCCGCTGCCGGATTCCAAAGCAGTGAAATAAACAAATCATTTCTATACAGTTCTTGTGAAACCATTTTCTTTTTATATTTTTCATCTAATGTTGTTGCAAAAGATGAAAGAAAATGACCTTCTGGGTATATCGTTTCACGGCGGCGGATGATGTGAGAATATAAAGCAAGCCGTTCGTCTGCGATATTTTTTAAAAGGGTGTTTAATTGGTTGTGTAAAGAATTTAATTGATCAATATCCGCAGTGTCAAAATTTATACCCTCAACAGCCAACACAACCATTAAACAACGTGAATTTAAAGCAACGACATGTTGGTTGATGTAGCGTATATAGGGAATATATTCTTCAGGCAAAGTTTCCCGTTTCATTATTGACATCTGTTTCACCGGCTTCGTTCCTTCAGCTTAGTTCCTTATAAGTGCGGATAAGGCGTAAAGGGGAGGTCGAACCTCCTCCCCATCTGTTGAGGTTTTTTTGTTTTCCTCGGGTATTGAGCCATGCAAATAATACGCGAAATTGGTTGTGATCATACTTTGTCACTTCTCGCAAAATAAAGTGTATCCCAATCCCAAGACCAAACATGGTAAAATCACTGGTCAAAATGAAAAGAATGGATGTCGCCATGACATTAAGCGCCATCGCTTCCATTGTAACACCAGCAAACATGGCTGGGCGCGTACAGGCAAGGAAAAGAGTATCTTCGTTCATTTATGTTGTGCCCGCTAATTTACCAACGAGAGCAGGGGCACCAAAAACAATAGCAATCCCCAGAACACAGTAAGCTGCTTTGCGTAAGTCAATAAAGCCGTACATCCAACCAATCCCCACAGCAGCAACACATATAATTGCAATAAGCTTTGCCGTTGCACCCGTCATCATTGCGACAATGTTGCCTAAAACACCATCAAGATTCCCGAAACCACCTCCACTAGCAGCAGGAGCAGCATAAGAAAGATCAGATACAAAAACTGCCGTAAAAAGCAGCATGGTCACGATAAAAATGATGTTTTGGAATCTATTATCTGTCATTTTACCTCTCTTTAACAAATAATATTTGTTCATATGTCGACATTCCATTGCCTCTAACAAACTGGAGAGTGTTGTCATTTGATGACAGTTTAATTCTCCTCGTTTGTTTGTTTTAAAAGCCTTGATCGTGGATCTGTTCACTCTCAAGCTCTTCTTCTTAAAGAGACAGAAGTCTTTTCAAATTGAGATTGTGCTACATGAAAATGGCAATTTTAAGTTGTACTCGTTTGTAAAAACAACAATATTAAAACAATGCAAGAAGGAATATTATTCTTTACAAAGTGTAGTTAATATGCAACACAGATATTTGAATTTTTTCTTTAAAAACAAGGGGATTGCTGATAAATAATGTGAAAGGATAGAAAAACAATGAATTTTTTGAGCGAGCGTGTTAAGAAATGCTATTTAAATTGATTGTTATTGTTTACATTATGGGTTCCATAGTGTGGGGATTAAGCCAATATAAAGATAAAATGGATTTCAGCATTCTTAAAACATTTGAGACGCAAGATATACAAGATATTGTCGATCTCTATCGAGAAGAAAAAAAGTTGGGTAAATCTATCACCAAACAGCAATTAGAAAAAAATGAATCAGCTCTCGATTTGCAGAAGAGTGTTTCATTAAACGATGTTGCAAATAATGCTGTTGTTTTTCATGGTAAGGCCTCTGTTACAAGTGGGGTTACATTTAAATTACTGACGCCTTCTGCACAATCTTGGCGATCACATATCATCCGTGATATTCATCTTTATGGTGTAGACACATGTGCACCCCGTCAAAAAGCAAGATTAAATGATCAAGAATGGCCCTGTGGTGTGGTTACAATGGCTTGGCTTGTCACCAAAACACTTGGGCAGGATTTATCCTGTAAACAGGCTTTGATGCACAATGGTGTTTATTATGCGCAATGTTTTGTTCAAGGGGTTGATTTAGCTGAGGCAGGTCTTACAGAAGGTATGTTGGTACTCTCAAAAGAGGGAAAAAATCCTATTCCAGCCCAGTATCATCATGCGGAAGAAAAAGCACGTGGCAACAAGATTGGTCTTTGGTCAAGTGATTTCACTGAACCTTTAAAATGGCGGAGAGATAATGGATCTTACAACCCCTTTGCAAGTCCGTGATTGGTTTTAACGAACATATTTACTTAAATCTTTATAGAGAAAGCTTTATCAATAAAATTGTACCAAACCATAGAGCAAATTTGAATAAACCGTGAGATTATTTTCGTTTATGAAGTAAATGGATGATACTTCCTTTTTCAGGGAGGTTTGCTCTCAAAATCGCTCTTCTATTTTTACTTATGTGTTTTATACAAGCAGGAAAACTTCATTGTTGGTGGCAAAGCATTTTTGAGTATTTGTGTTTGAAGGAGAAAGTGAGACGATAAAAAACGCTCAAGAAACGGATTTCTAGAGCGAAGTTGAAAAAGTGGAAAATGAACAGCCCCCAAAATGGGATAACGTTTGATATAACTGATAGAATATTTTACAATGCCTTAAAAGAATTCCTAGCAAAAGTTTTCTTCATCAGAATTTTATCTTCAGGATTGGATCACGTTTTTTACTTCTTTAAAAGTGATCAATCTGTTGCATTCCTTGAAAAACTTTCATAATTATCTGCTTCTAAATTCAGATTTCTAAAAGATGGATGGATTTCAAGTAGACTCTACACGAAGAAATCTTCGTAAAAATGATTTGCCTTGTTGATTGTTTTCTATGTACCATAAAACGTTTCTATTTAAGCATTCGATGGGGGAACAATAATCAACATACAAATAGGTAAAAAGAGCTCATACTTTTTTGTTATGGCTTTGTCACCCATTGATCGTGAGACTTAAGTATTATAATGCTCATAGGCTTTCTATAGGGCTAGGGGCGATGCCTATTGCAATGTAACTATTTGAAATCAGTTGGACAAAAGCATTAATGCGCCTTCTGATTTCGTCATTTGTGTTCAGTTTTGGCCCTTTCCCTTCTCATTGTATTTTATGACAAACTCATATGATAGCTATTGTGAGCTCTTCTTTGCGTTATTTTACTCAGAGTGTTCACTTTGAAAGCAAGTCAGTGATAGTGAGGCTGTATTCTCATACAGTGTGAAAATTCAACCCTCATTTGGGGGGATGATATTAACAGATAAGATATTTAAAGAGGGATAAAATGAAAAAAAATTATTTTATTATGCACGGCTCTATTATTCGTCGTGGGGTGTGAAAAAAACTATAGCGTAGAAGATTTTAAAAAAGATGCAAAATTAAAAGAAGAATGGGGAATGAAGTGTTTTTTTTTCAGGACAAGCTGTTAAGGAATCTAAAAACTGTCAAAATGTCTTACAAGCAGATACTGAAATGTTTTTCTCGCCAAAGCTTGATGTTACAGACCGTGGTCATGCATCTCAACAGTAAAGTGTGATATAAAAATTCTAAAATAAAGAAGTTACGGCTCAACGAATGCTCGCTTCTTCAATTGTTATAGCGGAATTTTTTATCATTTTTCATCTTTCAGATGAGCTCCCTAAATCATATTCGCAATCCTATTGTTTGTTTCAACTTTATCAGATTGAGGATTATGATCATGAGAGAACTAGATACATTGTCTTATAGAAATATCTCTCAAGGTATCCAAGCCTATTTTGCGACGCTGTTCGTAAAGGGTATAACGGTAAAGCCATTGAGCCCCCCATCTTTACGCTTCATAACGGAGTAAGCCTTGCACCATCACATAGTTTGCCAGCTCGTGGGTGTTGCTTACAGCTCTTGGTACTTGAGACGGTTCATTAGAGGCATTTTTAATTCTTACTTAATAGTTTTTATCCATACGCCTCTTCCCACTTGTAACCTGCAAGAGATATAGTTTTGGTTGATTCAACATGGAACAGATTTGAAATGAAAGAATCTTACGATATTCTGGATTCTCATTTAACATGTAAAATAATGAATACTCATTATAAATCAATGTGTTGCCTTATGATAGAGTTGCTGTAGCATTGAGATTTTAGAGGAAAAATATGCCTTTAAAACTTTATAACAGATACTAAGTCTTTATAGCAGGTATATTAATGCACATCATCTAAAATAAAGAGAGCGTCCATAGCGAAAAGGTAGCCCCCTTTAAATACGGATAAATGCTTATTCTGTTGTGCTGTAAAACGCTATCGTTTGCGGGTGTGGTGATATAAGACATAAGACTTTATACATGGGGTGTTTTGATGAGAGAGTGTGATGAATATTCAAGGGAGGGCTTGCTTGTATAATTTTGTGAAAGGAACCATATGAAATGGGAATCTGAGAAGGAGCTATTTTTGAGAAGGCGGATTATTCATCAACCGGTTTAAGAAGGGGGTTGCATCCTTTGAAGGTGTGGGGAGAAAGCCAAGAATAGGGCGTGTAGTACCCTATAGCTATGCTTTTAAAGCGTTTTAATTTTGATCACAAATTAAGTTTAAAATCGCTTTCTGCTTGACAGATGTGAGGACTCTAAAACTTTTTAAAAGCAAATATTCCTCTTTGCTCGAGGCGATTTCATCATAATGGTACGGGGTGTTGTCTTTTTTGATGATATCAGTGTAAAAAAAGGCAAGTGGAACATTCAAAATATCGGAAATTTCCTTTAAACGCCCTGCGCTCACGCGATTTAAGCTTTTTTCATACTTTTGGATTTGTTGGAAAGTGACACCTAAATAATGCCCTAATGTTTTTTGAGACATTTTTAGCATTTTTCGCCTAAAGCGAATCTTTTTGCCTACAAAAAGATCAATATTAAGATTTGGAGCTTGCATTTTTCCCCACCGGCTGCGAGCGCCCTCGCATGAGTATTCCGGGAGTTAAAAGTACTGAACTCAAATCAGCATTTTGCTTTTAGTGCTGAGAAGCACTTGGACATAGCAAAATCTCCCGGAATTCCGGGATATCCGCAAAGCGGGGTCAATTCATGTTTGAGTTTTCAGGCTTTTAATCCCTATTGGTCGTTGCGTATGCGACCAAGACACTTTCTGACTCATAAAGTAATTTTAGGAGATTGGCAATAAAAATAGTTTTTCTTGAGACGGACAGATTTTTCCAAATGAGAGGTTGTTTGCCTTTCAAACTTTTAAGGTTTGCTTACTAAACGCATGACATCAGATATGCATTTTACGAAGGTAAACCTTGGTTTTTAAGCTCAAGGCACCGCTTACGGTGTTGCTCTTAACCAATAACCAAAATGGCTTGTTTTGATGCGTCTGAGATATCATGATGATAGGGGAAAGCTTTTATGAGTAAAGAGCCCTCATGCAAAATAAACTCAAAACATTATAGATCTGATTGTTGTATATTCACACATTTTTTTAAGAAGATATTTCTCAATGTTAGCGCCTATTTTACAATGGTGCTTCGTAAAGTGTGTAGTGTAAAAGCCTCTATGAATGGGATAAAAGCTATATTGAAAAAAAGATGCTCGGACGGCATATACTCTCGGCCAGTTCAAAATATTACGACAGTTTTTGCCTTTGAAAGGGAGCATAAGAGCTATTTTTTCTTTCTTTACGTGTTTTTATCTGTAGGCTCTCCGCTTATAATGTGCAAGTCAATAGTTTTGATTGATTCAATATAAACAGATTTGAAATGAGAAAATATATTGGGCTTTCTCATGATGCATGTTTTTAAGAGGGGGATACGTTTATTTTCTCAGTGAAGAATTTGAGTATTTTAGATAAAAAACTCTACCAACGTCGTTGTTGTTAGAATTAAAATTTTTATGAGAAAAATGAGCATTGGGGAATGATAAGCTTTTGCTATCAAGCATTTTAGAATTTTGCACAACTTAATGATAACTTAGTTATTTTATCATTTCTTATGATCTCTATAGACGATAAAAAGTTGGGATATGGTTTGAGAAAGCAGATGACACAAGTATTATCTTTCGGTAAGTAATTTTGAAGTAAAAGACAGCTTTAAATGACAAATAGAGATAGGTGCACCATGAATGAAGTTACCCATATTGAGACTATTATAGCGCATTATGATGCTGTTTTTTGTGATGTGTGGGGTGTTGTGCATAACGGTGTACATGCATTTGAACCAGCGTTGAAGGCGTTGTATAAAATCCGACAAATGGGAAAAACTGTCATTTTATTGACCAATTCTCCTCGGCTACGGGAAGATGTTGCTGCTCAATTACAAAGTATGAATGTTCATAGCGACTATTATGATGCCATTATCACTTCAGGGGATGTAACGCGCGATCTTATTCTGACTGCTCCGCGTAAAGTTTTTTTCATTGGTCCACAGCATGATTTGGTGCTGTTTGAAGGGTTAGAGTGTGAATTTGTTGAAGAATGGGAGGCTTCTGTTGTCGTCTGTAGCGGTTTTCTTGAAGATTTTGACGAAGAACCCTCTGCTTATGAGGAGATGTTTCGTCGCATGCGGTCGCGGAATTTACCTTTTATTTGTGCGAACCCAGATGTGATTGTCCATTATGGAAATAAAGAATTTTGGTGCGCTGGTGCATTGGCTCGTCTTTATCAACAATTAGGGGGGGAGGTGCGCATTGCTGGAAAACCTCACGCGCCTATTTATGAATGTGCCTTTGAAAAACTTCAAAAAATACGGGGAACAGTAGAAAAAAGTCAAGTTTTAGCTATTGGTGATGGTCTTTTAACGGATATTAAGGGGGCGGCTCATTTTGGTCTTGATGCCCTTTATATTATGGGGGGGATTCATCATTATGATTATACGCAAAATGGTGTGGTTGATAAGCAAGCTTTGCATTCTTTTCTTGAACGTCATGGTTATAAACCACAAGCAATCATGTGGGCACTTCAGTAATGACTAATTTTTTGCGTCTTCAGGGAATTCATATGTTTCCCTCGGCTTGGCGGGGAGCAGTGTTGGCACTTGGAAATTTTGATGGTGTTCATTGCGGACATCAGGTGGTGTTGCAAAAAGCGCTTGATTTCGCCCGTATAAAAAAGAAACCAGCAGTTGTTTTAACCTTTGAACCCCATCCAAGAAGTTTTTTTCAACATTCAGCTCCTGTCTATCGTTTGACAGAGGCAGCTGAAAAAGCTGAAATTTTTAAAACCCTTGGCTTTGACTGCGTGATTGAACAGCCGTTTGATGCACAGTTTGCCGCTCTTTCAGCGGACGAATTTATCAAGTCGTTTTTAAAGGAAGTTTTTGATGTTTCAGTTGTGGTGACAGGCGAAAATTTTCAATTTGGTCATCAGAAAAGCGGAAATGTACATCTTCTTTGCCAAAGGGGAGAGAAATATGGATTTGAGGTTGTGCAAGTTTCTTGCGTTTCTCGTTCTCAAGATTCACAACCTTTGATCATTTCTTCTAGTTTTATTCGGCAACTTCTCTCACAAGGGGAAGTGGACAAAGCAGCCCATTTATTAGGGTATCACTATCGGATACGCTCCAATATTATTCAAGGTGAAAAACTTGGACGTCTTTTGGGATTTCCTACCGCTAATCAAATGTTACCTCCCCAAGTTCGTTTGGCTCATGGTGTTTATGCGGTACGTTTGCGTCGTGCGAACGGTGTTTTGTATGATGGTGTTGCAAGCTTTGGTTGTCGTCCAACGGTTGTTAAAGATGGTGCTCCCCTTTTGGAAACCTATTTGTTTGACTTTAACGACGACCTTTATGGGGAAAGCTGTACCGTTTCTTTTTTCCAGTTTTTGCGAGGACAAGAAAAATTTGATGGGCTTGAACCTTTGATTGCGCAAATGCATCGTGATGAAAAAAAAGCAAAAGAAATTTTAAAGACAGTACAACCATTATCAACGTTGGATAGGCTGCTTACTTTTAAAAATATGTCCTAAACTGATCTGAAAAAGAGAGAAGAGCTGTAAAAATAGCACTTAAAGTGATTATAATCACAAACATATATTCCAAAACATCGTGGAATATATGTTTTTTCCGTTGTTGAGAGGGAGAATCGAATATCTGAAGATCTGATTTTGGCATCATTTTTTTCAAAGTTAACTTTATGGTTTTTGTTGTCATTCAAAACTTTACTGCTTGTTTCTTTCTGATACGTTAAAACTCATCATAAAAGATGCAGTAAAGAATAAGCAACCAGCCTATTTAGCAATAATAGACGTGAAGAAGGAGAAAGGCTGTTTTTAAAACTTCTTGCGATTTTAAGCTTATAGTTTGATAAAATTTAATTGATGACTTTTTTTATTTTAAAAGTTTATTGTTTCTTTTTTCTAATTTGGCTTATTATGTCATTTATGCCGTATCATCGTTTATGATGAGAGTTGGTTCGTGTAACCTTACGCATGTGATATTTTGTATTATGTAATGAATATTTTTACAAAAGTTTTGTTTGTCGAGTCTTGTGAAGGAGATTTAGTGCTTAGCAGCAGTTTTCGTGCTAACCAATCACGTAAACGAGAATGAAGCTGCTGGAAAATGCTTTAAGTTTCGTTTCTCTTGTATATTGTGATGGGGAATGCATATTAAGGAGACTGCGATTGATTGTAGATAAAAGAAATCATTGCGAGAAAGCAGGTGTATTTGTTTCAAAATTTCTAATGCTTTTGATGGATAAAGGCACAATTTTGGTGTCGTAACACGTCAATCTTTCAGATTTTCAAGTTAAAAACTATCCATATATTTCCTTTGTCTTTCACAAATGTAACGCCTATAATGAAAAGGAAAGACAGTCTTGTAAGGATATGAAAACACAAAGCCAATAATGTTTTGTTGTTTTTTGATAGAAATATTGGATAAAAGTTAGAACATCTTTCCAATCTATGTTCGGTCTATTCGTGACTTTATGGTGTTGTTTTTCTTATAAAACTTTTTCTTTAGTGTTCCTCAACGCGAGCAGTATGTTTGAGATAAGGATTAAGGCGCTTTAATGCTCTCTCTACTGTTACAGCTTTTGTATGCTAGATGAGGAGAGCCCTATTGCATTATCCATTTGCGTAATCTCTGAAACCGGTTTACAGCCTTATTGGGAAAAAATATGAAGTTATAAAGGGGAAAATCAGTCCAGATGACAGTCTTTTTTAAATTCGGCTTTGCTACTTTCAAAAGGGTCCAGAGCAATATCTCTTAAATCATGAAAATAACAGCTTCAGGCTTTTGTTGTTCTTTGAATAGGATATCACGCCCCACAGGTAAAATAAAATGCTGGAATATCCTTGTTTTGCTAATTTATGCGCTTCTTTTGAAGAAATATCTCTCAACGCTTCCCATATTCATTTTCATGATGGCACTCATGAATGGTATCGTGCAAGCTTCGTTGAGCGCTATCATCTTTATGCCTAATAAAAGAGCAATCCGACACCATCCGTTATATTGACAAGCCTTCAGTTTTGTACAGTCTTGGCTATTTGAGAGCGTTTATGAGAGTTTGTTCTTAACTCGTTTTATTTCACACGAATACTTCCTGCTTGTGACATGCAAGAAACACGCTTTTGATTGCTTCACTATAAATAGGTTTGAGAGAATCTTACGGTATTAGGATTTATCATTCAACGTGCAAAATAATTAATTGTTATAAATCAATATGTTGTAGTTAATCATAGATTATGGCTTACGGCTTTTTTTATAAAATACTCTGCACGCCTTTTATTCGGAATATGGGGTTTTCTTAGTGGTTTTACTGTCGTTTTAGGTGTCTGTGGCGTACGAATGAGCTCGTATTGGTAAAGGAAGAGAAAAAAAGGTGGAGCAGTGATAAAAAGTGAGGTGAAAATAATTTTCTTTGATCATCATATGAATTTTCACGCATTTTTATGGCGTCGGGTGTGCATGCTTGTTGTATATTGAGGAGCAAAGCTTGCTTGTAGAGTTTTATGAAGTGGCAAGCCAAGGGAAAGGCGCAAGACAAAGATTATTGACAGATTGTTTTTTACAAATCGATGTGTATTTAAGAATTTTCGTCTTTTAAGGCGAGGAGGAAGTGTGCGAAACCTCTGTTTAAAGACGCGCTAAACGATAAAGATGCAGCGAGCGTGATCCGTGATGACAATAGGCAAGAAGAGGCAGAGAGGCTGTTTTTAAAATTGTTTGCATGGCTTCAACAGCTGACTTTTCTATAGTTGGAGGAGAAATGGGAATGTGATAGGCTTTTATGCCATATTCATTTGCGACCGTTTTAATGCTAGAAAAGTCAGGTTGATGGAGCTCTTCGTGATCGGGGCGGTTACAGATAATTGTTTTAAAACCAGCTTGTGCCAATGTTTTGATATTTTCTATGCTAAGTTGGGCGCTGATAAAAATATCAGGTTCAATTTGTTGTAAATTCATTTTTGTTTATTCCCAATTGCATGATCTTCACGATACCCTCTGGTCTGGTATATAGAAAGAACATAATGAAGGTAAGTTTTTCAGTGGCATCTTAACAAAAATATTCTTTTTGTCGAGAAAATCTATTTGGGAAAAATGAGCTATAAGATGCAAAATATCTCACTCCGCAACATGTTCGTTATGCGATTTATGAAAGACGGATGTTTGGTCTTTATGAATAATCTATAGTGTTTACTAAACATAGACATTTCATTGTGTTGCTTGTTTACGCGCTTGCTAGAGGCACCCTTATTTCTCTTAAGCCCATTTTACTCTGTCGAGCGTCAAAGAGTATAAAATTCATGGATCACCACCCTTTTTACGCTTATGAAGAAGGAAGTCGGCACCTATTATATTTGCCAGCCCCCAATATTGTAATAGTTCTTGGTACTGGAGATTCTGCATAAGAAGCATTTTAAATCCTTTTTTGTACAGTTCTTGCCCACACGCCAGCCCTGCTTGTACGTACAAGAGATATGATTTTGATTAATTTAATATAAGAGGCATGAAATGAGAGAATCTTCCTGATTTCGGCTCTCTCATTCAACGTGCAAAACAATGAATTCTCCTTATAGTTTGTTGTATATTCAGAGTGGAGCTTGTTTGTAGAGTTGCATTAAGTGGATAGCATGAAGGGAGAAGCCCAAAAGGCCGGCGCAAAATAAGAAGCTGGATCATTTACAGCGCATTGTTTACAGATCGACATGGATTTAAGAATCTTCGTTTTAGGGAGGGGGAAGAAGAGCATGCCTCTTTTAAATTTATTTTGTTCTTTTCAAGAATATCATCTTCATAATGTTTTTGCTCATGCTAAAAGAATATTATAAAAAATTGCGGGCTATTGTTATTTATCCTAAAAATAGGAGAAATGGTTATTTTGCACGTATTGGATGCTTGTTTCTTTTATTACTTTCTGTATAATCGTAAAAACGATAATGCTGAAAGGCGTAATAAATGATTATTGGACTTTTGAATCAAAAGGGAGGTGTCGGAAAAACGACGTTGAGTGTTAATCTTGCGGCCAGTTTTGCCCGTACCGGTGCACGGGTATTGCTTATTGATGTTGATCCACAGGGAAGCGCATTGGATTGGGCTGCTGCGCGTGAAGATGCACCTTTGTTTTCGGTTATTGGTTTACCGCGTGCAACGGTTCACAAAGAGATTACACAGATTGGTCATGGTTATGATCATATTATTATCGATGGTCCTCCGCGTGTAACTGATCTTGCTCGTAGTGCTCTTATGGCTTCGGATTTGGTGCTTATACCTGTTTTGCCTAGTCCCTATGATATTTGGGCAGCGGATGGAATTGTAAAGCTGATTGACGAAGCACGTGTTTATAAAGAAAATCTCAAATCTGCTTTTGTTATTAATCGTAAAATAGTCAATACAGCGATAGGGCGTGATGTGAACGAAGCTCTTGGCATATACCCTGTGCATGTTCTTTCTTCTAGCGTTGCGCAGCGCGTGATTTTTGCAGAAGCAGCAGCACAGGGGAAGGCGGTTTATGAAGTTGATAAGCAAGGACCAGCAGCAGCAGAGATTGAAGCGGTTGCAGCCGAAATCAAGGAGTTAGCGCGATGAATAAAAAAATTAAAATTGGCACAAAACCAACGAATAAATCAATTCCTTTAACAGCGGATGCATGGGTAGGAAGCCACAAAGGGAGCATGAGTGGAGGTATGAAGCGCCTCACGATTGATATACCAGAAAGTTTGCATCGGTTGATTAAGGTCAGTTGTGCAAGTCGTGGAACTAAAATAGCTGATGAGGTCCGCGAATTGCTTTCACAAAAATACGGAAAAGTGTAAAAAATGATACGATAATTTCGTTGGTTTGAGTGCTTTTTCTAGAGATGATATCGATTGTTTTTATACGAAGTTAATAATAAAAGTGCTCTTCCTTTTTCACGATGGTTGCTTCATTCAAGTTGTTTCTCATAAGGTTCTGTATCATCGCATGAAAGAGCTATGAGTTTGCGAAAAATTCTCCGTTTCAAATTTTTCCCTATAAATGTGATAATCATCATACTACTTGTGATCTTATCCGCTAGATGAGTAGATAAGTTTATTCTTCCATAAAAATTATCTTGATAATGATTTTAAACATCAGGTTATTTTTTTGTTTATTGTACTTAATACATGCGTAAATAATGTAATTAAGAGTAGCGTTGATTATTTTTTTCTGTTATGCAGCAATCCGTTTTATTAAATTATATTCATGTTTATAAAGGGGGGGGGATAAAAATAAGTAAAATTTACTGATATTGACGCGCTATAAGTTTTCCTAATAAACAAAAGAAGTCATTGAGCATATTATAGACAATATTTCTTACATTTATATGATTTTATAGTCTTAAATAGTTAATGCCAGTTGTAATGATACGCAAGGCAATAGGCTTTTTTCTTCAATTGGAATGTATAAGATCGCTTTTTTAGCATTTCTATTGGCTTTTAAAAAGTACAGGGGGGACTTAAAGCTTTCTTTCTTTTCCGGTGGTTTAGAAATGATAAGAGCGCAATCTGTTGATTAAAAGGTGTATTTTTTCGTTTGCAGGGAATTTGCAATGGATATAGGCATGACGAATTTTGGGTAAGATATCGTGCTGCTTCTCGTTACCAAGAGGTTCTTGAAGGAAAAGAAATGATTAAAAAGCTTTTTGAGAGTGTCAAGATATCAGAATTTTTGCTGAAGTTTTAACACTTCAAATACAAAGAGCTGCCGTGCAGATAATGTTACAAATGCAAGTCTGATAAATGAAAGGCAGTTTTCATGATTTAACATGTTTGTGTTGGAAGTGTACGTATTTGCAAAGGAACGTAGACGCAAGGTCACAATATAGGAGGGGATGTGAATCCAAAGATATTGTTAATAAAATATAAAACAAAGAGAGGGGTTAAATCATGAACAAGATCATTATAACAGCGCTGCTGCTTTGCGTGGGACTTGTCGTTTCTGGTTGTGAAAAAACTTATAGCGTAGCAGAATTTAAGAAAGATAAAAAATTGATGCAAGAATGGGGAAAGAAATGCGATAAAATGGGCCCCTCTGCTTTTGCAACCAAGAATTGTCAAAATGTCATGCAAGCCGATATGGAACTTTTTCAAGAGCATTATAGAAATCTTGCAAAGGAACTTCGTGAAAGTAGCAAAAAGGGGAATGAAACTGAAAAACAGCAGGACAATAATTAAATCATAAAAATATATTGATAGCGGTATTTTTCTTTGTACGCGATTTATCATCATAGATTGGGAAAAATCGCGCACAGAAGTGGATTTTAAAATTTTTGAAAATGCACAATGAACCGAATGTACAATTTTAATCGGGTGCTAAATTGTGTCCTAAACTTTGTAAATTTGAAAAAGGGGAATTTATTGATGAATAAAGCCATTATTATAGCATTGCTGCTTTGTACTGGACTTGTCGTTGCTGGTTGTGAAAAAACTTATAGCATAGCAGAGTTTAAGAAAGATCCAAAATTACTCGAGCAATGGGCAATGAAATGCATGATATCAGGGGATTTAGATTCTCAAAATTGTAAAAACGTAGATAAAGCGTATCGTGAAGTTCATGCCCGAGATTGGCCTGGTTCGAGCTTTGTACATGATGACGAGAAAAAAACTGAAGAGAAAAAGGAAGGGAATTAAATCATGAATAAAGCCATTATTATAGCATTGCTGGTTTGTACTGGATTTGTCGTTGCTGGTTGCGAAAAAACTTACAGCGTAGCGGAATTTAAGAAAGATAAAACATTACTCGAAGAGTGGGCAAAAAAATGTGAAAAGCTGGATCAATCTTCTATGGAGAAATCTAAAAATTGCCAACATGCCAGACAAGCATATATGGAACTTATGTTTGGCATTCATTAAAAACATACAGTTCAATAAGTAAGGAATTGTTTAGTTCTTGATTCTATTGCGTTTTTTATGATCTCTCTAACTTTTAGAGAGTCTTTTTATGGCTTCAAGAATTAGTCGTTTACGATCTGTACTCTTTGTGTAAACGGATGCTATACTGTCATTTGTTCAGCCCAAAAGTGCTTTCAATTGTAGATAGTATTTCCTCCCAATGAGTTGTTACGTGTTACTACTAATTTTTTAATGTTTTGGTTACATGTATTTAAAATATGAGATTAAATCTATCTTTGGGGTGTTTTTTTGCCTTTATCACAAATAAATGTTTCATCACACTAAGATCGTCTTTAAGCGTTGCGGCTAATTTCGGAAAAATTGGGAGGAAACATTTGTTTGGAAATTACTTTTCTCTGTTTTAATAAAGAGAAAAACATTCTGAATGTAATTATTATCGTTTCATACTCAAATGTTTTTCTCAAACTATTTTAAAAAATTGCTTTTGATTTGAGAATATTATAACATTAGTTAAGATGTGAGGCAGTTTTGCTAGGACGGTTTTGCCGGATTTGTGAGGAATTGAGCGCCTTCCACACCTTTTTATTTTTCCCCTCTCTTTTCTGAGTTTGCAAGGGTTTCCCTTGTTATTTTTTTATCTTGATTGTGTCGTGATATTATCATGTTGAGCGGTGGAGCTCATATAAAAATTTACGTATGAGGTGTTTTTTGTTCTCGAGTGTGTGATGAATATTTTTTTGAATAACACTTTTATTTATAAAAATAATTTAATTATTTTATACTGAATAAGGATCTCGAATATAGTAAGATTCTCTTATTCCAAATCTGTTCTAGGTTGAATCAATTAAAACCATCTGCTTGCACGTTACAAGCATGGAGAGCCGTGTGGATAAAAACTGTTGAAGAAAGAAGTAAAAATGCCTCTTATGAACGATCTCAAGTGCTAAAGATTGTTGCAACATTTGGGGTTGGAAAAGTGTGTGATGCTGCTGGTTTATTTTCTCATAAGGGTAAAGATGGTTTTCAATAGATTTATTATAAGCTTCATGAAATATTATCCTTTAAAATTGTGATATGCCCTGAAGGGGGGAAGCAAGAGGAACTTACTCAATAAGGAGACAAATGATTTACAGATCGGATCTGGTAGAAAATTTCGTTTTTTAAGGTGGGAATGAAGTTGAGATTCAAGATAGTGTGAAAAGACGGACACTGATGGTTAAAAATGCATACAAAAAGCAGAGTTTACACTCAAATAGTTGCAAGTGATGTTTGAAATTGGGTGTGTGGTTTATCTGTAGAATTAAAATTTTTCTTTGATCTTATGTGAAATTAAGATGCTTATTTGCGCAAATTACAATAAGCCAAGAGAGTATGCTTAGTATATTTCTATTACGAGAACTAAAATAACAACAAAAGCATTGATGGTGATAATCAAGGTTGAGTAAAGCATAGCGGCTTTTACGAGATCAGCCATAAAAACCTCTTTCTGTTCTTTTTGAGGTGATTTTATGAATAACAATATGTTACATATCTGTAATATATGCTGATACAACATATTCGGCAAGCTTATAAATCGTTCCTTTTTTATAAAAGCTTAAGGAGTGGGAGTATTGTGAATCCTAAAAAAGAAAGCTTTAAAAGGACTATTGATTGATTTTGTAAGTTTTGTGTTGCTGAAAACTTTTTTTATCCTGTTATGCTATAAAGCACTGTCATTTATAACGGTAATATAAGGCATATAAGTTTTCTTGGAACGTTTAAGTATTTTTTAGTGTGCGATGAATATTCGTAGGTTTATTTGTTGAGCCTTTCGTTTAAGTGAATCACAAGAGTGGAAGTCAAGAGAAGATCGTTTGACAAAAATTCGGACTGCGTACAGAGCAGATGGAGTTAAGATCTTGGTTCTTTAAGGTGAGCGGAGGAAGACAAAAATGTTTTTTGATCGTTTATCTCATAGCAAGATTGGTTAATGCTGTTCTAATGGGGCATGTTTTACACAAAAGTAAAGAACGTTCCAAACGAAATATACTTATGTTGTATATTAGTATTGCATATTTATGTACTTGTTTTAAAGAAACATCTCTCAACGCACACGACAGACATTTTACGATGACATTCGTAAATGGTATAACGGTAAATGTAACTAGTATAACAGTAAAGCTCTCGTGAAATAATATAAACTTTGAATAATATAAAAATCTGTAGAATGCTATCATCTTTATACTTATGAAAGAGCAAGTCACAATCATCGTACGCTTGCTTCCAATATTTATTATAGTTCTTGGCATTTGCTAAGGTTCATAAGAGGCATTTTTCTTTCAGCGTATTTTATCAACACATCAGGGCGTTGTTTGTGATGTGCAAGCAAGTGATGTTAATTTATTCAACATGGAATAGATTTGAAATGTGATGATTATGAAAGAGAAGAGCCGCATTTAAAAGGTTAAAAACGAGAGAAAGTTCGTAACAAAAATTGTACCTTGATTATAAAATGATTGTTTCTCTGTTTTTATACTAGTAGCGCATGTAAAGTCGCGATATTAAGAGCAAACTGTTTTATGGAGCGAAATAATCTATAGGAAGATACTGTGGAAATTCTGAAAATATCAATGTGGGGGAGCATGAAGCATTATGCATTGGATAATATTTTGATTTATAATGATAATCTATCGTTATTCAACTTGAATTAGAGCCCTGAATACTGGAATTTTTTTCATTCCAAATTTGTTTCGTGGTGAATTAACCAAAACAATGTCTTTTGCAGTTACAAGCAGGGAGCTCCCATGCGCAGAGAAATTGTACAAGAAAGGCCACGCTTTTATGAACCATCTCAAGTGCCAAGGGTATCAGAACATAAGGGGTTAGAACAATATGTGATGGTGCTGGCTTGCTTCTTTTATTAAGCGTAAAGATGAAAGTGCTCAATGGATTTTATACATGTCATGGAAGATTTATCATTATACCATTCATGGGCCGCGGCGCGAAATAGGCTTGGGTGCACTTAAGAGATGTTTCTTTAAAACAAGCGCGTGAATATGCGATTGAAAACGTATCGAACTGATTGGCTAAGAAACTCTTGAAAAGGTTCAAAAAATCTTATATAGTCGTTCATTGCAAAGAAAAGCGAATGATAACTTAAAAAAGGAAGATTGATGGCTGTTTAGCTATTTTAAGATGTCTTTTTTTATATTGCTGTATGGCTGATCTGTTCAAAAGAGCATTCTTTTTGTGTTTTATGCGAAATACTGCATGTGTGCGGAAAGAGCATGGGAGAGGGGGTGTCTTTTTGAATGGGTGCAAACTGATCTTGTAGGGTGCCATCTTATGGGACGCCAAGAAGGTATACAGGTTTAGGTGCAGAGAGAGCCATACGGTTATGGAGGGTAAAATGCTGCTATCGGTAAAATGCTGAAATTTTTAATGGGCTTACGTTTTTATATGCTGCAAGATAGGCTGCGGGTTTTTGTCGGCAGATAGTTTTTGTGGCCGAAGTTTTCGTGAGAGCATTGTTGTTTTCTGTTGAAGACGTACTGGTGATAAAATAGGCAAAGATAAAATCGGTAAAGCGAAATAGACAGAACAAATATGGAAGTTTCGATATTATCGTAAGGTTTGAGTTTATAGCGTTTTGATGAATTAGTATAGCCGCAATAATGGTTTTGGAGCAAAGCAAGAAAAATATTTGAAGAGAATGCGTTGAAAGTTGAAGTGGTATACGCTTTGAAGGATTGTCGTGCTGTTGTTTGAGCAATGTTTGCACCACGAGCTTGGTTGAGTGTATCAGCATTGAAGAGAACCTGTTTAATCTCCCTCATTTGAAAGTAAGATTGAACAATAGTGTTGAAGGGGAAGTAAAAATGTCTGTAGTGCAATATGGTGATGATAGTTTTGCAGCAAAAGCAAAAGTTCTTGATAATAATCTTATTGATCGTGATTGGGCGATGACAAAATTTGTTGCTGCTGTTAAAGGATTAGCTCAAGTTGTTGATTATGAAAGCAATATGCTAGAGAGCAGTGGTGTTCCAGATTACGAAGAAATAAATTTGCGTAAAATACGTGGTTTGCGTGATCTTAATAAATCCATGAGTGATGTGAAGCGCTATATGAATCAAGATATTGAGCATGAGGTTGAAAGTTTGTTGTCTGATTTACAAGAAAAATTACAGCGTAATAGTGAATTACTTCAAACACATTTAAATGCAGTTAATGATCTTTCTAGAGCTATACAACTATCTGGACGTGCAAAAGAAATAGAGGAATGATCAAATCTGCTTAATACGGGCTGTTCTAAGTCATGACAATGATTAGGTAGGGCAGTTGATTTGGATAAATAGTGCGTTTAGTGAGTAGACTTGTTTTAAGTGCATTTGGGTATTTAAATTATTATCCTGTTGTACTGTAAAACGCTGTTCTTAAAACAGTGTCTTTTAAGGTGTAGTGATGTGAACCGCATGCTTTGGGAAACTGGCTGAAAGAGAACTCAGAGAAGGCGGATTATTTACAGAGAATTGTTTGCAGACTAAGTTAATAGGGGGCTTCATTTTTTAGTTTAGGGAGAGGCCGATCAAGAGGATATTTAGACCAGCCTGTGATGCCTTAAAAACAGCTTCCTTGGGGCTGTGGTAATGTAAGGTTTATACATTAGAGTCTTTTGCATGCATTTAGCAGATCTAGCGGCGATTTACTCTCCCGTGCCTTAAGGCAAAGTACCATCAGCGCTGGAGCGTTTCACGGCCGAGTTCGGGATGGGATCTGGTGCATTCACTCCGCCATAACCACCAAGTCAGCAAAAAGCATGAATGATGAAGAGTATGTGATGAGTATTGCCTATAAGCCTCATGGAGTATTGTCCTTTGAAGTGTGGTGATATGAAGCGGTTCGTTGTTTAAATCTATATGTTTGAGATAAAAATTAAAGCGGTTTAGTATTTTCTTTCTGCTGTTTTTAGTTTTTGTATGTCAGATTGGAGAGAGCATCCAGATTTGAGTGGATATATTGCGTATATCTTTGTTGGCGTAATATTTGAAATGGGGCGGCAATCTCATTGGGAAAGAATAAAGGGGGAGAAATCAGCTTCCCTCTGTCCTACCGTCTTTTAATTTAGCTTTATGTCTTTCAAAAATATCTAAAGCACTATCTGTTAAATAATGAAGATTACGTATTGTTTCACGCTTTTTTTATTGTGTTTTTTACTGGGGGCACGTCCTTCATGCACGACAAAATGCTCAAAATAGAATGGATTTGTTATTCCTAATTCACGGCCTTGTTTTAAAGAGATATCTAAGCTCTCAAGTCTATTTCGTGATGGTGGTTGTGGGGCGCAACGACATCTTTGATGCAACGGCGCTTGTGAATGGTATAATAAAAAGTCCCCATGGAAATAATATAAAATCTATAGGGTACGACCATCTTTATGCTTAATAAAAGAGCAAGTTGATATTGTTATATTCTTTGCTTTCTTCCAATGTTGCTACAGCCCTTGGCACTTTAGATAGTTCATTAGAGGCATTTTTAATCCTTTCTTAATAGTTTTTTATCCCTATGGCTCTTCCCCCTTGTCACTTGCAAGAGATATGGTTTTTGTTGATTCAACATGGAACAGGTCTAAAATGAAAGAATCTTACGATATTCTGGATTCTCATTTAACATGCAAAACAATTAATTGTCTTTATAAATCAAATGCTTGTCTTATGATGGAGTTGCTGTAGCATTGAGATTTTAGAGGAAAAACATGCCTTTAAGAATTTATACCAGATACTAAGTCTTTATAGCAGGTATATTAAATGCACATCATCTAAAATAAATAGAGCGTCCACAGCGAAGAAGGGGCTGACTTTTTTTAAAAATCTGCATGAATGCTTATTCTGTTGTGCTGTAAAAACATCGTCGCTTGAGTGTGGTGATATAAGACATAAAACTTTATGCATGGGGTATTTTGATGAGAGAATGCTAAGATATTCAGTTTTTTATTCAATATGCAAAAGAAATATTATAAGTCAAAATCTTCTTTGATGTGATAATGATTTTTGAGAATTTTAAAAAATATATCAATTTAAATAAAAAAGCAGCACTTTGTGCTGCCCTTTTATTTAAGTTAAAATTAACTTCTGCTTTAGAAACGATAACGTATTCCGCCAGACAAATTGGTGCCAGATACACCGGCTTTTTGCAGTTTTTGCCGATAGCTGATATCGGCGTTTAGTACGATCTTTTGAGAAAGATATGCGTTCACCCCCATGCCTCCCTCAACTGAAGAGCCGGTAGGATCAACATGAAAGGTATCAGCAATTTTTATTGTTTTACCATCGCCAAAAGTTCTGATAACATTCATTTTACCATAGAAGGAAACAGCCTTGTTTTCTTCAACAGCCATTATCGTTTTTGTTAAACGTCCACCAAAACGGATCAACCATTGATGTGGATTGCCCATGTCTACTTTTAAGCCATTGGTATCTGAGAAAATATCAAACATGAGATTTTGATAAATGAATTGAGCTTGTGGTTCAAAGACCAGCCCTTTTGTATTGGTTGCTAATTTCTGACCAATGGTTGCAGATATATTAAGCATCTCGGTACCATCCAATTTTGCGGCATTCCCAACAAGAGCCGTGGTAATATTTCCTTTTAAGGTTCCGTAAGAAAGAAGTGTGTTTAGATATATACCATTGCTATGTTGGATGCTGCTGTAAGCGGCAAGAGACCATTTATCAAGAGTTGTCTTTTCAGAATCTTGCATCTCTTTTGGCGTAAAGGCAAGTTTTCCGTATGTTCCTAAAAGACCAAAATGTGTGCTTATGTCTTTGCCTTCCAAGGCGGCTAATATGACACCTATTTGTAAAGCAGTATAGTTTACATCAGCACCATAGCCATAATGTAATGGATCGCGGTTGGAAGATAAGGTGACTTTCTCGCCATAGGAAGAGAAAAAGATACCATTTTTTTTATTGTCTTTTGCCCCAAATACTGTTGTGCGCATATTATCTAACAACGCGTTTTGATTGTTTACATCAGTAAATCCAGCAGAAAACAAAGTATTAGATATGGTTAAATAGTTTGCTACCTGTGGTAAAAGGGCTCGAACCTTTTTATCCTTATCAATGTAGGCATTCTGTAAGCGAAAATCCCAGAAATTACTGTTTTTACCAAAAAGATTTTGGCTCTCATGAGATGTTCCAGGTTTATAGCCTGTAAGTACATACTTATAAGGTTGTTTCCCTATTGTCATATAGTTTCCTGCTAACGTGAAGGAATTTTCATTTGCTTGTCCGGAAACTTGAATGATTGAAATCCCATGTGTCCCTAAAGGAAGTGACGCCATGCGTTCTTCCCAAACAGCAGAGCTATCGGTTATTTTTTTATCTGTTTCTTGGAGATTGATGTGAACAACAGTACTCCCTGAGACATCACCATTAATCACAATGCGATCAGTCTGTTGCTCCGTGATAGGAGAATGTTTATTCCATTGAGTATTTACATAAATTTCTGCAACACCTGTTGCACTGTAAACCGCTGCTGTGTGGGTCGTTTCGTCTTCTTGCGAAAGATTAGGTCCTATAAACAGAGTTTGATAATGTCCCTCCATTGGCTTGTCAAACATAATGACACTGTCTGTAAGGTGCAATTCAGAAAGATTAGAGTATGATTTTTCATCAACATCAAACTGTCTATAGTCATTTAAAATATTATCATTATTTGTGGCATTTTTATTCGCCTTTAAAAGCCATTTCGTCCCCTCTTTTAGATCAAAAACTGTTCTATTATCTTTAGAAGTTCTTACCCGACCTTCTAAAGAAGAGTGGTCTGCAACTAATGTAATAGTGTTTGTGGAGGCACTTTCGTTCTTGATATTTTTTAATAAAATATCGGCATGGACTTCTGAATTTTTAAGGTTGACTTCTCCGTCTACGCCTGTTCCATAAAGGTTGATACCGCTACCATGTTCAACAAAAAGCTTTGTATTCTCTAGGGTTACTTTATCTTTATTAGGAATAGCTTGTTCTTGAACGACATTGTTATTCCTTTCAGCATTGCGTGTATATTGTTTTCTAGGGGTATAGTATTGATTATTGCGGAAAATAATACCGTCTGCTTCATGATTTCCCGTGACATGTACGCTTGAATCCTTAAGTTTGATTGTGCCCCTCATGTTTAGCAAACCAGCTGTTTCTGCTGTTGCAGTAATACCTGTAGCATCAATTTCTCCACCATCTGATACGCTTAGTGCAACAAAACGTGCATCAACTGTTCCCCCTATCATGTTGACTTTTGAATTATTTCCATCTGCATGTACAGCAAAACCATTGTCTTGAATTTTTTTGTTATGTAGCGTTATGGTCTTACCGTTTGTAGCCTCAACTCCAGAGCTTATATCCTCAGTTTGTGCAGGCTTTTCAGGTTGTTTTGTTGGTGATATTGGTTTTTCAAGCTCTGATTTTACAGATACCTTTTGTGTTGAGGCAGATTGCACGGGCGCTGGTTTTACAGATTTTGGCGGTACCGGTAATGCTGATTGTCCAGTTTCTAGTCTAAAAGATATTGGCTGTGCGAGTTCTGGTTCTTTAGGCGTTGGCGATAGCTCTGTTGTTGGTCTTGTAGCTTCCGTGCTTGTAGGTTCTGACTGTGAGGATACAGCAGAATTTTCGGGCGTTTTTTTTCTGGAAGAGTTTGTAGAAGAGGATGGCGCCCCTGAACGTCTTCTAGATTTTGCTTCCATTCCTGTCGTTGAAGCTGTTCTTATCGCTGGAGATTGTGTAATAGTGTCTTGTGTGGCTGTAGGGGTAGATTGTACATCTTCTGTATTTACTTCAAGTTGCGTTTTTGGAGGTAGAGTGCTTGTGGAAGTAGGCGTTGTAGATTCACTCCCTGTAGGAGAAGAGCTTCTGGTCGTTCTTGTAGACCTAGATGTTGAAGGTGGATACGAAGATGATGCATTTGAATAGGGATTAGAAGGTCTGGATGCACCTATTTGATGAGTGGGTTGCAGAGAAGAGAGAGCTATCGTAGGTTGTGTATTCGTATCATGAAGAGCATTAGACAAGCTGGTGGAAGAACAAAACAGAACTCCAGAAACTGTGTATAGTAAAAAACTTTTTTTCATATGGATGTATTCCTAAATGTTTCCCCTCTCTTAATAGAAGATAAAACCTTGGCCTCATTATGTTTATTTTGTAAGAGACAAAACGAAACATAATGAGAGCACGTTATATTTCAAGATAGGAATATAAGTATTTTTAAAAGTGATAGCGCATTCCAGCGGAAATATTTATTGCAGAGATGCCATCTTTTTTGAGTTTATGTTGATAGCTGAGATCACTATGAAGCTCGATATTTTGCGATAAGTGCGCCTGAATACCAAAACCACCTTCGATTAAAGATTCCATAGCAGCAAACGGAAAGTTTTCACTAAAAGTGTTGATCATGTTCAGTTTGCCGTAGAAGGAAAGGGCATGGCCTTTGTTTTGTGTCAAACGTCCACCAATACGGATCAACCATTGATGAGGTTTGCTTATGTCTATTTTAGAGTTATCGCCATCTGATTTAGAGTTATCGTCATCTGAGAAAGAACTCCTATCTGATAAAGAACCAAGCATGAGACGTTGATACACAAGTTGTGCTTGCGGTTCTAGGATTACACCTTCCAAACTGGTTGACAGTTTTTGACCAATAGTTGCCGCGGCTCCTAATGTTTTACTATTCTTCACTTTTGAGGTATGTTTGATGAGAGCTGTGGCGTTATCTTCTTTGAAAATTCCATAAGAGAGAAATGCACTTGCATAGATGCCACTGTCATGCTGAATATTTCCATATGCGGTGAGTGACCATTTATCAAACATATTTTTTTGAAAGCTCTCCTTGTTTTTAGGAGTAAAAGATAATTTTCCGTATGTTCCGAAAAGGCCAAAGTTGCTGCTGATATTTTTATCTTTTAGCGCTATTAATGTTGCTCCTGCTTGCAATGCAGCATAGCGAATATCTGCTTGGACACCATCTTGTTCTGCTTGAACCTTGGAAGAAAACGTGCTCTTATTGCCATAAGAGGATAAGAAAACGCTTCTTTCTGGATGATCTTTGGGTTCAAACATTGTTATTTGCATATTGTCTAACAAGATATTTTGATTGTTGACATCACTAAACCCAACAGCAAACATCGCGATAGGCATGACTAAAGAGCTTTCTTCTTGTGGTGTAAGAATTGTTCTTTTTGCTGTCCCTTCAAGAGAAGTAGAAGTTGCGGTTGCTTTATCATCATCTGTAAGTTTAAAGGTGCTCTCTGTAGCCGCGGTAGCGGTATTTCCAACTTTTGGGAGCAAATTCATATGCGCTTTTTCGGATGGAAGAGTCGTTTTCGATTCCGAGGAAGTGGTGTTTGTTTGGGGATCAATATCAGATTGCGAATTTTCATTTACTTTAGGCTGTCTCATTCCATGATCTGTTCTTGTGAATGAATTGTCCTTTGAATTATCCTTGTGTTGGGCAGCAACATGAGCGGGTGGTAATTTATCACTAGAGCGTCTTTGTCTTGTACTGGAGACAATAAGAGGTTGTCTATTCTCTTCAGATGAAGGAGAGGTTATATCTCCTTTTCTCTCCACGTTGGTTATTTCATTATTGTACAAAGTTTCTAATACCGCTTTGCGTAAAGTATTGGAAAGTTCCTTGTTGTGTTCTTGTAAAGCACTATCTATTTGTACTGCTTTATTTTGCAGTTCAAACCAATTACGATTGTCTTGGCTTACCCATTGTTGGCGCGCGGTATTAACACGCTGTTGATTATCAGCATCAAGAATTTTTGCTGCTTGCACGGCATCGGAAACTACTTTGTCGTAGCCACGTAATAAATTTTCTCTTGTTTTTAATCGGTTCTGACGTAATTGTTCAAGGTATGCTATGGCTTTCATCATATGTTGCATATCCAGATGGTGTTTATTTGCCATGGCTTGGGTACGTATATTATCCATTTCGTGGTTCACCACGTTTATATGTGCATCAGAACCGTAACGACTTGCACCTGCAAAAGAGCTGTTAATCGTATCTCTTACACGATCCATATGATTTTCAAGTGCTTGGTTGAAGTGCGAATTATCTTCCATCATGGCGCCAGAGGCTATCTTCTCAAGATTTTTTTCTGCTTGTGTTGGTGTGTTTATTGAATCAATGGCATGGCGATATTGTTCAGGTAATTTCATGATCCCTTCAAGAGCATGGCGTTCCTGGTGGCTTAGACCAGAGTCGGTGCTGGTAGATGTGAAATTAAAAGAAGAAAAAAATAAAGCACAAGCGGCTGTACATAACAAAATATTCTTATGCATAGAGATGTTCCTTAAGATATTTTCTTTGTTTTGCTAAAAATGAACCACTTTTTGACACATTGCGTTTTTTTGTAATGTAGCAAAATATAAGCAGCACTGTTTTTCATCTCAGCGCTGCTTACGCGTCAAAATAGAGAGCTAAGATTTCTAAAAGCGATAACGCATTCCACCGGAAAAATTAATTCCAGAGAACCCAGCTTTTTGAAGTTTATGTTGGTAATTAACGTCAGCATGAAGTGCGATATTTTTAGAAAGCTGCGCGTTAATGCCAAGCCCACCTTCAAGGGACGAGCCCATAGAATCGAGATGGAAAGATTCCATAACATCGATAGTGCGCTTCTCACCAAAAGCTTTGATGACATTCAATTTACCATAAAAAGAAAGAACACGATCTTTTTCAATAGGAAGCATTGTTTTTGTTAAACGCCCTCCAATACGGACCAACCATTGATGAGGGGGCTTTATATTAACTTGGAAGCCATCAATATCTGAAAGAGTGCCAAAGGCAATATGTTGATAAATAAGTTGTGCTTGTGGTTCAAATGATACTCCTTCAACACCAGTTGCTAGTTTTTGTCCAACGGTAGCTGATATATTTAATGTATCCGTATTGTTTAATTCTGTGGTGTTGCCGATAAGGGCTGTTGTAATATGTCCGTTTAAAATGCCGTAAGAGAAAAGTGCATTAACATAGAGACCACTGTCATGGTGGAGGTTCCCATAGGCCGTAAAGGACCATTTATCCAGTATGCTTTTGTCAGAACCTTCCATATCCTTTGGCGCAAAAGCGAGCTTTCCATATGTGCCTAAAAGACCAAGATTCGCGGTCATATTTTGATTTTCTAACGTTGCTAATGTCATGCCTGCTTGTATAGCAGCATAGTGAACATTAGCACCATAACCATATTCCAATGGACTACGGCTGGAAGATAACGTCATCTTGTTGCCATAAGTCGATAAAAATATCCCTTTCTGTTTATGACCTTCTAATCCGAAAACTGTTGAGTGCATATTATCTAACAGTATATTTTGATTATTTATATCAGCCAAGCCAGAGGAGAATATTGCATTATGCATAACCAAATAGCTTGCCATTTGAGGAACAAGAGCTTTGATCTTTCCTTCATCATCGAGAGTAGCACTTTGCAAGCGGAAATCCCAGAAATTCTCATTTTCTTCCAAGGGAGCTTGTCCGTTGTTTTCTTTTCCAAGAGATGATGCATTGGTATTTTGCGCATCTTGCTTTTTTGATTCTTGTGGTATTGCGCTTAAATGACTTTGTGCCCTATCAGCTTTCCCACGGCTGGATGTTGGTCCATAGCCATTGAGTATGTATTTATAGGGTAATCCATCCATTGTGGTGTAGCCATTTGCCAGCGTGAAGGCGGTTTCTTCTGCTTTTCCAGACACTTGAACAAGTGAGAGACCACGCGCATTCAAAGGAATTGAATCTTCTTCATCATCGAATGGTTCTGCATGCTTTGAAAGATTGTTGAAATAGATCGTTGTGGTGCCTGAGACATCACCATGAACAAGAACACGGTCAGTTTTTTGTTGTTCTTTTGTAAGACCATTACTCCATTCGGTATTAAAGTAAATCCTTGCGTTGCCCAATGCATTGTAAACCGTTGTTGCATCGGAGCTTCTGTTTTGCTCTGCTTTTTGTGGATGTCTTCCTACATGCAAGGTTTGATAATGATTGTCTGCTAGTTTATGCGGCGCATTAAATATGATAGAGCTATTATTAAGGTTTAGGACTGAAACGATTGATTGTGCTCGTTGCTTAAGATCAAGGAGCTTGTAATCAAATAGACTAAAACTATCTTCCAATTCAAATAGACTAATTTTTAAATGCCACTTGCTGTTATTGTTTAGGGTGAAAACCGTTGTATTTTGAGGAAACGTTTTGGCTCTTCCTTCCATAATCGAATTATCAGCGTCTAATGTAAAAGTAGTAGGTTGAATCTTGAAGAAGGGTAAAACGTCATTCTTTAATAACATATCAGAACGAATTTCTGAGTTTTTAAGGTACACTGCATTAGCAACAGCTTTGGAATAATAAGGTCCGAAAATACCTACACCGTCGTTTACAAGAAGTTTTGTATTATTGAGGATTGCTTTGTTTACAACTTCTTCTCCTTCTTTTATTGTAGAGCTTGCAATATAACCAAAGTTGATACCATAGGCTTTGCCGTGGCCTATGACGTTTAATGTTGAATCTTCAATATGGATTGTGCCGTTTGTGAGTGACAAACCATGCTCTTTTGCCTCTCCCACAATTCCTTTGGCATTAATTTGACCACCTGACGTTGCAGAAAGCAAAGAAAAGCCTGAGTGCATTATTGAGTTTGTAATGGTAATATGACCTTTCTTAGCAACCACGGCATCATACTCACCACGAACAAAAACATTATGAAGGCTCTTCTCTTCTCCATTAGCTACTTGGACCGTAGGAATTTCAAGAGGTTGTTTATTTGCATAAGTTGGAGCAAAATGAGAAAAAATGAAAGTTCCAGCAATTGTACATAACAAAAAATTTTTCTTATAAATATATTTCTTATACATAGATATGCCTTTAGTATTTGGTATGCTTTGATGCTTACTTCATTCCCCTGATGGCGCAAGTACCCGATCAGTTTTTTATATCATTACGTTTTTATTGTAAATAACAAAACGAATTATATTTATGGTGTTCTCTATGATTTAAAGTTTTTTTAAGAAAAGCGTTTTTCATGGTCATAAAAAGTCGGGAAAAATGGACTTCATAAAATCTAGCTTGATAAGTATTTTTGTTTTAAAGTGCTAAGAGTCAAAATATTTTGTACTTTTTATTGATATACAACAATTTTTATTGAATCCATTCGATTTTTATAAATCAAAAAGGCAGCTCTCTAGAGACTTCAACAGTCATTGAGAGATAAAGAATTTTATTACATTTGGTTTGAATGAAATTAATCCTTTCAAGAAAGCTGTATAGAAAGAACCGTTATTGATGGCTCTTTCCGATAGATTGAAAAAAAGCAGCACACGTGTACTGCTTTTTTATTAAAAATGAATAGACTATAAATTGTTTTTTGCTTTTTCTTAAAACTGATAGCGTATTCCGCCTGAAAAGCTTGCTCCTGATATACCAGTTTTTTGAAGCTTATGTTGATAGTTAACATCAGCATGAAGGGCGATATTTTGTGATAATTGTGCATTTACACCAAGTCCACCTTCAAGGGCAGCTCCCATAGAATCAAGGTGGAATGGTTCACCAATCTGTATGGTGCCATTGTTAGAAAAAGCTTTAACAATATTTAATTTACCATAGAAAGAAAGAATACTGCCTTTTTCAATAGAAATCGTCGTTTGTGTTAAGCGCCCACCAACACGCACTAAGTATTGATGAGGATTTCCCATATCTACATCAAAGCCATCGACATCTGAGAGTGTGCCAAGCATGAGACGCTGATAAACAACTTGTGCTTGTGGTTCAAAGACCAATCCTTTCGTACTGGTTTCGAACTTTTGTCCAATGGTCGCCGATGCACTGAATGTATCAGCGTTTTTCAATTCTGCAGTCTTTCCTATGAGAGCTGTGGTGATATCTCCCTTGAGCATTCCATAGGAAAAGAGAGCATGGATATATGTACCATTATTATGGTGCAGTCCACTATATGCAGCAATTGACCATTTATTGAGTGTACTTTTGTCAGCACCTTCCATGTCTTTTGGGGTGAAAGCTAATTTCCCATATGTCCCGAAAAGCCCCACATTGGTGGTCATGTTTTGATCTTCTAGAGCTACTAATGTAAAGCCTGCTTGTAAAGAAGCATAGTGAATATCGGCACCATAGCCATATTGTGATGGCGTACGGTGAGAGGATAATGTCATTTTATTGCCATAAGTCGAGAAGAAGATCCCTTTGTTTTTATGATTTTTTTTCTCAAAGCCTGTTTCTTGTATCGTGTTCAGTAAAGTGTTTTGATTGTTTACATCAGCCAGTCCAGCTGAGAATAGTGCGTTAGGCATGGACAAATAGCTTGCCACTTGAGGGACGAGAGCTCTGATCTTTCCTTCATCATCGAGCGTTGCACTTTGCAAGCGGAAATCCCAGAAATTCTGATTTTCTCTCAAATGGTTTTGTATGCTCCCTATTTGCTCAGAATTTGGTGTTGATTCAACTTTTATATTATTCTCACCCCTTAAAGCTATTCCGCTAAATGCAGCGAAGGTCGTGTCGGTTTTTGAGTCCTTTTCTTGTGATTGTTGAGTTACTTCTCCTAAATGGCTTTGTGTGCTCTCTGCTTTTCCAAGACGTGATGTCGGTCCATAGGCATTTAAGACATATTTATAAGGCAAGCCGCCCATTGTGACATAGCCATTTGCTAGTTTGAAGGCATTTTCATCTGTTTTTCCAGATACTTGAATGAGCGACAGTCCACGCATATTCGTGGGAATAGAAGCTTCTTCTTTTGATGACACACCTTTTGAAAGGCTATTGAAACTAATTGTTGTGGTACCTGTTACATCTCCATGGACAAGAAGGCGGTCTGTTTTTTGTTGTTCTCTTTCTAAACCATCACTCCATTCTGTATTGAAATAAATCCTTGCATTGCCTACTGCATTATAAACGGTTTCTATAGCAGATTCCCTGTTTTCGCGTGGATTAGGGAACTCAATTGTTCGTCCTACACTCAAGGTTTGATATTGACTCTTTGCCAGCCTATGTGGCGCATTAAACACAATAGAGCTATTACTAAAGTTCAGTACTGAAACGGTAGATAGAGCTCGTTGCTTAATGTCATGGAGTGCATAATTATATGGACTAAAATCACGATTTATGTCGTATTGACTTACATTTAAATACCATTTGCTATTGTTGTTTAAATTAAAAACAGTCGTATTTACTGCTAAGGTTCTTGCTCTTCCTTCTATAATCGAATTATCGGCAGTTAACACAAAAGTCACAGGATGAGGATCTGAATCTGTTTTCTTTTTTACATTGTTTTTTAATAATACATCAGAACGAATTTCTGAATTTCTAAGTTGAACTTCGGCAACAGACTTTGAAGATGACGGTCCTAAAATACCGATACCATTTCTCACAAGAAGTTTTGTATTGTTAAGAATTGCCTTATTGATAACTTCTTCACCATCTTTCAGATAATTTATGCTATGAAAAATAATACCGGATTTTCTTTTGGTTTCTATGAATGAATCTTCAATGTTAATGATACCGTTTTCAATTGATAGACCAGTATCCAAGGCATTGACTTTCACTTCTTTAGCATTAATACGTCCACCTTGTGATACAGCAAAAGCAAACGAAGCTGAATGTATTGTTGAGTTTGTAATTGTGGCAATTGCTTTTTCTTTGGCATACACTGCGCTCGGTCCATTGCGGATAAAAACATTATTAAGAGTTTTTTCTTCTCCTTTCTCCAGCTTAAACTCACTAATAATTTCAGGAGGTTGTCTATTTGCATAAGTTGGAGCAAAATGAGAAAAAATGAAAGTTCCAGCAATTGTACATAACAAAAAATTTTTCTTATAAATATATTTCTTACACATAGATATGCCTTTAGTATTTGGTATGTTTTGATGCTTACTTCATTCCCCTGATGGCGCAAGTACCCGATCAGTTTTTATATCATTACGTTTTTATTGTAAATAACAAAACGAATTATATTTATGGTGTTCTCTATGATTTGAAGTTTTGCTTCAGAAAAACTTGTTCATGATCATAAAAAGTCGAGAAAAGTGGATTTCATAAAACCTAGCTTGGTTAAGCTTATGCTAAAAGCACTATGAAGTATGATATTTAAAAACTGTCTATTAAAGATAATCGCTATAAAAGCTCTATCGCATTGAGATGTATTATTTGATGTACTCACCAAAACGATCAGAAAATTTTCTCTGCTAGAAGAAGTGATGAGGGGGCTATTCACAGGCTTTCTTTAAAGAAGCTTTTCCTTAAGGGTAGCAAAGTCCATTTTTCTAAGGTCGCACAGCCCATTTCGCGATGGTTTTCATGAATGCTATAACGCTAAAGCTATAGAGTCCCATCATCTTTATGCTTACGAAGGAGCAAGCCGATACCTTTACGGCTTAATAAAAGAGCAACCCCATTACATACTTTGCTAGCTCCCAATGTTGTGTGGATAGCCTTTGGCACTTGAGGCGGTGCATGAGAGGAATTCTTAGGCTTTTCTTATATAACTTTGCTTCACACGCCAGTCCCGCTTGTAATGTGTAAGTGAATGATTTTGATTAGTTCAACATGGAACAGATTTTAAATGAGAGAAATTTACGATATTCAGAACTCTAACTCAATGAAAGTAACGCTAAATTATCATTATAAATCAATATTTTGAATATTTCATTTAAAACATCTTTTATTGATACAAAAAAGAACTTTATTGAGTTATTTCATTTTATAAATGAAAAAATTAGCTTTTTTGAGCGTTTTGTATGTGAAAGATAAAGCGCTTGTTGTTAGATTTTCTTTTCATGCATTAATTTTCTCAAAACTGTTTGTTTAGAAGAACCAGCAATGGAAGTGTAAATAAATCTTTATAGATAGCGACAACACATCGTAAAGAAAGAATTTATTTTATTGCTATAATAGATTGTAAATAACAAAAAAATACACTCCGTTTTTTGTTAATAGTAAACGGATCAATATGCTTATTTTTTTATAATTTTATATTAAAATTGGTAGTGTATTCTATCAGAAAAACTTGTCTCGGCTATACGTCTTTTAAAATTTTTTCTGATAGTTTACATCAATATAGAAGGTTAAATTGTGAGATAACTGTGTATTGTGCTAAACGCACCTTTAATGGCAGGATCTATCGGATTAAGGTAAAAATGAATACCAATCTGTTTAGTATCATCAATATCAAAGTTTTTTAAGGAAGTTCACTTTCTCATACAAGGATGGGGTACGATCTTCTACGGTCCTAACAATAGTTTTTGTTAGATACCTACCTATCCGGACTAACTGAGGAGGCTGTCTGATTTAATTTTAAGATCATCAATATGTTAAAAGTTGGTAAAAATCAAATCCTTAGCACACAAATTATGTTCGTGGTTCAAAAGGTTAGTTCTCTGATTATTCTTTGCAAATTTTTGACAAATGATTGTTGAGGCAATTAACATTTTTACAGCATAACTTTAATAGTATTTTTTATAGAAGTTTTAGAGATATCTGCTGTACAGATATCACAAGGGAAGAGTGTAGCCATATGAAAACACCATTATGCTCTGTTATATTGTAAGCTATGATTGATGATTTATCCAGTGTGCTTTTTTTCATTTTCTATATCCTTTGGAGTGAATGAGAGTGGCTGTAGGTTCCTATCTATTTCAAATGTGTAGTGATTAACTTTTCATTTTTCTAATATCATCTTTGCTTGGACAGCTCTATGGCGCATATTAGCACCATATCTATCTTCAAAGAGGAGCATAATCAAACGGTAGAGTTTCTGTACTTCCATAAGTGAAAAAGCAAGAAATCTTCTATTTTTTAAGATTTATTCTTAATGCTGTTATCTTTATATTATCTAAAAATACACTTTTTTAGCTTTATGGGCAAATTCGATGATGAATAGCTGCGCAACCCATGTGAAGAGGAGAAAAATCGTATTTAAGTGGAAAAGAAAACACTTCAGGAAAAAATGGATTTCATGTTCGAAAAGGCTGCATACTTTGTGACATATTCTAGATAAAAATACCTTATCTTTTATCTTGATAAAAATGGTATAATATAATGATTTATAATGATAATTTATCGGTACTTTCATTGAATTAGAGTTCTGAATAACGTAAGATTTTCTCATTTTAAACCTGTTTGTCTTAAATCAAGCAAAACCATTCTCTTGCACACCACAAGCGGGGCTGGCGTGTGGGTAAAAAATGTATAAGAAAGGACCAAAAATGTCTCTTATGAATCGTCTCAAGAGCCAAGGGCTTTAGCAACACCCACGAGCTGGAAAATATAATGATGGTGCCGGCTTGCTCCTTCACAAACGTAAAGATGGGGGTACTCAATGGCTTTATCGTTATACCTTTCACGGGGGGCGCCGGCGTGAAATGGGCTTGGGTGCCTTGAGAGATGTCTCTTTAAAACAAGCTCGTGAATTGGCAACTGGGTGGCGTGCTGTTTTACGTGAGGGGCGTGCCCCCATTAAAGAACGTGAGAAACGAAAACGTGAGGCAATGCGTAATCTCCATTACTTAAAAGACATTGCCTTAGATGCTTTTGAAAGTTGTAAAGCTGAATTAAAAATGATGGTAAAGATGGAAACGGGTTTTCACCTTTAAAACTCCATATTCTCCTCAAATTAGGCTGTTTGCCTATTTCAGAGATTACACAAACAGAAATACGCAATATCCTCGCTCCCATCTGTCATACAAAAGCTGGAGCTGCTAATACAGCACTGATGCGTCTCAAGCTTTGTTTTAAACATGGGCGTTGCGCGTGGATGTTGATTTTACAGGCAGTAGAAAAAGCAAGGGCTCTCTTAAGGAGGGATAGTGTAGTGTTATTAGGATTTATAAAGCGAAAAGGCAGCATATTGTGGCTGCCTTTTTTGTTAATGCATAGAAAAGAAATACGCTGTTTTGACAGTTTTATTTTAA
>NZ_JBHINK010000088.1:0-392 GCF_042194905.1 Bartonella sp. CL63NXGY
GATAAGATTGCTGACGGTGAGTTAAATTAGTCTTGACAATTATCTCGTGTTCCTGCTAACCTATGGTTAACAATTTTAAGGAGGGATCAACCATTGTTGAATTAATTCTACACAATCAAATGCAAAACTTAGTGTTCAGGCGCCAAGGGATGCAGTGGGTAGAATTAATCTGATAATGAATTGATCTCTAACGAGAACGGTTGAACCGTTTAAATAGAGTCTTTTTAGGTCTGCCCACGTGGCAGGCCTTTTTGTGTGCCTGAGAAAGGATGTGACCTTTTGATGGAACCAATTACTATTAAAAATTTAACATTTGCCTATGATGGCGCAGAACCCCTATTTGATCATTGTTCATTGGACCTAGCTAGTGACTGGAAGCTGGGCGTGTTAGG
>NZ_JBHINK010000088.1:435-718 GCF_042194905.1 Bartonella sp. CL63NXGY
GGCAATTAACCTACCAAGGAACGATTCAAACTCAATTGCATTTTGCAGCCTTTCCGTTAAATATTACTAATCCGGAACAACTAGCCTGGTTCAGCCTGATTCAAGCTGCTCCAGAGCTAGTGCAATGGAAGGTCGAGCGGGAACTAACCAAGCTCAATGCTGAGGACAGCTTACTATGGCAACCTTTCAGCACCCTCAGCGGTGGCGAACAAACCAAGCTATTACTGGCTGCCCTATTTGCCCAGGATAATGTTTTCCCATTATTAGACGAGCCGACTAACCA
>NZ_JBHINK010000089.1:0-714 GCF_042194905.1 Bartonella sp. CL63NXGY
TAGGATTTAGACTCGTTAACAGCATCATTGACAAGACCACTAACTTTCTCATCCGTATACTTATTGGCATCTTCAAGAACTATCTTCATCTGCTCTTCAGTATAATCATGCAACTGACCGCCATTAACAGCTTGCTGAGAACCTGTTTCAATCTTGCCTGCCGCTACATTGTCTATCATAACAGGTTCGCTGTCATTGCCTCCTACTAACGTAATGCTATTGGTCTTTTTCCCATCACTATCTTTATCATAGTTAACAACGCCATCCGTTACGGCTACTTCAATATCTTTCACATGTTGATCTATCGTATCTACTTTGTCTTCAACCTCTTTTACCCTCTCATTCGTGCTCCAAAGCTGACCACCATTAACAACTTCTTGCGAACCTTCTGCTATCTTACCATCCAATACATTCGTAATCTTACTCGACTTACCATCATGCTTCGCATCATACGCGCCTTCTTCTTCATTCCAATTCAAACCATTGCTCGCCACACTCTTCTCAACATCATGAATACGGTCGTTGATACTCGTCATACCATCACTGACACCATCAAAAGCTCCTGCTACATCATGATAAATCTTCTTTTCTGACGAACTACCATCAGAATTGAATTGTGCAACCTTGAATTCCGGAGCCCTCCATTCGCCACCTTCATAGCTAGCTCCTCCTCCTAAATACATCGCTAGCGTCTGATGCAAGGAATAAAGCTGA
>NZ_JBHINK010000090.1:0-714 GCF_042194905.1 Bartonella sp. CL63NXGY
ACATATGTTTTTGTTATCTGATCAATTTTATTGAAAAGTTGCGTGAACACTGTAAAGTTCATGGAATTCCTCTTTAACGAATTTTCAACTTTTTATCACCTTGAAATATAGATACATGCTAAACGCTTCATTTTCATTTATACATTACCTAAGTATTTTCATTACGATATCTTGGCTTTGATAAAATCTCTGTGCCTCTTTGAATTGTTCGGATAGTACTGAACCTTCTACAGTGGATTTTGTTTTCATCGTATGATAGGCATCCCTTTTGCTTCATGGTTAAAAAATTTCATATCAAGTTCGCGTCTTTTCTTTTTGATAAGTGATTGCTCAGCTTTACGTAAATGCGTTATCATTTGCATCTTTATAGATTCATTGTGGATCATGGCTAATGAACCATCGATATGTGCTTGAAGGTCTGCAATATCTTTCAGGTTTTCTTTTGTTTGAAGTTCATCAAATAGATTTCTGAGGTATTTAAAACGATTTTCTACGTTTTCAAAAGTTTTCAAAGTTATAGCTTTATCTAGCACCGAGAAAAATTGTAAACGCGCAAAAAGATTTTTGCCCATTTGATCAAGAGATCCAGAAATTTTGTTTTCGTCCTCCAATAGCTTTTGATATGATTCCCTTGAATGCTGATTACTCTTATAGAGCGCTTCTGGCTCTTTGAGAAAAAAACTAGAAAAGTCTATTTTCTGAGGTCCAGTTTTC
>NZ_JBHINK010000091.1:0-711 GCF_042194905.1 Bartonella sp. CL63NXGY
TCTAAACTATCAGCCAGATTGTTAAATAAATAATCGAAGGCTAAAGTAGAAGCCGTCGTATAAACAATATCAGAATTATACCAAGATCGTTTCAAAGGTGGCTTAGGACGCTTAACTTTTTTATCAAAGCCCAAACTGACTGTTAACCCTAGCCATTGATAAACGGGAGCTAACTGCTTTTCATCACGTTCTGCAAGGTAGTCGTTTGGCGTAACCAACATAGAACCTTTTCCAGTTAGCCCATTTAAATAGATTGGCATCGTAGCCATTAAGGTTTTTCCTTCACCGGTTTTCATTTCGGCGATATAACCCCAATTAAGAACAATTCCTCCCATTACTTGAACATCATAAGGGAACATCCCTAATATCCGGTAATCCGCTTCTCGAATTGTTGCAAACGCTTGAGGCAAAATGTCATCTACTGTCTTGCCATGTTTAAGTTGATCTTTAAGAATTGCAGTCTGTCCTTGCAATTCCTCATCAGACATTTTACGCATTTTGGGAGCCCACGCGTTCACTTTTCGAAGAATTCCTTCAACTCGACGCCTTGTAATCTCATCTAAGATCATCGACGTTACCTCCCCATACTTGGTGAATTTGCTGAAATAGTTGCGGCCAGTCTTGCTCAACCGCTTCTGGGATCAAAATGTGATCCATTGGCTCCCAAGCATAGCTAATTACAGTATTCATTGGTTGTTCTAAAGAGGTCTT
>NZ_JBHINK010000092.1:0-710 GCF_042194905.1 Bartonella sp. CL63NXGY
GACGATTAACAAGGGTAAGGTTACCTTCAACTACACGCAACTGGGCCACAAGGTTAAAGTTGATGTCATCAATGCTATCAGCGGGGCGAGTATCGGCACCACAACCTTAACCGTTCCCACTAACGAAGTATTGAAGCCCATGAACTTCATCAATACCACGATGACTAACAAAGGCTTCATTCCGGTTACCCAAGCCGCTTTTGCGAATGATTATGCAGCGAACAAAGCTTTTTTAGGCCTTTATGGTCAAGATGATTATATTGTCCGGGCCATGAATGACTTTGATGCCGATCCAGTCTTGAAGTTCTACGTTCAACCAGCCGAAACTAATATCACCGATCAAGCTAAGTTGAGTAAGAAGGTTACGCGGACTATTCACGAAACCTTCCCACACTCAGTGGTCATTGATGGGAAGCCGGTTGATACGCGGGCAACGACCCAAACGGTTGAATTTACGCGAACTGGTAAGCACAATGAAGCCACGGGTCAAGACACCTTTACCGATTGGGTTCTGACTGTTAATGGAGAAAAGCATCCAGGCGCTACCGGGACTTGGTCACAATTTATGCCACAACCAATCGATGGTTACACGCCAATGATTGATCACCAAGCCGGGACGGAAGTGCCAGAAGTCAAGAACATTACGGCCAATGATAAAGATGTGACAGTTAATGTGACCTACCAGGCCAATGCTCAAAGCATGCAGATTC
>NZ_JBHINK010000093.1:0-383 GCF_042194905.1 Bartonella sp. CL63NXGY
ACAGGACTACTTCAAGTTAGTCATATAAACTAAAAAAGCTGTTGAACAGATTCTACCTGCTCAACAGCTCTTTAACTTTTAAACTTCTGGTTCGCCCACGTACTTGCCAACAACTGGCAATTCTTTAAGAACACTATCCTGATGCATGGACCGTTTCAACGCAGCCGAAATATCGTGTCCAGCAAGGTTACCGTGATGATGACCTTCCTTCCAGTTTGGAATGCTAGTTACATCATAAACATCCCCGTTGACTGCAACATATGCTGGATGACCATTTTTACCATCGTATTTTGATAACTCGTCAGCAGTAAATGTCTTCGTAGCCATAGTTGTTCTCCTCTCGACAATTTATTTATTGTTTTTTTAGTATAACATTAACTAAA
>NZ_JBHINK010000093.1:451-709 GCF_042194905.1 Bartonella sp. CL63NXGY
AACTAAAATGACTCACAAAATCTTTTAGCGCTCATGGATTAATTTAATTATATTGTTATAATAAAAGCGAAGGTGATTCTGCAATCACTTTCGCTAACATACTTCTACTGTGGATCGGTTTCGGGTGAATATTCGGCTCCGATCCTCTTTTTAACTTTTTTGATTGTATTACTTTTGAAATGTAATGTGATGAATTTTTAATTCGACTTGTAATATTCTAAGAAGCGTGTATAATCGTCAATCAAATCAGTACGTGAT
>NZ_JBHINK010000094.1:0-363 GCF_042194905.1 Bartonella sp. CL63NXGY
GCTCGAGTACCGACCCCTATTTGTCCGAACGATCATATTCCCATTAGTAGTCAAACCCCTGACCAGATGGTAGATCGTGTCTTGGAGTTACCTGAACGGACTCGTTTACAAGTCCTATCACCAGTAGTGCGCGACAAACGGGGCACTCAGAAAAAAGTGTTGGCGCAAATTAAACGTGATGGTTTTGTGCGTGTACAAGTTGATGGAGAAACTTATGATTTAGATGAAGTCCCTGAGTTAGAGAAGAATAAAAAACATACGATTAATGTAGTTGTTGACCGAATTATTGTTAAAGATGGTGTGCGTTCGCGACTGTTTGATTCGTTTGAAGCAGCGCTGCGCCTCAGTGATGGTTATGCTATT
>NZ_JBHINK010000094.1:373-708 GCF_042194905.1 Bartonella sp. CL63NXGY
CATATTTAATTGGGGGTCAACCAATTCCATTTTCTGAACAATATGCCTGTCCAATTTGTGGCTTCACGGTTGGAGAGTTGGAACCACGGTTATTCTCTTTCAATGCTCCAATTGGTGCTTGTCCGGAATGTGAGGGTCTTGGTTCCAAGTTGGAAGTTGATATTGATTTAGTAATCCCTGACCGTTCGAAAACATTACGGGAAGGTGCATTAGTGCCTTGGAATCCTATCTCTTCGCAATACTACCCCAGCTTATTGGAACAATTCTGTCAGTCCGTCAAGATTGATATGGATAAGCCATTTAATAAACTGACCAAGAAGCAACAACAAATGGTC
>NZ_JBHINK010000012.1:0-60565 GCF_042194905.1 Bartonella sp. CL63NXGY
ATAAGGTGTTGGCATTCCACATTCTAACAAGGCTTTTCCTACCTCTGTAAAATCTGCTCCTGGTTTCTTCCACGCTGTCACCTCTCCTAGAGGAGGTTTGTTAAATTGACATCCGGCTATACTGAACAAAGTTACAGCGCTTAATAATTTTAGAGTTTTTTTCATTTGTTCCTCCTTAAAGGGACTTGTACTCGATTGGATGAGCCGTAAACATACCGACATGCTTGGCCCGCATCTCCAAGACAGGTATGGGAACTTATGGGATTTGTAGCCACTCTCAATCATTCTTTCCAAACGTTACTACCAGCAGGTATTGTCTCGTAGGTATACACCAATAATTCTGCTTACAAAGTCATATCTATTCCCATCAAAGCCAATAGTAGTTTGTTTGCCATCACTCACATAACCTAACAGACCAGATGCAACTAAAACATTAAAGGCTGGTCTATAGAAATTGATATTCGTGTTGTCGGCTATCCCGTGCATACCTTCTTGTTTGAAAGAATTCAGCATATTAAAGCCTGTCAAACTGCCACAACTATGGGCATCAATATGCAATCCTGTATTGCCATAAAGATACATTGTATCCTGAAATTTCTTGGTTGAATTGGTCAATCAAAAAAAGTTTACTTTCCAGAAGCTTCTGAAAAATCGCTATCCCTATTTCCACTTCCCAGTCTTTAGCTTGTGGGAAGTATGTAAAATAAAGGGGACCATGATCATTGTCAGCAAATTGGACAGCATAACACGCTGCATCATCGGATGTGTTAAAAATGCCATTTTAGAACATACGCCTGTTGCCATCAGAACCAACTTGTAAATGCTTGCTGCTCATCTTCAGCTTTTAAAAAGTGATACAGAGTAATATATTCTCCATCACTGTCTTTATATAGGTTCTCCATTTTCATCAGTTAAATAGAGGACATTGCCATTTTCATCATGCTCAACCTCACCTACTGGATGCTCTTTGACATTTGTCATTTCACGCACTTTGTCCCAGTATCCAAGACCTTCATCCGATAAATCATTGATCATGTCTAAGCGATTATGAACGATGCCCTCAAGCAATATGGCATCTATCGGTGCGACAGCCCTGGTGGACTGCTGCGGTGTTGTGGTTGAGAGAGAGCCAATGATTTGTCCAGCATCTTGCCCCATCGCCCTCTGTCCAGTTGTATCAGTGAGGATGATGGTGCACCGCCGATAGAGGATTTGTATATCCTTCCGCTCCATTATGGGCTTTGCCGTGACTTAAAGCATTTTTGGCAATGTTTTTTATCGTGTCATTCCCAGAAATGCTAAACCCTTGGCTGCTAGCTTGAGCATGTGCACTGTTGGTTATATCACTGGTGCTTATGCTTCCTGTGATCAAGTTGTTTTTGTCTGCCGGTGCGCTGCTGACAATGATACCTCCCGTTAGGGTCGTTTTGTTTTTAACAATGATATTAAAGCCGCCATCACCCGCTTTGATGCCTGATTGCTCCACAACACTATGATAATCGCTAGAGGATTTATCCTTTTTGAAAGAGGCGCTCATGGAGCCCCCACCCATTTACTAAGGAAATTAAATGTGTGTAACATCAAAAATATCATCATACAGCCTGCTAAAGATGAGAGCTTTATTTTTTTACCATTGGCTATGAAAGAAAATCCTCTGAGGACTATCTCAATCAACTGATCAAAAATAATATTAAACTTTTGTGTGATGTTCGTAAAAATTCAATAAGTAGAAACCTCGGATTTTCGAAAAGACAATTAGAGAAAGCTGTAAGCAACATTGATATTGAATATATGCATATGCCTGAACTTGGAATTGCTTCTGAAAAACGAAGAAATTTGAAAACACAAAAAGATTATGACCGCCTTTTTGAAGATTATCAAAATACAACTCTCAAGAATAATTCTTGTGCAATAAACAAATTATATCAAATTTTTTTAAACAAAAAGCGCGTTGCAATCACCTGTTTTGAAGCCAATGTATGCATGTGTCATAGAGGACAACTCGCATTAGCTCTTACTCAATTGCCTGATTGGAAATATGAAATTAAGCACATTTAAAAAATAAACTTACAAACTTTTTACATATGGGGGGCATTTACAACCTCTAGCCCTCTCCCCATTCCTAACAACTTTTAAGTAATGCATGATTCACGCTACGGGTGGATTGTACGCAAATCAAGAAAATAACCAGACTTACAAAAGGCTCTTTCGATTGGTTATTGCATCAGTATTTACAAAGCATGCAATGGCATAATCAATCAGAATCTACTCAAAAAGTTAAATATCGAATTCTGAATAATGTTTCTAAACATATTGCTGATCGTGCATATAAAAGTATAGAAAGACACCATATCCTTGACGCCGTAGACAGAAGGCGACATACTCTCGCAGCAGCAAAACATTTTTTGACCTCTTTAAACGGTCTCTTTAATTGGGCGGTTGATAATGCCCTTTTAAATAAAAATCCTGCCTTTAATATAAAAGCACCAAAATCTCTTAACAACGAGGGATTACTGCCTTGGCTAGAATAGGACATAGACAAATATTATCACCGTTGGTCACATGGTACACATGAACGCGTCTGGATTGACCTTCTTCTTTATACGGGCTTGTTTTACCAGAACTAGAGGCAACCCTTAAAATTGGTCCCTTAGGTGATGAAACATTCATTTGTGGTAAAGATGGAAATAAGCTTATCAAAGAAAGTTTTGGCAACCTCTTTCGTGAAGCATGTAATGCGGCGGGTATTAAAAAATCAGCGCACGGATTGCAAAATTAGCAGCAAAACATACTGCCAATGCTGGTGCTACGGTTTCACAAATGAAAGCGCTTTTTGGTTGAACCGAAGATAAAATGGCATCCCTTTATACAAAGAGTGCAGACCGTAAAAACTTTCCCTTGAAGCAATCAAAAAGCTCCAAAAAAGTTAGCCTCACAAAGCACCGCTTAACAAACTAAATTGCTATCAAAATTATTAACGAAATCAAAGCGGCGTTTGAGATGTATCAGAAACCAGAGGAGAAATAGGTGGTTGTGCCTGTTGCATTGTTTGCCATAAATTATAGTTTGTTTGCATATCCAACCAAAATTTTGCTTTACTAAAACCAGCTAATTCTAATTTAACAGCAAGCTCGGTACTTATAGAAGCATGTCCGTTAATCACTCTTGATAAAGAAGCTCTTGTCATATGGACATGATCAGCTAATTTTTGTATTGTTATCCCCATTTCTTCTAAGAAAGCTACTTTCAGAACTTTACCCGGATGTGCGGGGTTGTGCATCATTTTTTTTCATTCCTTTCATCAATGGTAATCTTGATAATCAACAAGCTCCACATCTGTTCCTATAAAGCGAAAAGTAGCACGCCAATTTCCATTCACCCATATAGAACAGTACTCTATAAGTTCACCTTTAAGATGGTGCATTTTAAAGGCAGGCTCTCTCAACATTTCAAGCGTAGTAGCACTTGTTAAAGCCGTTAAGATAACGCGAATTTTTTTACATGATCTGGTCAAATAGCTTTTGTGGAACCTGTTGTACAAAATAATTTTAAGCCCTTATGTTTAAAACTCACAATTGCCATTACCGCCCCTTGTCGTATATCATCGCTATACGGTTAATAACAAATAAGAGTTAAGCCCATGTTAGAAATATCTGATTCTATATCTGGAAAAAATAGATAGGAATAAGTGATAAAAAAGCTTCAAAAAGGTTAGGGATAGACACTCAAAAAACATAATAGAATCAATGATTATAAAACCCCTTACTCTTGTAATAAGTCACTGATTTTAATTACCTTTTTTACACTCTTTTAGTGGTGCAAAACTATAACGATGTAACCCTATAACTGGTCCATATTTATCAAGAGCTGTACGATGCGCTAGCGTTGCATAACCTACATGCTTCTCTAAACCATACCCTTTATAAACTTGTCCTGCACATTCCATCATCCGATCACGCGTTACTTTCGCAATAATAGATGCGGCTGCAATTGAAACTGAACGCTGATCGCCCTTAATCAACGCCATTGCAGGACAAGACAACTCAGAAGGAATATCACGCCCATCAACAAGGACATAGTGGGCTGGAATGGCTAATCCTATAATACAGCGACGCATTGCTTCTAAAGTTGCTTTTCTAATATTAGATTGATCAATTGTACGAGCACAAAGACTGGCGACTGAAACCGCTAATGCACTTTGCAAAATTTCATGATAAAGTCTATTTCGTTGGAAAAAAGAAAGTTTTTTTGAATCATTTAACCCATTAGGAATACGATCTCTATCCAAGATAACGGCTGCTGTTACCACAGGTCCCGCGAGAGGCCCCCGTCCTACTTCATCAACACCTGCTATATGAAAAAAACCCTGTTTTTGCAAATCCAATTCGCACGAAAAATTTGGTTGAAGCGGCAAATTAAACATCTTTGATAAATCACACATACAACAAACATACATCTATTTCTGTAGCCTGATCATTTTTTGCAAGCATTACAGTTTTAAATGGCTCTTCAAATATTCTGCGAACTCTTACACAAAAGATAAAAAACACATTTCTTTGGTTCCCCTCTTTCATTATGTATAATAAAATCATGATGAAATAAAAGCTTTTATATTTATTTATCAAATATTTCCTAAAGTCATGATAGGTTTTACAAACCAATTTGGGTGCATTGATTTGATAAAAAGAGCTGCTTGTTGCGCCGTTTGTTTATTTTTAAAAATGCCAAAGCAAGTTGCTCCCGTTCCAGACATACGGGAAAAAAGAGCCCCACATTCATCTAATATAGATAACACTTCAGCTAACTGAGGTGCTATTTTTAATGCAGGAGAAAAAAGATCATTACGCGTTTCTTGTAAAGCTTTAACCAATGAATCAACACTTTTTAAAGCGTCTGTATTAATTTTTAAAGAAGGATTATGACGCTTCTCTAACGCTTTAAAAACAGTTGGTGTTGAAATCTCTTGTCCATGATTAACCAATACTATTGCAAGAGAACAGGCTCCTTTTATTTGTATCATCTCTTGACCAATTCCTTTGACCAAAAGCGGCTGCTGATATTCTAATGCACAAAGGCACATGGGAACATCAGCACCAAGAACTAAGCTCTTTTTTGCTAATTCTTCGTAAGGGCAATCAAGATTCCACTGTTGACGCAACATGCTGATAACCCCAGCTGCATCACCTGAGCCGCCACCAATGCCTGAAGCAACAGGTAATGTTTTTACAAGCCGAAAAAAAGCAGGTTGAGCACATTCCGGAAAAGTCTTATGCATAAAGTCCCGTGCGCGAATAACCAAATTGTCTAAATGAGAAACAAGTCCTTTTGCAAACGGCCCCGTCAAAACAAACTGATTATTTTCACAAGGTGCATAGTGTAGACAATCACCGCTAAGACTAAAATAAACCAAACTTTCTATTAAATGATACCCATCCGCACGTTGCCCCACAACATGTAGAGCTAAATTCAATTTAATAGGTGTAAATAAATAGGAATGTCTTTGGAACGAAGCTTGTACATTTGGCATCATATGACGTAATATTAACCTGTATAGGGTTCTTTTACAAATTCCCCCCTTTTATCCACACTTTTAGCACTAGCACTATAAACAGCTTGGAATATTCTTAATCGTTTTCTAAAAAACAATAAATATAAAGAGTTCTCATACAAAACAAACGACATGTTCTCATTCGTATCATTTCAAGCCTTTTTTCTTCTAGCATCTGTTTTTAGATAAAAATCTCTCTGGCTTGAATGATCCTTTCCATCACAAACCATAACGCTGCCAAAGTGCTCGCTCTTCTGCTGCCATCAATGCACTATCAATGACTGTATAAACCGTATGTGCCGTCACTCCTGAAGGCGTTTTAGGTCCTAAAAAACTTTTTGGAGGCGTAATAAGTCGAAGTTTTGCATCATTACCAAAGCGCTCTTTAATAACAGAACGTACATCATTCAATCCATCAACAAGACCAAGCTCAACGCTTTGTTTTCCACTCCAAAACATTCCTGTAAAGAGATTCGAATCATCTGATAATTTTTCAGCACGCCGTTCTTTAACTAAATCGATAAAAGTTTGATGCACTTCAAGTTGGAGAGATTTCAAATGCTCAATATCCGCCTTTTTTTCTGGCTGAAATGGATCTAATGTAACTTTGTTCTTTCCTGCTGTGTAGACACGCCGTTCGATACCAATTTTTTTCAAAAGTTCCGGAAAACCAAAGGAAGCTGAAACCACTCCAATGGAACCAACAATTGAAGAAGGATCTGCAAAAATTTCATCCCCCGCACAAGCAATCATATAACCACCGGATGCTGCAATATCTTCAATAAACACAAGAACCTTTTTATTTTTTTCTTCTGCCAAATCACGAATACGCTTGAAGATAAAACGCGACTGTACAGGTGAACCACCAGGAGAATTAATAATAAGTGCAACAGCCGGTGACTTTTTGTGTCCGAAAGCCTTCTCTAAAAGATTTGCACACCTACTGAGGGAAAGAGTACGAGATATAGACGCTGATGAATCCATAATTGCTCCTTGAAGGCGCACCACAGGAATTTCAAGTTTATCGGAAGAAAAACGGCGTGGAATAAAACTTTTAATAAAATCCATCAAAACAAAATCTCCTTATAAATTAAGAACAATTAAATAGGAAAGGACAACAAAAAGGAAGAACGCGATAATATCCAAAAGCGCCAATCAATCCCCACATTACAAGCAGAAATATAACTTCACCCAAAGTCAAACCTCCCTAATAACAAAGTTTGGACTCTAAATAATAAACTAAAAAACACAAGATACTATTAGAAAAGTTCCCACAAGCTTATATATCCATTATTAATTGCATCAACCCGTGGTGAAAAAGTATGGTCATTACCTTCATGTATAACCAATGCCGGCAAAACAGATAAGGCTGCTCTGCTTCCTCGTTTTGCGTAAAATAAAAGACGAATTGCTGCTGTTTTCGCACGTGCATGCACAGGAATTATACAAATACCACCAAAACGCCCTTCTAAAGCACGCAAGATATCTGTCAGCGATTGTGGACGCGCAATGAGCCCTAAGTATCCACCTGGCTTAACAATGGCTGCTGCACTCCGCAACCAGTTATCAAACATCGCTTCAGACATAACATGTGCTTCAGATTTTTGTTTATCAGGTGTCTTACGATCGGTGGGATTATTAAAAGGTGGATTCATAATCGCAAAATCAAAGCTATTATCTATCAAACCTGCTCTTATACGGGCATTCCCTTTGAAGGTAACATCTGCTTCTAGCAAACAAATTCGGCTAGCAAATTGTTTGTTTTGTTTTAGCATAAGCGTTTTTTGAGCGTAAGATACCATAAAAGCTGAACGTTCAACTAAGGTAACATGAACTTTCAGACAACGCGAAGCAACAGCCAACCCTGCAGCTCCAGCACCTGCCCCTAAATCAACAACCTTGCCCTTTAAATCACTTGGAACCAAACTAGCTAATAACATCGCATCCATTCCAGAACGATGACCATATTTATGGGGTTGAACCAAATAAAATTTTCCGCGGTGAAAACTGTCAATTGTTTCACCAATTTGATTCGCTGCTTTATTCATTTAAAAGCCTAATGTTCATCTTTATAAACTGCATTTTTGCCATTCAGCTGCTATTTTAAATTTTTTATTATTTCATAACAATAAGATTACACTCGCTAAAGAACATTTCTTGCCAATAACATTCCAAGCTAACACTTTTAAACGACATCAAAAGCTTGAGTCAAAACCAAACCCCCTTTATGCTAATGAATAAAGTAATTTTTATATATGTCCATTGCAATACTCTAGGAGTAAACACATTGAGTGCAGCTATCAAACTAAAACAAATAAGAAATAATCAAATTTCTCTTCAATCTCTTGTCAATCTTACTCAAAAAGATATGGATTGCGTAAATCAATTTATTCTCTCTATGGCAAAATCAGAGGTTGAGATGATCCCTGAAATTTCTAACCATCTTATTTCATCAGGTGGAAAGCGATTACGCCCAATGATTACGCTCGCTTCTGCTCATATGTTCGGTTATCAAAGTGACGGGCATATAAAACTCGCAACAGCTGTTGAATTTATGCATACAGCAACATTACTACACGATGATGTGATTGACGAAAGTAATTTACGACGTGGAAAATCTACAGCACGGATGATTTGGGGGAATCAAGCAAGTGTACTTGTTGGTGATTTCCTATTGGGCCAGGCCTTTAAAATGATGGTCGATGTCGGTTCCATAGAAGCGCTCTCTGTCCTAGCCAACGCTGCTGCAATTATTGCTGAAGGAGAAGTTATGCAACTTTCTGCCGCAAAAAATATAAAAACCAGCCCTTCAGAATATCTCAAAATCATCAATGCAAAAACAGCAGCACTTTTTTCAGCAGCCGCTGAAGTAGGACCCATTATTGCTGGCTATGGAAATAACGAGCGTTCTTCATTACGTGAATATGGAACATCCTTAGGTTTAGCTTTCCAATTAATTGATGATGCACTTGACTATAGCGGTAGTGCTCAAAACTTAGGAAAAAATATAGGGGATGATTTTAGAGAAGGAAAAATCACAATGCCTGTTATTCTCGCATATGAGCGTGGGAATATGGCAGAAAAAGATTTCTGGAAAAAAGCGCTTGAAGATGGCAATAATAATGATGAATCCTTTGCACACGCGCAACACTTAATGGAAAAGTATGATAGTATCATAGATACAATAGAACAAGCACGCATCTATGGAAAATATGCAATTGATGCTCTTGTTCCCATGAATGAAAATCTTGCTTACAATGCTCTCGTTGAGACTGTTGAATTTTGTATTTCACGCGTAAACTGAATTCTTTGCAAGAATCGCAGTATTTCTCAACAAAGTAATGAGATATGATTTATAAACAACACCATCAATTGATTATCTTGAAAAGGATTAGCTCCATGTGCTCTGCAACGGTATCTCGACTTTTTGCCCTTTTTATCGTGGGTATCATGCTGATGCCATCCCCCACCTACAGTAAAATAAGTGCAGCAACTCATACAAGCTCATTTACAGGTGCTTATTTAGCTGGAAGGGTTGCAAATCATGAAAATAAAACAGAACTTGCTATCAATTATTTTAAACAAGCACTGGTTTATCAACCTGATAACATTGAAACACAAAAAGAGCTCCTTGAAGCTATGCTCTCGGTCGGAAACTTTAAAGAAGCTGTCCAACAAGCCCAAAAACTCAAAGAGAACGATGTTATAACTCCCTTTGTTTCCTTAACTTTGTCAGTAGAAAGTCTCATCAAAAAAGACTATAAGAATGCCAAGACTCTTCTCCAATTAAAAGAACTTCCTACGTCCAATAATCCAATACCTGAACTCATCGGCGCTTGGATTACATTTGGATCTGGACAAAAATCTCAAGCAATCGCTGATCTTAAGAAACTCAAAGGTCCTGTCTGGTATGACCTTTTTATATCTTATCATCTAGCACTTATGAGCGACCTTGCAGAACGGCCAAAGGATGCAAAAAAATATTTCATTAAAGCACTGAGTAACAAACAGGGAACTCTTATCGCTCCTAATACTTATGAGCGTATTATCATAGCCTATGCCTCATTCCAATTGCGCCATAGTATGCGCAACCAAGCTCTTCAAACAATCCAGCATGGCGAACAAATGTTGTCAGGTCGCGAAGTCCTTAAAAACTTTCGAGAAAAAATTGAAAAAAATGCTTTCTTAGAGAGAGTTATTAAAACACCTCAACAAGGAGCAGCCGAGGTATTATATAATTTTGGAACAGCCCTCAACTACAAAAACTCAGGGCGAATTGCACGTATTTTTAAGCAATTATCTTTCGCATTATACCCTCAAAATGACGCAACACTGTTTCAGCTCGCACACATTTCTGCTAAATTGAACGATCCACATCAAGCAATTAAACTTTATCGCGCTTTATCCCCTAAATCTCCTTATTATAAAGATGGACAACTTCATCTTGCATTCCTTCTTGCCAATAACAACAATTACAAAGAAGCAATAAAATTACTCACATTGTTAAATAAAAAATTTCCCAATGATCGTAATATTTTGATAACGCTCGTTGCTTTTTATATGCAGGACAATAAATTTCTTGAGGCCATTAAAACTCTAGACTACGCTATTACAAAGATAAAAAACTTTCAGCAGGACGATTGGAAACTCTTTTATCAACGTGGTATTGCTTTTGAACGTTTAAAGCAATGGCCAAAAGCAGAAATTGACTTGCGAAAATCACTTGAATTTTTCCCAAACCAACCGCAAGTTCTTAATTATTTAGCCTATTCCCTTGTGGAACGTGGTGAGAAGCTTGAAGAATCGCTCCGTATGCTGCAAAAAGCTTCTGCTTTGCAAGCTCACAACAGTCATATTCTCGATTCTTTAGGATGGGCTTATTATAAACTAAAAGAATATAATAAAGCAGTGCAAATATTAGAAAATGCTGTCAGATTACAACCTGAGGACCCAACACTGAATGATCATTTAGGGGATGCCTATTGGAAAGTTGGACGTAAACGTGAAGCAATCTTTCAATGGAACCACGCAATTGACGGAAAACCAGAAAATTCTGAACAAATTCAAGAAAAGTTGAAATTTGGTTTGCAATAAATGATGCTTAACCATAAACCACATGAAATAATAAATAGAGAAACTAAAATTACTTTGGTTTTTTGTTTAGTCCAATATAAAGAGTATAAAGCGTGAAACTGCCTGAACATCTTAACCCCAAACGTTCTTTTCAGGGACTAATCTTAACTTTGCAAAATTATTGGGCACACTATGGATGTGCAATTTTGCAACCTTACGATATGGAAGTCGGAGCTGGGACTTTTCATCCAGCAACAACATTACGCTCTCTAGGTCCACGCCCTTGGAAAGTTGCTTATGTCCAACCCTCTCGACGTCCAACAGATGGCCGATATGGTAAGAATCCAAATCGTTTACAACACTATTATCAATTCCAAGTGCTTCTCAAACCCTCTCCGCTCAATCTACAAGAACTTTATATAAAGTCGCTACAAGCTATCGGGCTTGATACAAAACTGCATGATATTCGCTTTGTTGAAGATGATTGGGAAAGTCCCACTCTTGGTGCTTGGGGGCTCGGATGGGAATGCTGGTGCGATGGAATGGAAGTCTCTCAGTTTACTTATTTTCAACAAGTGTGCGGCATTGAATGCGCTCCAGTTTCAGGGGAACTCACATACGGTCTTGAGCGTCTAGCGATGTATATCCAAGGGGTTGATAACGTCTATGACCTTAACTTTAATGGTTTGGAGGGAGACAACAAAATAAGTTATAGAGATATTTTTTTACAGGCAGAACAGGAATACTCATATTATAATTTTGAATTTGCTGATACAAAACTGCTCCATCAGCACTTTATCGATGCAGAACGCGAATGCAGCGCACTTCTTGATGCTGGAAAACCAAATAAAGAAAATGTATTCCATCGCTGTGTTTTTCCTGCCTATGATCAATGTATTAAAGCGAGCCATATCTTTAACCTTTTGCAAGCACGTGGCGTTATTTCTGTAACCGAACGACAAAATTACATTCTTCGCGTTCGTAATCTCGCGCGCCGTTGTGGGGAAGCCTTCTTACTCACAGAAGCTGGACAAATATACACTGGAGAAGCCTAATGTCTGATCTTCTTCTTGAACTTTTCAGTGAAGAAATCCCCGCACGTATGCAACGAAAAGCTGCTGCTGATCTTAAAAAATCTGTTACAGATCAACTTGTGAATGCTGGATTGATCTATGAAGCTGCTCGTGAATATTGGACACCTCGTCGGCTAACATTGGACATACGCGGACTTTCCACACGCTCAAAAGATATCCATGAAGAACGCAAAGGTCCCAGTATAAAATCACCACAGCATGTAATTGATGGTTTTCTACGTGCAACAGGATTAAACGATATTTCTGAAGCGCATATTGGACATGATGATAAAAAAGGTCATTTTTATATTGCTAAAATTGTTAAAAAAGGTCGAGCAGCAGAAGAAATTATTGCCGATATTTTACCGGATATTATCCGCAACTTTCCGTGGCCGAAATCTATGCGTTGGGGAAAAGATTCAGCACAAAGTGGTACTTTGAAGTGGATTCGACCTTTACAAAACATTCTTTGTATTTTCGGACCAGAAATTGGTGAAACACATGTTATTCCATTTACAATTGGTTCTCTTAAAAGCAATAATTTAACTTATGGTCATCGTTTCTTAAGTGATGGAAAGCCATTTCAAGTGCGCCGCTTTGATGATTATGTTACTCAACTTGAAACTCATAAAGTCATTCTGGATGCCGAGAGACGAAAGAATATTATTTTAGCTGATGCCCAAAATCTCTGCTTTGCAAACGGTTTAGAACTGGTTCAAGATAATCCTCTCCTAGAAGAAGTTGCTGCTCTTGTTGAATGGCCTGTTATCCTGATGGGTGATTTTGAAAAATCATTCCTTGATATTCCTCCAGAAATTATTCGCTTGACCATTCGAGCCAATCAAAAATGTTTTGTCACCCGTAAACAAGGAGAAAACGTAAAACTTTCTCATCATTTTATTCTCGTTTCTAATATTCTTGCAAATGATGAAGGCAAAGAAATTTCGAAAGGAAATAGTAAGGTTGTCCGTGCCCGTCTTTCCGATGCACTTCATTTTTGGCAAACTGATCAGCGTGATTTGCCTGATCTTCAACAATTGGAATCTTCTATAAAAAAATTTGAACTTGATATAAAAAAACCTCTCGATCAAAGAATGGCGCGACTTGATCATTTGAATGTAACTTTTCATGCTAAATTGGGTACGCAAGGTGCAAGGGTAGAACGCATTGCTACACTCGCACAAGAAATTGCCCCTTTGATACAAACAGATCCTCTTTTAGCAAAACGTGCAGCCATCCTTGCAAAAGCTGATTTGCAAACAGAAATTGTCGGAGAATTTCCTGAACTACAAGGTGTTATGGGGAAAAAATACGCCCTTCTTCAAGGGGAAAATCCTCGCGTAGCTGTAGCAATCGAAGACCATTATAAACCTCAAGGTCCAACAGATCGTCTTCCACAAGAACCACTTGCTATAACCGTTATGCTCGCCGACAAAATTGACATGCTCGTTGGCTTTTGGCTCATTAATGAAAAACCAACGGGCTCAAAAGATCCCTATGCGTTAAGACGAGCAGCATTGGGAATTATTAGACTTGTACTTTCGCGAGATTGGAAAATCAATCTTATGCCACTGTTTCAGTTAGCAACGAATCTTTTCTTACAACAAAAAAATAAACATGAAATCTCTCAAAGAGAAAATTCACAATTGCAGAATCTGCTTCCAGAAAAAACAGAATATATTTTATCAGATCTGTTATTCTTTTTTCATGACCGTTTGAAAATCTATCTAAAAGAGGAAGGCGCTCGTTACGATGCCCTTGAAGCTGTTTTAAATAAAGATTCTGATGATTTTTTATTGGTTGCACGTCGTGTCGAATCGCTTATCGCTTTTATCAATACCCATGATGGAATGAACTTTGTAGCCTCTGTAAAACGTACTGCCAATATTCTTGAAAATGAATTTCAAAAAAGCACAACAATAGCGAATGAAATTAATCCTGAGCTCTTTATCGAGAAAGAAGAAAAGCAGCTCTATCATGCAATCTGTGAAGTAGAAAGAAAGGTTCTTGCTCCCATCAATGCAACAAATTTATCATTTGCACTCAGTGTGCTAGCGCCACTTGGAAAATTGATTGATATATTTTTTGAAAACGTATTGGTGAATGATAAAAAACCTGATGTTCGTGCTAACCGTCTTGCTCTTCTCAAACGCACTCACATTGTTACACAATCGGTTGCAAACTTCTCAAAACTTGTCCTTTAAAATCAAAGAGCCTATTAACTGGTAAAAACAATGAAGATAAATTTTTCTTTTTTATGACTTTTATTAATTAATACTGAGAAAATTATGCAACCAAAGAGAGTGTTCTTTATCTCTCAAATATCATTAATTAAGATATGTTTTCATTTTGATAAACGATTCTTTCTCAAGAGACTCTTTAATAAGTTCATCTGCCTTGTTAGAATCTATTTCCCTTGCAATAAGGGTACGTGCTGTAGAAATTGCCAAATCAATAGCCGATGAAGAAACCATGCGTATTGCATCTGCTTCTGCTTGAGCGATTTTTTGTTCTGCCAATTTATTGCGGTTTTTTACATATTCTTCTGCTTTTGCACGGGACTCAGCAATAATAGATTCAACTTCATGCTTTGCTGCTGCAACAATTTCTTGCGCATCTTTTTCTGCTTCTGCATGTTTGCGTTGATATTCAGCTAATATTTCCTGTGCCTCTTCACGAAGACGCAGAGCCTCATCCAGTTCATCTTTGATACGCTTTGCACGCGCATCAAGATGGTGTATAACCCTTTGTGGAATTTGGAAATAGACTAAAAGAGCCAAAAAAAGAACTAACCCAACAAATGCCCAAAAAGTATCAGTCATCTTTGTCTTCCTCAATAATCCGCAGTTTTAACAACTGAACGAACAGCCTCTTTGCTAATATCAACGTCAATCAATTTTTTCACAATTTCAAGAGCTACTTCTTCAGCGATAGAACCAACATTTTGCATCGCTTTATCCCGAATTTTTGCTATCTGTTTTTCAGCATCTGCGAGTTTTTTCTCTAAACTCTCTTCAATTTCTTTCCGTTCAAGCTCTGCCTTTTCTTTTAATTCTTCACTAGCTACCTGCGCTATAGCCTGCGCATTCAAACGCGCTTCTGCTAATTTCCGCTCATAAGTTTCAACGACAATGTCTGCTTCCTGCTTCATGCGCATTGCCTGATCTAAATCAGATGCGATTCGATCTCGCCGTGTTTCAATAACACCACCAATACGTGGTACAATTACACGAGAGATAAAAAGATAAAAAAGACCGAAAGAAATTGCCAACCAGAAAAAATGCGAACCAAAATGCACAAAATCAAAAGGCGGAAACACACGATTTGCATGCTCTGCCACCTTTTTAATATGTTCTATCGACGTTTCAGTGTTCTGTGCATAAGCGCTTGAAACAAACATCTTCTTTCATCCTTTAAATAGCTTATTAAAGCCCTCTATAACCGATGATAACTGACTGACATCTCTCTGGCTAAGAGCTAAAAGGGTAAATCTTTCCTCATGCAAGAACAGATATACCCTTTTGATGATGATCAAACCCCAAAAAGAAGTAATAAAGCAATGAGCAATGAAAAAATTCCCAAAGCTTCTGTTACAGCAAAACCAAAGACGAGACGTCCAAACTGACTATCTGCTGCTGATGGATTTCGTAATGCACCAGAAAGATAGCTACCAAAAATATTACCAAGTCCTAAAGCTGTTCCAGCCATACCAAAGCAAGCAAGACCAGCGCCAATATATTTTGCTGCAAGCACCATTTCCATGTTATTCTCCTTTAAAGCGAAATTGCATTATTCGACGGAATAACCGCCAGTTTTATTAATGTCCTGGATGAATTGCATCATTAAGATACATACAAGTTAAAACCGTAAAGACGTAAGCCTGAAGGAATGCGACCAAAAACTCAAGTGCAGTAATTGCTACAGTCATAATAAGCGGTAAAACCGAACCACCCACACCTACGAGTCCTACCCCAATCATTGAAACAACAAACCCAGAAAACACTTTAAGCGTAATATGACCAGCAAGCATATTCGCAAAAAGACGAAGAGAAAGACTAATTGGACGGGAGAGAAAAGAAATAACCTCAATCATTGTCACCAGAGGCAAAACCACAACAGGAACTCCACTGGGAACGAACAGTTTCAAAAAACTGACCCCATGCTTATAAAAGCCATAACCAATCACCGTCAAAATCACCACCATTGCTAACGAAAACGTGATCATGATTTGAGATGTAACCGTATAAAAATAAGGAAAGAGACCAATAAAGTTAGCAACTAAAATAAAAGTAAACAGAGAAAAAACTAAAGGAAAAAACTGCATCCCCTGCACACCAGATGATTCCCGCAGAGTCGATGCTACAAATTCATATGCCATTTCCGAAAGAGACTGCATCCGCGTTGGAACCAATCCACGACTCGATGACGAAATGAAGAGAAAAATAGAAGTTACAACAACCGTAAGGACTGTAAACAATGATACATTTGTAAACGATAAATCCATATTTCCTATGGAAATCTTAATCAGCCTTGAAACCTCAAACTGATGAATAGGATCTGGAGCGTGCGTTGTCACTTCAACCTCATTTATCGGACCTCTCGTTGGCCCCTTTATCTTGTTTTTGGCGCAATGCGCCTTTTTTTCCTAATTGACTGGAGGAAACATACCCCACAGACCGAAGAATACTCAATACACCAGCAGCAAACCCAAAGAAGAGAAAAAATACTAATCCCCAAGGCCATGAACCTGCTAACTTATCAAACCCCAACCCCAAAACAATACCAACTATAACACTTGCCAGAAACTCACTGGAAAGCTTAATTGCGCCTGCCATCCTTCCTTGTGATTTTTCCCGCTTATTCTTATGCTCCCGCTTCTTTAATGCTTGCTTGCGCACTAAAGCTACGCTTAAATTCCTACTACGACATTCCAAATCCTCTGAATGAAGACACTCTCCTTGCTTTTCCTCTTCAGCCTCCTTACGGCTCATAACGGGTTTCTCGCCCATCGCCATCATTGGCTCCTTATTAAAAAGCAACGTAAGAATACATTTCATAAAACCGTGTGCATCATATTGTTCCCGAATTTATTCGTCAAGATACTAAAAGAAATCTATCACAAGTTATCGTATAAATTTTATTGCAGAAATAACGTATTTTTCAATTTACATGCTTTCTTAAAAAGATATTCTGAGCACCTAAACCGATTTCACGACAGCACCCGTGAATGTATAACAAAAGTTCCCGTGAATAATATAAAACTCATAGAACAACCATTTTTACGCTTAACGAAAGGTGTCAACTGATACCATCTTATTTTCCGGCTCCCAATGTTATATCAATCCTAGTTTTGAAAGAGAACATAGAAAGCTAAAAAACAGTATGAGAGCGTTAGTTTACACCTTTTATTCAAATAAACTAGCACTTTTTATTTTATGAAAATAATAATCAATGGTTTCTATATGATCCTATTCGCAAAGTATTTTACATATGCCATTACAGGCCCCATCACGAAATGAGCTTGAGGGTATTAAGAGAAGTTCCTTTAAATACAAGATATTAATAAATCTAAAATTTCAAATAGATTAAGCCAATAGAACACAATAAAATTTAAATACGATTACCATACCACTTTATACAATTTTAATCCACTTTTATGAACTTCACTCTTTACAATTGAATATCGGTAGATTTAGCAAGTATTTTTGCTTTTTATTCAGACAAACTATCGTAAGCAAAAGCGCTTATTCATAATCTTTATTTTTATGAAACGATAATCTAATACTGCTTTTCACACAAGCATCATAATTATATTCCCCTACCCTCATATTGCATCTATTCTTGCACTTAAATAACCCATTAAGAGGATTATGTACTCTTTCTTAAATACTCCCTATCACACTCTTCTCATGACATGCAAATAAATGATCATCAATAAAATTAAAACTTTAGCAAATAAAATTTTAATTTTATGAAAAGAAAGATCATTGAAAAAACTTACTTTTAAGATTCTTAAGTATAGATTTCATTCACTCAAAAAATTAAAGAGTTATCATTTCTTCTTGGAACGTGTCGCAAAAGGATTATCAGAGGCTCGTAATGATATGCGAACGGGTATACCAGACATATCAAATGTTTCACGTAACCCATTGACAAGATAACGCAAATACGACTGTGGCATACTTTTGGGACGCGAGCAAGAAATCATAAATCCAGGAGGACGTGTCTTAACCTGTGTGATGTATTTAACCTTAAGTCGACGTCCAGAAACCGCAGGAGGTGGATGATGTGCCACAACAGTTCCAAGCCATTGGTTCAATTTAGCCGTCGAAATGCGACGATTCCATACACGGTGCATCATCATGACATTTTCCATCAGTTTATCAATCCCTTGACCATATTGTCCTGATAAAGGAACGGCTCTCAAACCACGAACTTGAGGAAGAAATCGAGCACATTTTTCATGCAAATCAATCAATGTAGTCTGACTGTTTTCAATAAGGTCCCACTTATTGAAAGCAATAACTGGAACACGCCCTTCACGAATCACAAGATCAGCAATTTGTAAATCCTGCTTTTCAAAAGGTATCGTTGCATCAAAAACAATGACCACCACTTCTGCAAAACGAATAGCACGCAAAGTATCTGCAACAGATAGTTTTTCTAATTTTTCTTGAATTCTCGATTTTCGACGTAAACCTGCAGTATCAAAAAGTTTAATATGACGACCGCGCCATTCCCAATCTACAGAAATAGAATCACGCGTGAGTCCTGCTTCTGGTCCTGTTAACAATCGCTCTTGTTTCAACATACTATTAATAAGAGTGGATTTTCCTGTATTGGGACGCCCCGCAATCGCAATCCTAATGGGCTTACTTTCATCGTAAATAAGCTCCTCTTCTTCCAAATCCTTTACATCATCACCAACAGATGCAGGCTGTATCATCCTATTTTCTTCTTTGTTGTTGCCAAAAGCATGCTCTGACCCAACAGCATCTATAATTGCATCACGCAGATCACTAAGTCCCAAACCATGTTCAGCCGATATTGGGCACGGCTCTCCCAAACCTAATGACCACGCCTCATACTCTCCTCCTGTTGCCGCTCTTGACTCAGACTTATTGGCAACAAGCACAATTGGCTTTCCTGATTTGCGAACCAATGAAGAAAAATTTAAATCACTTGGTGTTATTCCGCTCTTTGCATCAAATACAAATAAAATAAGATCCGCTTCATCGATTGCAACTTTTGTATGAGAACGCATACGCCCCTCGAGTGTATGATCACCTGCTTCTTCCAGCCCAGCCGTATCAATCACATCAAAACGTAGATCTTGAAGTTTTGCCGCATGAATACGCCGATCACGTGTTACACCAGGCTTATCATCAACCAAAGCCAATTTTTGCCCAACCAAACGATTAAATAGTGTCGACTTCCCAACATTGGGACGACCAATGATAGCAATGGTAAGGCTCATCGATTTATTCCTTATTTGCCTTGCCCTCAGCTTGTATAAGCTCAAGCATCATTCGAGCCCGATCTGTTATTTTTGAACCCAAAGCACCTTCTTCAGAATTTTTTTTAAAATAATAAACCGCCTCATCCATTTTATCCGCCTTATAGGCAGCTAAGCCTAAAGCTTCTCTTGCAGACATACGCATAGGATCGGTATCACTTGCCATATCTTTGATGCGCTTTTCAACATCAGCTAATGTCCCTGTATCAACCAGAATATAAGCCGCCCGAATTTTTGCAACTTTCTGCAAAATCTGCGGTGCTTTCTCATCCGCTGCAATAGAATCAAAGATCTCCACTGACTTAATAATATCACCTTTCTCCATGAGTAAAGAAGCCTCACGTAAACGAGCAAGAAAAGGATACCCCCCAAAATGAGAGGTTTTAACAGTTTCTAATTGCTTTATCGCTTTATCAAAATCACGTGTATTCGCAAGATCAAGACTCTTTACAAATGCATCACCAATATAACCAGCTTTCTTTATTTGCGTATGATGATAAACTTGATAAGCAACTATCATGAATATAAAAAGAATAACTGCTCCAATAATTGAAAAACCATACCGTCTCCAAAAAGCAAGCGCCTTTTCCTGACGAAATTCTGCATTCACTTCAGCAATAAAACTATCATACGACATATATCATACCTTGAAAAAAGTTACTTTATTTGTGCTTTTACGCATAAATGGATAAAGATGGTAGTCCTAATTAACTAAAAATCTTTAAATTGCTCGTTTATTTATTTTAAATCAACATGTAGCCAATTCAATCGGATTTTTGCAACAGTCTTAATCGAAAATGATATAAGCACCCTGTTTGTACATATTACAGCTTTTACATATATTGAGTCTTATGAAAAATTCACTGCCTTAATATTTATCATGATTGCCTATCATCTCAAGCAGATTTTCTCCCCATTATATAGAGAGATAATCTTTTAAAGTCTTCAACCGCAATCGTTGGTTGTATTGGATTATAGAATTATAATAGAAAAACCACTTCTTGAAAAAAGGTAAATTTCCATGAAAGTCCCTTAAAACCCAATAAATAAATTTTTATCTGTATCAAAAATACCGAAGCGCCATGATTAAAGTGTGGTATAATTCCAAATCTTCAGTTAAAGCTCTTTATATAAAGTGTATCCCTTCAACTTATCTTCATACGATTAACAACCTTTTGTAATTGATCCTTAAAGTTTCTAAAAATATCCTATTGTAAGGGCCAAACCCACATAAGCATTGGAACAGCAATAATAACGATCAACACCGCCAATGGAGCACCCAAACGTGGATAATCACTAAAACGATATCCTCCTGGCGCCATCACGAGCATATTACTTTGATGTCCAATAGGTGTAAGAAACTCACATCCCGCACCAATTGCAACAGCCATCAAAAAAGCTTCAGGCTTATAATGAAGGGAATGAGCAAAACTTGACGCAATTGGTGCTACCATCATCACTGTTGCTGCATTATTCAAAAATGGCGTAACCAACATAGCTGTCACCAACATAAGCGCTAAAGCACCAGATGGCGGGAAAAATATTGCCAATTGGCTCAGCCATTGACCAATGAGATCCGTACATCCTGTTTTCTCTAACGCTTCACTCACTGGAATAAGAGCCGCTAATAGTACGAGTATTGGACCATCTAATGCCTGATACAGATCACGCGCGGGCAAAACACGAAAGATCACCATTGCTGCAGCAGCAGAAAAGAAAGAAAAAGCAACTGGAACAATATGAAAAGCTGTAAAAATAATTGCTATAAATAAAACAGCTAAAGAGATGAAACCATGTCGTAAATTTCCAAACACAATATTTCGTTTTGCTAGGGGCAAGCATTTCAATTCTCTTAATAAATTGGGAATAATTGCATCCTGTCCTTGCAAAACAATCACATCTCCAAGATGGAAAATAATATCATCAAGTCTTCCCCGCACCCTTTCATGTTGACGACTTAACGCAAGTAAATTTACATTATAGCGATCAAATAGGGAAAACTCTTTCGCACTAATACCAATAAGAGGTGAATTATGGGTAATGACTGCTTCAATAATATCAATGTCACTGTCCTTATCACCTGCAGCAATAGTTCGCCCCTTAGAAAACTCTAAACGAGCAGAGTTCATCACGCTATCTAACCCTGTATGTGACCCTTCCAGCAAAATAATATCATTTTCAGACAAAACAAAATCTGGTAATGGTGAAATAGATACTTTGTTTCTGATAATTTGAATTACCATAACATCACCACTTGATGGCTTAACCAAATCAACAATATTTTTCCCCACAATTGGTGAATTTATTGGAATATGCGCTTCTGCAACATAATTACGGATATCAATGGCATCATCAAATGATACACCTGAACGCACACGCACAGGCAAAAGCCAATAAAAACAGACCAAATATACAACACCAGCCGTCGCAATAACCGCACCAACTGGTGTAAAATCAAACATAGTAAAAGGTGTTCCTGCTAAACGCTCTTGCATCGCTGAAATAACAACATTAGGAGATGTTCCTATCTGTGTCATAAGCCCTCCCAACAAAGAACCAAAGGCCATGGGCATCAAAAAGACAGAAGGAGAAACCTGAGAACGACGTGCAAACTGAAAAGCTATCGGAAGCATAATCGCCAAAGCACCAATGTTTTTAACAAACATTGATAATACGACAACAGAAAGAACCAAAAAAGCTAATTGAAGACGCACCGATTTCACATCGGGCCATATCCGTTGAATAATAAATTCCATTATACCAGAGCGAGATACAGCAGTACTGACAACAAACACACTCCCCACGATAATAACGATATCATTACTAAAACCGCTAAACGCTTCCTTCGGGCTAACAAGACCAAGGACACAAGCTATTAATAATGTACAAATAGCAACAAGATCATAACGAAATCGATCCCAAATAAAAACAACCATCATGAGACCAATGATCGAAAAGGCCATTATTTGATTTTCTGTCATAACACTCACTTCTCCCCATTAAATTAATGAACAAAAACATATCTTTTATGTTTTAAATATTCCTATAAACAGCAGCAAGATAAAAGCAGACATCGGAATATTTTAGGATAATTTTAAAGTGATAAAAAATTATGATGCGCATAAACTCACCTCTCCTTATTATGCGTGCTTTTCTATAAAGTGCTGAACCCAAAGAAAATTGATAAAAGTTGATAAAGCTATATTGCAAAAAAGATGAGAATAACTCTAATATAGAGCGTAGATAATTGTTGAAACTGGTACACGCTATATTTAAACCTTTGTCGTTGCTTAAAAGAATTTATCTTCACTCTCAATTCACAGAGTGATAAAAATGAAAGAAGAAAGAATGGTCAATCTTAATAGTGGGTATCAAAGTAACCTCAGATATTGGCTCACTTGCATTATTGGATTTGTTGCTATCTTGGCAATTATAATTGTTGGTGGATTTTATATCGCAAAACCCTATCTTGACAGTTTTGTAAGACAAGAAATAGCCCGTCGTGCCATAAAAGCCGAAACATCTGAAGTAAGCATTCTAGGTAAAGTCAACTTGAAGAATGTGACATTACCCGTTCCAGCTGGTACATCACTTAAAATTGGTGCCATTTCTGCCCGTCCTCCTCTTTCCTTTATTCCCGGAACTTTTACATTTTATAATGTTGATTTAAAGCATAATAATATTCATGTGCAAATTCCCCAAATTTCTCTTCAGAGTGTATCCCTAAAAGAAAAAGATAGAACGATAACATCACGTCTTTTACAATCAATGATGCGTATTGAGCTTTCCTCAATTATTGCTCCCAATATACAACTTTCTATAGAAAATAAAAATAACCAAACAGAAACGGTTGAGATCAAGAATTTCCAGCTTTCTGATTTTAGAAATAACCATATCCGTTCAGTTAGTATCAAAAATATGGATCTTAAAACGGTCGTAGCAAATGGTGCCAAACAGATGCAACTTATGGCTAAAAGTGATACAATAAAAGCCCATGATATCGACATCAACTATGCCTATTCTATCATTTTTGGAAAAAACAATGCTCTCAATCAAGGTAAAACCGTTACTGGCCCCATTTCTCTGAATAATATAAGTGTTGATATTTTTGAAGAAGCAGAAAAAAATAGCTCTTTCTTCCTTGGGCAGTTTAAAACATCTGGTTTAAAGATGAAACCGCTTGAACAAACTCCTGAAAAATTAATCAAAGCTTATCTTAATGCAAGAAAAGAGAATAATAAAATCGCTGAAAAAGTTGCACAAAATGGTCTTCTTCTAAACATACTGCTCGCCATTACCTCAGCGGATGCCAAAGTTGATAATATCACCGTTGATATACCGCAGTTGAAAGCAACGCTCGAATCATTCCAATTCAAACCAAGTTTGTGGAAACAACCTATCCCTAAAAAGCTTTTTCTTTCTCTCAACAACCTTTCCATTCTACCTAAAAAAATGAATGAAAAAGACTTAGAGTTTTTTAAAAACCTGAACTTTGAGCGCTTTAATATTTCAGGAAAAGTTGATATTTCTTACGATGAAAAAAAACGTATGCTCTTTCTTGATACAATGTCTTTCAATATGAAAGACGTTGGATCTGGAGATATATCGGCTAAGGTTATTGATGTTGATGAAAAGCTTTTTTCTGGTCAGAAAAATATAATGATTGCTGCGTCTCAAGATCTTGGCATCAATGAAATTGATATACAATATACTGATGCAGGTTTCATTGATAAGCTTTTTTCTTATCTTGCGCAAAATCTTAATGACAGCCAACATGATCTTAAAAAGGAACTTTATGACGATTTCTATCTAATGATGACGCAGACCCCAAAAATTCTGCTAAAAAATCATGACGAAGCAGAAAAAATTTCAAAATCCTTAGGAGAATTTGCTAAAAATCCACAAACATTGATCGTGAAAATTAAAGCAAAAGATAATAAAGGTCTCGCAATAGTTGATCTCGAATCTGCTCTACAAAATGATCTATCCAAGGCTTTAAGCAAAGTACATCTTACTATTAAAAATGAAGCATCGCCTTAAACATTTTGTGCTTTAAACATGATGATCTTGTCTATAAATTAAGAACTTTATTCCTCTTTTTTCTTTTATATGATACAGAAGGTATCATACAGGGTTATTTATACAGAGAATATAGAATCTAAAATTGTCGATGCTTGGAGTTGTTCATGTCTGGTTTATCTTCAAATCGCCTGCCTAATCGCGCTTCTCGTGTCACCAATCAAGCGCTTTCTGCTATCGAGCGTTTTCTCCATATTGAAGCTCTTAGTGGTGTTGTTCTTTTATTAGCTGCTGCTTCTGCACTTATTTTTGCCAATTCTAAATATGCTGCTTTCTATGAATCTTTTTGGCATACACCTCTTGGCTTTAATTTGGGTCATTTCACTCTTTCATGGGATTTACATTTCTGGGTTAATGATGCCCTTATGACTATTTTCTTTCTCGTCGCAGGAATGGAAATTCGACGAGAAATTCATGAAGGTGCTCTTGCCGATTTTAAACAAGCAATCTTACCAATTGTTGCTGCAATAGGGGGCGTTTGTGTTCCTGCAATTATTTACTTTATCTTCAATTTTAACGAGGGACATATGCGCGGTTGGGCTGTGCCAACAGCAACAGATATTGCCTTTGCTCTAGGTATTCTAGCTCTTCTCGGAAAAAAAATTCCTTCTAATCTTCATATTATTCTTCTATCATTAGCGATTATTGACGATATTATCGCTGTTCTTATTATTGCTTTTTTCTACTCAACAAACATTGATCCTAGCGGTTTAATGATTGCAGGAGCGGGTATTGCTTTGGTACTATTTTTTCAGTGGATCGGGCTTGCATCAGCATGGCTTTACATTTTACCTGGTGCAATCATTTGGTGGGGTTTAATGGTAACAGGCGTTCACCCATCGCTTGCTGGCGTAATCTTAGGGATGATGACTCCCGTTCTTCCTACCCGTACTCTTGTAGCGCCACTCACCATGCTCAGTAACGCTATGCAAATTCTTCAAGAAAAAAATACAAAAACAGATCTGCATCATATTTCAACAGCATTAAAAAAGATGCGCAAAGGACAACGGGCCATGATTGCCCCAGTAACTCGTGTTCAAAAAGCATTGCATCCATGGGTTGCATACGTTATCATGCCAGTTTTTGCCTTCGCAAATGCAGGAGTAAGTTTTGCAAACTTTGATCTTTCTTCTGACAAATCATTCTTGATTGTTCTGGGTGTTGTCATTGGTCTTTTCATCGGTAAGCCTCTTGGTATTATCACTGCCAGTTATATAGCTGTAAAATCAGGACTATGCCGCCTACCCCCTCATATGACCTGGACAGGTGTTTTACTCATTGGTTTTTTAGCAGGAATTGGCTTTACAATGTCTATCTTTGTTTCAATGCTCGCTTTTAAAGATATTATTCTGCTTGATGCGGCAAAAATTGGAGTCCTTTGTGGCTCTGGTTTATCTGCCCTTATCGGTCTGGGATATGGATTTATTTATATTAAGCGCAATAAAGGAATTTCTCATAGTTCCTAACAAACTAACTGAAAATACATTTTTATGCAGAAATTCTAAAAAGTAATTTTGCCCATTTGTTCGATTCGGACGATATTTAATGTAAAATCCGTTGTCTCGCCTCATCTTTACACTTATGAAGGAGAAAACTAACGTCATCATACTATTTACTAGCCTCTAATGTTGCAATAACCTTTGACACTCGAGAAGAATCATAAGAGATATTTTTATTCCTTTCTTCAATAATCTTTTACTCATGTACCAGCTCCACTCATGATATACACAGAAATGGTTTTAATTGTTTCAATAAAGGCTTCGTGGTTTCAGAAAAGCTATTTTTTATTGGGACTATGATTCACTATAAAGAAGAATTTAATTATTATAAATCAATATCTTATGTTTAATAATAAGAAAAAGATAAGAATAAGCAAAGTTCAATAATCAGTTAAGTAATTCCATGGCTTATTTTTCCCAATAAACCACCCTCCTCGTTATTGATTTTATTGCCGGTATTCTAAACAACTTTAATTTTTATCTTCTTAAAAGCACATTATTTTTGGATAAAAATATTCCCGTTTTTTATCATCGACACATCACTTGTCTCACTCCATGAAAGAATTAAACTTGAAGCATGCTTCCATAGGAAGCACTCTAGTTTACGTAATTAACTCGCGGGAAAAAAGAAAACCCTAGTCATTTAGACTATTCTAAAACATATGATTGGTGGAAAAATAGAGCATGTATATCGTTGTTCTCCCCTTTTCGCGCTCTTATTTGATATTTATTTTCTTTTTGTTTAAAGAGCTCGCTCTATATTTCTTGATACCATAAAATACTCTTCACAGATAATTTAAAAAGCACTATTTCCGAGACTTTCGAATTTATACAACGCCACATAAAATACAAAAAGAGTAAAATAATATGGCTATATTTCTCACAAGAAGAGTTTTGCTTACAAAGACCACCATTTGCAAAATATGTAAACACGATAAAGAAACTAGCACGATATACTGAAAAAACGGAAGAATGTATTTCATGCGTGGTTGGCAGTATGACACAGAAAATACTTATAATAGAGTAGTTAAAGGAAGAAAGTTAACCTAAAGAACATATGGAGGTATCAAAAACTTTGAAAATCTTAATTATAATTCAAAAAAGAGAAATAGACATGAAAAAAATTTAATTAATAAAAGCAACACACTTGTAACATTATCATTAATTTTGATCTATAGTTACATAATTTTATGAAAAGTACTTCTGAAGAAGCTATAAACGCATAAGATATAGTAATTTTATAACGTATAGCGTAAACATAAATATTGTCTATAGAGATAGATTTTTTTATTGCCTCATAATATGGAAAAAATTAACTTTTCAAGATACACATAAAGTCATAAACAATCATTTGAAGATAAACTAAACATCTATAGAAAATACATCATCAATTTTACTTTTGGTAATTCCATCACTAATCTAATGAGCTCTAATTTCTCTAAGATTTATAATATTAAATCTGTATTGACGGGGCTGTCCCTCATGCAACATGCATCTTTTGAATAAACACTGTGCACTGCTCCTTATTCCATTAAGGCTTATCGTAAAGACTTCTCCATCCCTCTCTATAGGCTCTAAAACGTTTATAGACGGCATATTTTTTATCCCTTCTTAAACAGTTTTTTACCCAAACATCTTTCTCTTGTAATGTATAAGTGACCATTTTTAAATTTATCATGAACAAGTTTAAAATGAGAGAGTTTTGCTGTATTAAATATTCTATTTAAGTTAAAAATATAAATTGTTCTTAACAAAAATTATTAACATATATTAAAGCTTTATGTTATTGAAACTTTATTGAAACTAAAAAATACTTATCCCTTATCAAGAGCATAAACAGCATGTAATGTTCTAACCGCAAGTTCAGTGTAAGCACTATCAATCAAAATAGAAATTTTAATTTCTGAAGTCGTAATTGCTTGAATGTTAATACCCTTTTCAGCCAAAGCCTTAAATGCTGTAGCGGCAACACCTGCATGGCTACGCATTCCAATACCAATCACAGATACCTTGGCGAGATCGCCTTCAAATTGGAGAACATCAAATCCAATTTCTTTGCGATTCTTCTCAAGAAGTGTAACGGCTTTTTCTACATCTGATGATGGTACAGTAAAAGTCATATCAGTTTTTGAGCCATCTTCAGAAATATTTTGCACAATCATATCAACATTAATGCGTTCTTCAGCCAAGGGACCAAAAATTGCTGCCGAAATCCCTGGACGATCGGCAAGCCGACGAAGGGAAATTTGTGCTTCATCTTTGGCAAAAGCAATACCAGTAACATTTTGTTGTTCCACAATTTCATCCTCATCGCAAATAAGTGTTCCAGAAGAACTCATTGAATCCTCCATGCCTAACGCATCAGGATCCTCAAAACTTGAACGCACAAAGGTACGAACCTTATGAACCATTGCTAATTCAACAGAACGAACCTGTAAAACCTTTGCACCAAGAGAAGCCATTTCTAGCATTTCTTCAAAAGCTACTTTTGGTAAACGACGCGCTTTCGGTTCTATACGTGGATCCGTTGTATAAACACCATCCACATCCGTATAAATATCACAGCGATCAGCTTGTACAGCAGCGGCTATAGCAACAGCACTTGTATCTGATCCCCCACGCCCTAAGGTAGAAATCCGGCTATCCGGAGCCAACCCCTGAAAACCAGCAATAACGGCAACCTGACCTTCCTGAAAACACTCGATTAAAAAAGATCCATCAATATTAGTAATACGTGCACGGCCATGCGCATTGTCTGTATGAATAGGAATTTGCCAACCAAGCCATGAACGTGCATTCACCCCCATTTCTTGAAGTGTCAAAGCCAACAATCCTGAAGTAACCTGTTCACCAGAAGCAACCACAACATCATATTCACGAGCATCTCTATGCATGGAGGAAGCATCACTCGTCCACTGAACAAGTTCATTTGTTTTACCAGCCATCGCAGATACGACAACGGCAACCTCATTGCCTGCATCAACCTCTCTTTTGACATGCCGTGCAACATTATGAATACATTCAATGTTTGCTACAGATGTTCCACCAAATTTCATGACAATGCGCGCCATTAATAACACTCTTACCTTTACATCTCTTATCTCAAACAGTAATGAGAATTAGATGCTGTATCAACTAACCATTTTCTCGACATAGCGAATATCTATCATTTGTGCAAGTTTCATTATGATTATATTAATTTCTCTTGACTTTGTATAAAATCTACTTGACCTGATCATTAAAAATAAAAGGAAGGCAACATGATCGATGAAACACAAACAACTATTGATCAAAGTGAAATTGATCACTTTTCACGTATTGCTACAGAATGGTGGAATCCACAAGGAAAATTTCGACCTCTTCACCAATTTAACCCAACACGCCTTGCTTACATCAGAGAAAAAATCTGTTTAGAGTTTAATCGTGACCCTTCTTCACTTACGCCCTTTCACAATTTGAAAATTCTTGATATTGGCTGTGGAGGAGGCTTGTTATCTGAACCAATGGCACGTCTTGGTGCTATGGTTGTAGGCGTTGATGCTGCACAAACAAATATTGAAGTCGCAAAAACCCATGCTGCTCAAAATGACCTTTCCATTGATTACCGCACGACGACAGCAGAAGTACTTGCCAATGAAGGAGAAAAATTTGATATTATCCTTAATATGGAAGTTGTTGAACATGTCGCTGACGTTAATCTCTTCATAGCAGCTACAGCAAAAATGTTGAAACCACAAGGGTTGATGTTTGTCTCAACACTCAACCGCACATGGAAAGCATGGGGGCTTGCTATTGTAGGCGCTGAATATATTCTACGTTGGCTTCCTAAAGGAACCCACGATTATAAAAAATTCCTAAAACCTCTAGAACTTAAAAATTTCTTATCAAAAAACGCTCTTACTGTCATTGATGAGATAGGTATTACTTATAACCCTTTAAACGACAGCTGGAATCGCTCAAAAGACATGGGTGTTAACTATCTCCTTCTCGCAAAAAGGTCGTAAGGATATGTAATTTACAAATATTATATGCCTTGTAATAAAGAATTCAGCTTTCCCTCAGCCTCTAAAGCATAAAGATCATCACAACCGCCAACGTGATAATCATCTATGAAAATTTGTGGAAATGTATTACGTCCATTTGCACGCTGTACCATTTCTTGGCGAAGGGATGTGGAAGCATCAATATCTGTATACTTTACGCCTTTTTTATTAAGCAAATCACGTGCTTTTGTACAATAAGGACAGTTAGGGCGTGTATAAATTATTATCTCTTTCATAGGATTATCCTCCAATATTTTTTAATAATATTCATTTTAAATTCCTCTTAAGAAGAGGGAAAAATAGAATCTTCTTTGAGAACACGCGAAAATGTTAGCACATCAACCTGTCGTGCACCTGCATCTTTTAATGCAGCAGCTGCTGCTGTAACTGTTGCACCCGTTGTAAATACATCATCAATCAGCAAAACAGAACATCCTTTGAGATATTTTTTAACTTTATGCGAAACCTTAAAAGCATTTTTTACGTTAAGTTTTCTCTCTCTTGAAGAAAGACTAACCTGCGGACGGGTATGCCGACAACGAACAAGCCAACTCGGTTTTAAAAGCTTTTTTTGTGATGCTGCAATATAACGTGCAAGCTCAGCAGATTGATTATAACGCCTCTCCCAAAAACGACGAAAATGCAATGGAATGGGAATAATAACATCACAATCATCAATAACCTCGCGTCCAGCAAACATCATCCAATTGGCCATAAATGATGCCAATTCTATATGATCACCATATTTTAAGCGCGTTACTAAAGTTCGTGCAAGCCCTTTATGAACAATGACTGAGCGAACACGTGAAAAAGGATGAGTATTACGGAGTGCTTCACCACTAAGAAAACCATCCCCCATATCACAAACAAAAGGAGTCCCCATAACAGGACAATAAGGTTTCGTGATAAATTGAAGGTCTTTCCAACATTCGGAGCAAATCGTACCATAAGTAGAAACATTTTGCTTACATCCAGGACAAATTGGTGGATAAAGCATCGTTTTCAAGCGTTCAACGAACTTACTTAGTATATCCCCGCTATTTAACGCCGCTTCTCGAAAATACAACATTATAAATTTAGGCTTTTACAAGTTTCCCTCAGAACAAAAGTTCCTTTGTATTTCCTCAATTTATAATTTTAATTCCTTTAAAAACTCTTACCTTCTATAAATTTATTTTCTTTCATATTATAAACTTGACAGAGCTTGCACAAATAATGAACCTTTTCAAAATATATTCTTTCATAGATCGAAAGTGTTCCACAATATGTCGCATCCTTTAATTTTTGATCATAACCGCATTGAACAATTCCGAAAACGTGCCTTTCAAAAAGCAAAAAAAGGATGTGACTTTTTACTCTCTCACATGGCAGAAGATCTCTATAAACGCCTTAGCACTGTTGATCGCCTCTTTACATTAGCTCTTGATTTACACAGCCATACAGACCTTGCTGCGCAAGCTTTAATGAAATCTGGAAAAGTTTGTTCCATAGAACGCATTGAAACCGATACGCTTTATCAAAGCCATGATAAAAAATTCTATTTACGTCATCGAGAATTTCTTGATTTACCTCAAAGTTACTGTGACCTTATTGTTTCACTTCTTTCATTACAATTGACCAATGATACCCCTGGTGTTCTAAGCCAGATAAAAAATACCCTTAAACCAGATGGCTTATTTCTTGCTGTTATGGCAGGAGCTGGTACATTAAGAGAATTGCGGGAAAGCCTGCTGCAAGCTGAAAGTGAAATTTATGGTGGAGCAAGCCCTAGGATCTACCCTTTTGCCGACATTCGTGATGCAGGCGCTCTTTTACAGCGTGTTGGCTTTGCCCTGCCTGTAGCAGACGTTGAAGATATCACAATACGTTATAATACAATGTTTGACCTTATGCACGATCTTAAAGCTATGGGAATGCAAAATGCACTCATCAATCGTTCACGACGCCCTGTATCCAAACGTTTTTTTCTCCGCGCATCTGAAATCTATGCACAACAATTTAGTGATCCTGATGGACGTATTCGTGCACATTTTTCTTTCATCTGGCTCTCTGGTTGGGCTCCTCATCCCAACCAACAAAAACCCCTACAACCTGGTTCAGCGCAAATATCTCTTACAGATGTTTTACAGCCCAAAAAAATATAACCTAAAATTATTTTTTTAAAATACTTTTATCTGTTGTCCGTAATATTTGACTAGTGACCGTTCCAGCTATCATTGAATCGCTCACGTTTAGAGCAGTCCGTCCCATATCAATTAGCGGTTCAATAGAGATAAGTACAGCAACCAAAGTAACAGGAAGCCCCATAATTGGTAACACAATCAATGCAGCGAAAATAGCACCTCCCCCCACACCAGCAACACCAATAGAACTCAATGTTACAACACCAATAAGCGTAGCAATCCAAGTAGGATCAAGAGGATTAATACCCATAGAGGGTGCAATCATGGTCGCAAGCATCGCTGGATAAAGACCAGCACAACCATTTTGTCCAATTGTTGCCCCAAAAGAAGCTGCAAAACTCGCAATGGATTGTGGTACACCTATCCACTGTGTTTGCGCTTCAATATTCAAAGGAATACTTGCAGCACTTGAACGACTGCTAAAAGCAAATGTTAAAACTGGTAAAACCTTTTTGAAAAAACGAAAGGGATTAATCCCAGAAATACCAAGCAATACACCATGAATTCCAAAAATTAAAATAATACCGACATAAGAAGCAATAATAAAAACCAGTAAATTTAAAATATCTGCAATACGCGATATTGCTCCTACTTTCGTCATAAGTGCAAAAATACCATAAGGCGTCAAAGCAATCACAATACGGACTAACCGCATAATCCAAGCTTGTGCCACTTGAATAAATAAAAGCGCTTTTTCTCCTTTTTCTGGCTCATCTTTCTTTAAAAGAAGAACCGATGCACCTAAAAATGACGCAAAAATAACAACACTGATAATTGACGTACGTTTAGCTCCACTCAACTCAGCAAATGGATTTTTAGGAATCATAGACAAAATCATCTTTGGTATATTCATATCTCCAAGTTTAGAAATATGACCTTCAAGAAGAGCAGAAACATTTTGCCCTTCATGCACCAAACCATCGGTTGTTAATCCAAAAAAATTAACCACAAGCACACCAACCAATGCTGAAAGAGCCGTTGTAAAAAGCAATATTGAAATTGTTATTATACTCATCTTTCCAACAGCATAAACAGAATGTAAATGAGCAACTGCTGAAACGATAGAAATAAAAACCAGTGGCATAACAATCATTTGCAACAATAAAATATAGCCTTCACCGACAATGTTAAACCATTCAACGGATTTCAATAAAGTGCTTTCACCCTCTCCATAAATAAACTGCAAAACACTTCCAAAAATCAAGCCAAGGATAAGCCATAGCATAACACGTAGTGAAAGACTCCATTGCATTTTCTTACTTTGAGAAACCAATAATAAAAAAATAACAAATAGAAATAAATTGACGAAAAAATTAAATGTCATTGTCTATGCTCACTATTATTATGGTTGACATAAATAATCTGCATAATTCAAAATCAATGCATGATATTTAAAATTAACCTATAAAGCTTACAAGGCTTTTACAAAATCATTATTTTTTTAATTTATAGATTAAAAGAGAATTTTTTATCTACTAATAACTGTTTAAAGAAAATAAATAAAATTATTTTCTTATTCTTTAAATTTATGCTCTTATAAAATAGTTAAATAAGAAAAATATAAACAACATTCATTGCATCTTAATACTGAATAATTCCAGCGTATCTTATCCTATAAATGTCCTTACCACTCTCTTTTGCTATTTGAACTGAAGCGAGCTTTCCAAGAAAAGATGAATTAACAATCGAACATTCATGATTTTTCTAGAAAATACACCAACAAGCTACTTCTGCTCATTTTATGGACTGCACTCTCAATAGCTTTGATCAGCACTTCAAGTATAATTATTTTATTGAAAATACCTTTTATACATTCTTTCTTTGCTCTCAATGAAAGCTTTTTTATTTTTCAAAATTCTTTTATAGTCATAAAAAGGTTTTTAAAGACAACATGTTGATTTATAGTCATAATTTACTGTTTGCATATTAAATGAGAGTCCCGAATCACATAAGATTCTCTCATTTCAAACCTGTTTATCTTGAATCAATCAAAATCATTTGCTTGCACGTCACAAGCAGGGCAGATATGTGGATAAAAATGTATGAGAAAGGAGTAGAAATACCTCTTATGAAACGTCTTAATGCAAGAGTTGTCGAAACATTGAAGGGCGGAGCTTGAGCAGCAAATATAAATAATATGATTGCTTTTTATAATAGCGCAGTAAAACTTTTAACGATACCTATTCATATGCTGATCGAACAACACGTGCACGTGCTGTAGATAATTTTGTCATTTTAGATACAAAAAAGATAAGTTGGAGTTATAATGTTAAGCAAGAACTAATAAGAGGAAGGTTTTTGAATTTGAAGAGGCATGCCTCACGCAAAGTTCGTATCGCCCTTTTACACGACAATGGCTTTATTATAGTTGTATCTTCAATGATGGAGTTTATCAGATACCACATATATTCCCTATGGTGCCAGTAGTAGAAAATAGAGTAATACAAATTATAGGCATAGGAGCACGAAGCGTTTTTTCTGTGTTGATAGCTAAGAATTTGCCTAATCTAGATGCAATAGATACAGGTCAATGCTTTCCACGGTATCTTTATAAAAACGTTGAATCTCTGTAACTGATCGTGATGAGAAACAGTCCCTTTTATTTACAAATTCTACAGAAGAAAACACAACAGCTGGTTTACAGAGGCGTGATGCCATTACGGATGCACTTTAAAGCTGCTTATCCTAGTGAGAGCATAACAAAGGCGGTTACAAATTTCTAGATAATGAAAATAATGGAAAAGACTGAGGGTATATGATTAAAATGAGAGGCTTTAAGCCTACAAATATTATAAATTTTATGAATAGTACAGTTATAAAGCATTAAAAGAAGCTTTAAAAGAAGCTTTAAAGTAAATTTACAATATATGGGAGATAATTAATCGTCTATAATAAATTGCGCTCATACTGATAAAAATTATTCTGCTATAGAAATGTTGTTCTTTTTTGAATTTTTATGCGTATTCAAACACTCATTCGTTACAAGCTCAATCTCTTTATCTCTTTCATCTTTATCAAGAATAATAGTATTTTAATATAATAACCCCTTTGCATACAAATAGTTATTTCTTATCTATGAATAGCTTATAATTTCACATAACCCTATGAAGATAATATTTTTATTTATTAATATTTAATGATGTAATTAACACATTCATTCTATATATTATCATCTTTATTTCTATCTATTTATATAATATATTTCTTTTTTCTATAAAAATAAGCTTGAGTTATACATACATAGATCTATCGGTATTTTTTCTACTGTCTTTTTAGCGCACTGAAAGATTGATATCATAATTTTTGTATAATAAAATGCTCTTTCATATAAGCATCGTATATTGAATTATAATAATTGACTATTAACCGCAAATTATATTTTTTTATCCCTTTTAAAAGTGAAAAATATTATTTTCAGACCTATTCATAAGTAGATGAGCCAAGTGAATAAAAAATGTTTGATAATAAGCTTTATCTCTTATGAACTATCTTTAGTACAAAGGGACAACATTACGATTACGGAAATATCGTGATATTATTGGGTATAAAAATCACACTGCCCAAGAGATTTTTGTATTGTATCCTTTCCGTTATGAGAAATGTTAAAAGCAAGGTAGGATATGCTCTCTAGAGCAAATGAGTGAATGAACCACCACGGTTATATGCATTTTTAAAAAAGTAGGAAGTATCTTTGCTTCAAATTTAATAGGCACATTCTAAAAATAAAGGTTCTACCGACTCATTCCAAATAGAATAGTAATGGGACAAAAATTTTTCAGCATCTGTTTGTCCCATTGCAACAACCTCTTCTAGAGGATTAAGAAAATTTGTTTCATCAAAACCATTCGTATCATACTGTTTGCGATTTTTTAAGCCTTTGCGAGCAATAGCGAGAGATTGACGTGCTAACTCTAAAAGAATAGTTTGACGAAAAGGAGTTTTTAACCCTTCTTTAGGAACGCGTTGGCGCAACTCTAAAACTTCTTCAAAACACCAATCTTTTGTCAAAGCCTCTGCCTCATTAAGTGCTTCCCTATCATAAAGAAGCCCAACCCAAAAAGCCGACAACGCACAAATGCGCTTCCAAGAACCGCAATCAGCTCCCCTCATTTCTAAAAATCTTTTTAAGCGGACTTCAGGAAATAACGTTGATAAGTGATTAATCCAATCTCCCATGTTTGGAATTGAATTTGCAACTTGTCCTTTTAATGCTCCATTCATAAACTGACGAAACGTTATGTGTGTACAATCATAGTAACGACCATCACGCACAACAAAATACATTGGAACATCAAGGGCCCATTCAACATAATCAACAAAACCAAAACGCTCAGAAAATATAAAGGGAAGAACGCCTGTCCTCTGATTATCCGTATTACGCCAAATTTCAGAACGCCACGACAAAAAGCCATTTGGGCGCCCTTCTGTAAAAGGTGAACTTGCAAATAATGCTGTTGCAATGGACTGTAGCTTCATGGACACTTGCATTTTTCGCCGCATATCACTTTCAGATGAAAAATCAAGATTAACCTGAACTGTTGATGTGCGATACATCATATTAAGACCATTATACCCCACTTTAGGCATATAATCAGTCATAATCTGATAACGTGATTTAGGCATTCGCGGCGTTTCAGCTAAAGTCCACTTTGGACTAGCTCCAAGACCTAGAAAACCTATACCCAATGGTTCTGCAATTTTTTTGAGAAGAGTTAAATGCTCCATCAACTCGTAATATGTATGGCCTACTGATTTTAATGGTGCACCAGATAATTCAAATTGTCCCCCAGGTTCCAAAGAAATGGCTCCCTGATCAACGGATCCTACGAGCCCAATAATATTCTCTTCATCTAAAATAGGTTTCCATCCTAAGGCGCTTTGCATCCTCTCTAAAAGCGCTCGGATTCCCCTCTCTCCTTCATAAGGAACAGGGTGAAAACCATCTCTATAAAACGGAAATTTTTCATGTTCTGTACCAATGCGCCAATCATCTTCTGCTTTATACCCCCCTTGGAAATAGCTAACCAAAGAATCTAAGTTATAAATTTCACTTTCATCAGTTATATCAAGCGCCATAACTCATCGTATCCTATAATTGGTATCATCATCTTAAATGAATTGTTTAGAATGATTTTACAGATTTCTCAATCCATTGCCCAATCCCCCACGGTAGCATTAAGAAGAGCCAAAGCAGCAACAGCGGCAGTGTCAGCGCGTAAAATACGCGGACCTAATGATATTGGAACCACAAAAGGATGTTTTTTTAAAAAGCTCCGCTCTTCTTCACTAAAGCCACCTTCCGGTCCAATAAGAATACCAGGTGTTGTAACGTCACGCTTTTTAAAAGAAGCTAATGGATTATGCGATTTATGCTCTTCATCACAAAAGAATAAAGGCTGTGTCTTATCCCACCGTGCTAAAAGTTCTGCTAATGATAGAGCAGAAACGCATTCAGGAAGAGATAAAATTCCACACTGTTCAGAAGCTTCAATAACATTGGCTTCCATACGCGCCATATTGATACGCGTAACTTGCGTATGATGCGTCATAACAGGCTGCAAAATCGATACCCCCATTTCAACAGCTTTCTGCACCATATAATCCAACCGCGCGTTTTTGAGTGGAGAAAAGCAATAAATAAGATTGGAATGCGTCGTTTGTAATCTTTCTTGATGGATAAGCTGAACCACAACAAATTTTTTCTTAATAGCGATAAGTTTAGCAAGCCACTCACCATCCTGTCCATTAAAAAGTAAAATTTCTGCTCCTTCTTTCATACGCAAAACATGCACAAGATAAGAAGCTTGTGCCCCCTCTATCTTTATTTCTTCATTCAAAGCCAATGTCTGTCTGATAAATAATCTTTTAAGTTTATAATTTATGCGCATAAAAATTTTGCCAATGCTCACTATCGTCATCGAGAAAATGAAGAAAAATATATAGCAAAAAGAAAAAATTATATCTATAGAACTGTAATATATTAAAGAATTATAGAGTTTTTTTAGCTTTATGAGATAATAATAGGAACTTATAGATCCTTAAGTGATTCTGCTTTCATAAAAGTTTAAATAATACACCATTCATCTTTGCATTCAGTCATTGATGCATCCGTGGAGGAAAAATATGTCTGCTAAAAAAGCTACAATTATTACGGTTACAACCCTCTTAGCCTTTATTTTGATTACAGTGGGAATTGGTTCTGTTGGAGCAGACGGGAAGCATACAATTACCAAAGATGGCTATGGTATTTCTTCTGCGATTCAATAAGCACTGGCCAACATCCTCCTTAAAATTTTAATGTTTTTTAGCAACTTTTCTAAGATTTGCATCAATATTATGAATCTCTTGTATTTGAGAGATTCCATAAGAAGGATTTTTATTCTTCTCTTCAGTCATTTATCTATATCAACCACACTTATTATGACGGAGAGGACGGTTTTTACTGCTTCACGACGAACGGACTTAAAATGAGAGAATCTTTCGATAATGGGAGCTCTGATTTAAATTTAAAAGACAATTTTAAGTTGCAAAAAAACGAATTACCATTATAGGATAGAATATTATACAGATGAAAAACGATACTCAATCTGCGTCAATGTCTTTTGTAACCCAAAAATTACCATGATTTTGTCCTTTAGAGCTTAGAGAAAATGTAAAAGGCCATGCAAGGCTATTAGCAAGACATTGGACGTCTTTACATAAAGTTTCTGATCTATAGTTTTTGTCTAGTTGTGCCTGTAATATCAGTTCATTTTGCTTCCCTTGCGCCATAGCAGCTGCAATGGTTCCTTGAATGGATAAGCTCAAGTCTGCTGTACGCATTGATGACTCTGTCACCTTCATCATACCTTCTGAAAAGCTTGTCTGAATATCCCAGTGATCAAATGTTGTTGAAAAAGTATCATTATTCATTAAAAGAAATTGTTGTTTATTTGAAAGTCTTGTTTGTAATTCATTCAGATCATACCCTAATAGCCGACCAGAAGACATCTTCAGTGTTAATTCACCCTGCATTTTCGTGAAAATTTCTGGCCAAGAATCAGCAAGTGTTCGTACCGTTGCAGTAAAATTCGTTTTGCTTTGTATAAATGGAATAAATCCCAAGGTTTCTAAAGTCTCCTGCATATCAATAGAAGCGCCTGAAATATTTCCTCCAATACGCACTCTCTGTCCAGCTGACGTAACTTCAATATTACTTTGCACGGATCCACCAAAAATATTAGCATGTCCAAGATCAAAAATACCATGCCCATCTCTTATTTGTATTGCAGCAGCTAAATTTGTGAGTGAAATATTTCCTATTTTAGCTTGTGGCGCAGAAAGTCGTATATCCACGCCAATACGATCAAAAGTTCTCATGTCAAAGCAGGCATTTTTCTTTTTGCCTGAAAAAAATATTGAACTCAAGAGGCTAAGGTCTAGGTTATCAAAAGCTAAAGAGCCCATGACATTTGGTACATAATCTTGAAAATCGAGTTTTAAAGCTCCTCGCGCATTGGCTTTTCCCATCGTAAATGTAACATTGTTCATTTGGATATGCATTGGCTGCGCTAAAAAATGAGATTCCCATACAATGGGTATTTTTAATTTATGTCCCCAAAACTGATTTCCACCAACCCAAGACAATGTCTGATTCCATCCAGGAGAACGCATCGATACTTTTCCGTCAAAAATATAATATTCAGATAACCGAGCCTTTCCTGTAAAAGTTATTCCCCCACGTACAGAATTGAGACTTGCCCTAATATGACTTTTGCCTCCTGCAAGAAGCAACAATGCTTGAGAAGCATCAATTGATAACTTTGTAAATTCTCCACGCCAACGCGCATCTGCGCGTAACCGTACTTCCTGAGTTGATTTCGGACAATCTAAAGTTGCATTTAATCCTGTTATTTTTTCTGCTGCTCCTGAAAAACTATCGTGATACACAAGAACACCATTTTTAATGACAATCCGCCCAAAAGGTTGTTTTAAAAGTTGCTCTATCTCTGGATGTTCAGGATTATGTTTTAATATTTCACGCGTATTACGTATTGCCAACCCTAATGCACCTTGTGAGCGAGAAAACCGATCAAAAAAATCTGCTATTGTTTTAACAGGCTTTTCCATAACAAATTGAGGACGCATAATCCGCGTCTCTGAAAAAGAAATATGTCCCCAAAGAAGATCGACGACAGAAAGATCAACTTCTATTGATTCAGCTTCCATTAATGGCGCAACATCATCCATTTTTGATGTTAAAGTAACGCCAGAAAGAAATGCTTTAGGATAAGGAAAAAGATGTAATCGCGGTGGATCACGCAATTGCACATTGTAACCCGTCCATGCACTCAAATCCTGCGCTAAACGAATACGAATCGCATCTGTAGAGATAAGATAAGGTAAAACGAGAATCCCCACTCCCAATAAAAAGATAATTGTAATAAAAATTCCGCTCAAAAGTTTTATTATTCTGATGCGCACAATATCCCTCTATACTTATCCCCCTATAACAGATTAAAAACAAACTTAAATGATCATAAAAAGTTTTTATAACCCTATAATTCACTATATCCACTTTGTATCTTCATTATTTTTGTTCTTTATCCAAAATTTATTCAAACAGCAATGTTGCTGCTTCTTTATAAAGCAATTATTTAAAAGTCTTCAAAACTATAAATCCACAACATTATAAAACCATTCTTACTGTTCTCATATGAATATTGCTATAAAACTCTATCGTATTATTAGAAAATGCTTTACAAAAAAAACAAACAGCCTTACCGAAAGGATCTCTGAATGAATAATATTATCGACGGAAAAAAACTTGCTGAAGAGATTATTGTGAAAGTTAAGGCCGAAACAGCAAAGCTCCGCCATCACTATAATATACAACCTAGTATCGCTGTTATTATCGTTGGAGATGATCCTGCAAGTCAAGTATATGTCGCCTCAAAAAATAAAAAAGCCGAAGAATGTGGGTTTCTTTCAATCAAACATGCCGTTTCCAAAGAAACACAAGAAAAAGAACTCCTTCAACTTATTGCAACATTAAATTCTGATCCCAAAATTCATGGTATTTTGGTACAGCTGCCTCTCCCTGCTCATATGAATACAAATCGCATAACACAAGCCGTTGCTTTCCAAAAAGATGTTGATGGTTTTCATTATATTAATGTAGGAAAACTCGCGGCAAATGCACTTGAAGATGCAATTATTCCCTGCACTCCAGCTGGTGCCATGATGATGATTGAACAACATTGTGGGCAAGATTTATCTGGACTTGATGCTGTCGTTGTTGGACGCTCTAATATTGTTGGAAAACCTATGGCTGCCCTTTTAACAGCAGCCAATGCTACTGTGACAATTGCCCATAGTCGTACCCGTGACCTTGATGATGTGTGTCGAAGCGCTGATATTCTAGTAGCAGCTGTAGGCCGTCCACAAATGATTAAAAAAGACTGGATAAAAGATGGTGCAATTGTTATTGATGTCGGTATTAACCGCGTTGCTGCACCAGAAAAAGGTATAGGGAAAACACGTCTTGTTGGTGATGTCGATTTTGAAAACGTAAAAGAAAAAGCTGCTGCGATTACCCCTGTTCCAGGAGGCGTTGGACCAATGACAATTGCCATGCTTATGGTGAATACACTCAAAGCTGCTGCGCGATCACACAATCTGCCTATACCAAAATTCTAAGAATTGTAACAATTCCTTGTATATGGTTTCATTGTATATGATTCAGCTTATTATTTTTGCATTTTTCATGTCATAAAAACAGATGCCCCTTGATCTGCACGATTAACGGATTGACGAAAAACATGAAAAAGTTCGCGTCCAACACCATGTTCGTTTTTTGAAAGATCTGGAGGTATGATTTGTCGCGCGTTAAATTTTGCTAAATCCTCCAAAAGAGTTAATTTACCCTCATGAGCATCAAGAAAAACAATATCACCATCCTGCAAACGTGCAATGGGGCCATTATCCACTGCTTCTGGTGTCACATGGAGGGCAGCAGGAATTTTTCCTGACGCTCCTGACATACGCCCATCGGTTATCAATGCTACCTTTTGACCGCGATCTTGTAAAACGCCTAAAATGGTCGTTAATTTATGAAGCTCTGGCATACCATTGGCTTTTGGTCCTTGATAGCGAATGACAGCGATAAAGTCTTTATTATGCAACACTCCAGATTTAAAAGATTTTTGTAGTTCCTCTTGATCATTAAAAACAAAGACTGGTGCTTTAATCTGCCAATACTCTGGTTTAACAGAGGAAACTTTTATAATAGCTGTTCCCAAATCTCCTGATAAAACACGAAGACCACCATCAGACTGAAATGGCTTTCTCCACCCTGCTAACACCTTATGATCACCACTTTCCTTAAGAGCCGCTTCACGCACCACATGACCATCAGTAGAAAGCTTTGCTTCAATTGCATAAGCATTGAGATCTTTACCAAAAACCGTAGAAACATCTTCATGGACCAAGCCTGCCTCGATAAGCTCGCGAATAATAAATCCCATTCCCCCCGCAGCATAAAAATGATTAATATCTGCTAAACCGTTAGGATAAATGCGCGCTAAAAGAGGCACAACGGATGAAATTTCTGCAATATCATGCCATGTCAATTTAATACCGCAAACAGCAGCCATAGCAATCAAATGAATCGCATGATTGGTAGAACCTCCTGTTGCATTTAATCCTACAATGGCATTCACAAAAGAACGCTCATCAATGATCATACCAAGTGGACTATAATGATCACCAAGATCTGTCATTTCAAGTACACGTTTCGTAGCTTCTTTTGTTAAAGCATCACGCAACGGTGTATTAGCATTAATAAAAGAAGCTCCAGGCATATGAAGCCCCATCATCTCCAGTATCACCTGATTAGAGTTAGCTGTTCCATAAAATGTACATGTTCCTGGCCCATGATAAGAACGTGCTTCTGATGCTAGAAGTGTTTGGCGATCTATTTTGTTTTCCGCGTAAAGTTGACGTATCTTCGCTTTTTCATCATTACCTTGACCACTCGTCATGGGACCAGCCGCTATAAAAATTCCTGGTAAATGACCAAATGTTAGTGCACCAATCAATAAACCTGGTACAATTTTATCACACACCCCAAGATACAATGCTGCATCAAAGACATCGTGTGATAAGCTTATAGCTGTCGCCATTGCAATTACTTCACGCGAAAAAAGGGAAAGCTCCATCCCCGCATTTCCCTGCGTAACACCATCGCACATCGCGGGAACACCACCTGCAACCTGTGCAACACCACCAACCATACGGGCCGACTCTTTAATTAAGTGAGGAAATTTTTCAAAAGGTTGATGCGCTGAAAGTATATCGTTATATGCCGTGATAATGCCAATATTCCCAACAATATTTCCCTTCAAACGCTCTTTATCTATTGCACCACAAGCAGCAAAGCCATGCGCCTGATTGGCACATCCTAAAAAACTCCGTTTGGGGCGATGAACTTGTGCTTTTGCAATACGATCTAAGTAAATTTCTCGTGTTGATTGAGACCGTTCATAAATCCTTCGTGTAACTGTGGCAATTGTCTTGGAAAGTGCCATATTTCTCTCCCCCTTTCATTGTTGCTGCCCCTCATTCATTGAGAGAGATTACGTTTTTATTCACCTTGTGTCGCATATTTTGATTCACTTATTTCATTTTCTGCAGGCGACCAATAAACCTGAACGAGATGAGGGGAATTACGCAAAATTGCCCGAATAGGCATTTCTATTTCAGACCCGTCTTGACAAGCCTCTTCAAAACAATCGCGTTTCTGAAAACCTTCAAAATGGAGAATAATACAACGAGATTGCATAATAACTGGCAAAGTTAGTGAGAGTCTTGGCTCAACAGCACTCTTAGCATGAAGGGGTAAAACAAGTGCTTGTGTTCGTAAATCAAGCGCTTGCTTTAAACGATCAGCATCAGGAAAAAAAGAAGCCGTATGTCCATCCTGCCCCATTCCTAAAACAACAACATCAAAGGGTTTAGGCAAAGTATTAACACGACTCGCCGCTGAAAAAGCAGCAAGTTCAGCAGTAATTGCTTTATGATAAAGCCCTACAAAACGTGCTTTTTCGGCAAAATTTTGTAACAAATGACACCGTACCATATGTTCATTTGAACGTTCATCGTGTGTAGGGACAAAACGTTCATCGACCAAAGTGATAATAATATTTTGCCAATCAATATCCGCTTTTGACAAATAATGAAAAAACAATGCTGGTGTTTTACCACCAGACACCGCTAAAACTGCTCTCTTGCGCTCAAGAACAGATACACTAAGCTCTGCGGCTACTCGATCTGCCAATGCCAAGGCTAAAGTCTGAGGGGTTTCAAAATCTAAACGGTCAATATTCATTCTATACATACTTATTGCTCTAAACTAAATTGTTCCATATACGCCCATCACGTTCCATGAGGCTCATCGAAGCAGACGGCCCCCACGAACCAGCATTATAACTGTGAACAGGCTGTTTTATTGCTTCCCACCCCTCAATGATTGGATCAATCCAACGCCAAGCAGCCTCAACTTCATCACGACGCATAAACAGTGTTTGATCTCCACGAATAACATCCATTAATAAACGTTCATAAGCATCAGGATTACGTTCAGAAAATGCGGAAGCAAAACTCATGTCTAATGGAATGTGACGAAACCGCATACCGCCATAACTTGGATCCTTAATCATCAACCATTGTTTTACACCTTCATCAGGTTGGAGACGAATTACAAGCCGATTAGAAAAAATTTCATCTAAATCCACATTAAAAATATTATGAGGAATAGGTTTAAAAACCACAACAATTTCAGACATTCTCGTGAACATGCGCTTACCTGTTCGTAAATAAAAAGGCGTATTAGCCCAACGCCAGTTATCAATCTTAACCTTAAGGGCTACAAATGTTTCGCTCTTACTCACTCTTCCCAAATCATCAAAATAAGACTCTACAGATATACCATTTGATAGACCAGAAAGATACTGCCCACGTACAGTATGCTGCCCTACATTATGGACATCAAGCGGTGTTAAAGAATGTAAAACTTTAAGTTTTTCATCACGTACAGCATTAGCACTGTTGGTAAATGGTATTTCCATCGCAACCAAACAAAGTAATTGTAGCATATGGTTTTGAACCATATCGCGTAAAGCACCAGTGCTTTCATAATATTCTGTACGCCCTTCTAACCCTAAAGATTCAGCAACGGTTATTTGAACATGATCAATATAATTGGAGTTCCATAGCGGTTCATAAAGTGTATTAACAAACCGCAATGCCATTAAATTTTGAACAGTTTCCTTCCCAAGATAATGATCAATACGAAAGATCTGCTCTTCATTAAAGGCGCTTGCAAATACATCATTAAGTGAAACCGCTGTTTTTACATCGCAACCAATTGGTTTTTCAATGATAATCCGTGTTTGTGGTGTCACCAAATCATTTTTTTCCAACTTCATCGCAATATCAGCAAAAAGTGACGAACCAACAGCCAAATAAAAAGCTCGAATATCCGCTGAATCTTGTGACAGAAGGAGAGCTAAATCCTCCCACCCTCGATTTGAGGAAACATCAACAGAAACGTAAGTTAAACGTGCAAGAAAATGATTGAGTTCTGTTGAATTTAGATCTTTTGGATGGATATGTTTTTCTAAAGAAAGACGGATAGAATTTTGATATTCTTCACGACTTAAGGAAGTGCGCGAAACCCCAATAATACGTGTTGGCTCACTGAATTGCCCAGCACACTGACAATGATACAAAGCCGGCAAAAGCTTGCGCAACGCCAGATCACCATTGCCACCAAAAACAATACAATCAAAGGAAGAAACTGGAATAATTTTACGCACCATGAACTTGTTTATTTTTCTATTCGATTATGAAATCCCATATCACTTATAAAAGCTTTCATCATTAAAGCAGACAGATACTAAATAAGCCATTAATTTTCTTCATTTCAAGCAATGTTTCCATTAAAGGCGATCCAATAAAGAAAACCAACGCATTGCTAAAAATATAAGCGGATAACGCAAAACTCTTCCCCCCGGAAAAGATGAAATCTTTAAGTCTTGGAAATAGGAAAAACGTTCATATTTTCCAGTTAACCATTCTGCGTATAATTTTCCCACGAAAGGAGCCAGCATAACGCCATGCCCTGAATAACCACCACAATAAGTCATCCTTGAAAAAATTTGGCGAACATAAGGCATGCGTTCAACTGTGATGGCAACCGTTGCTCCCCACCGATGGCTTAAATTGATAGAATGTAATTGAGGATAAATTTCAACAATTTGCCGTTTTATACGTTCATCTAAATTTAGAGGATGCTTATTATCATAACTTTCTACACCACCAAATAAGAGGCGATTATCAATGCTTTTGCGAAAATAGCGAACCATAAAACGGGAATCATCAACCGATTCCCCCCCTATAAGAATTGAACTATGCTTTGGTAATGGGTCCGTTGCTCCAATATAAGAGCGAATAGAAACAATATTTTTTTCAATAAAACGCTCCAGACCAAGTTTATACCCATTTGTTGCAAGTAAAACATGCTCTGCTGTTACACTGCCTTTTTCTGTTATTACTTTCCAATGTGCTCCCTTGCGCCTTACGGTCGTTACTTGTGACTTCTCATAAAGCTTAGCACCAGCATCTTGTGCTCTTTTTGCCAACCCAATAATCAATTTTAAGGGATTTATATGACCGGTATCCGCATCATAAATACCACCACAATAAAAAGTTGATCCAAGTCGCTCAAATGTTTCAGCCTTATCCATAAAAGTAAGCGCGTGATAGCCATAACGCTGCATCGCCTCAATATGCCGTTGATAAGAGAGAAGCTCACGCCTTTTATGAGTTACAGAAAGCTGTCCTCCTATCAAATCACACGGACAATTAGGCATTGTGCATAAAGCTAAAATATCTCTTTTAGCTTCTTCTGCCAAATCAAACAGAGCCTTACTTCGCTCAAAACCATACTTTTTTTCTAATGTTTCTACCCATTGCCGTTGCCCTGTTCCCAGCTGTCCACCATTGCGCCCTGAAGCACCATCACCAAAACGTGATGCTTCAAATAAAACAACATCTACTCCAGCTTTGGCTAAATGATAAGCAGCCGAAAGACCCGTAAATCCGCCTCCAATAATGACCACATCACACTGTCTGTTTTCACAAAAAGAAGGATACGATGGACGTTCTCTTAAAGCATCTTCATACCAAGAAATTCCTGGAGAAATTGAATTATAATCAATCATCGTCATAAAATTTAAACATTCAGCAGGAGATATTCACGCTCCCACGGACTGATTACTTCCATAAAAGTTTCAAACTCTTGGCGTTTGATTGCAGCATAAGTACTGACAAACACATCCCCTAAAATAGCACGTATCACTGTATCTTGTTCAAACAAATTGACTGCCTCAATGAGTCCACGCGGCAACTCAATATTATCAGCGTTTACATTATTTGTCGCTGGCTCATCCGGCTCAATTTTTTGTTGCAAACCAATAAGACCACACGCTAAAGAAGCTGCAAGGGCTAAATAAGGATTCGCATCTGATGAAGGAAGTCTATTCTCAACACGCCGCGCTTGAGGAGCAGAACGAGGAACTCGAAAAGCTGTAGTACGATTATCATATCCCCATCGCAAATTAACAGGAGCCGAATTATCAGGAACAAGACGTCGATAAGAATTCACATAAGGTGCAAGCATCACAAGTACCCCTGGCATATGTTTTTGCAATCCACCAATAAAATGGCGAAAACAGATACTTTCTTCACCATTTTCCTGTGTAAAAATATTCATACCGGTTTTCTTATCAACAACCGATTGGTGAATATGCATAGCAGAACCCGGCTGCCCTTGAATGGGTTTTGCCATAAAAGTTGCATACATATTATGTTTTAGTGCTGCTTCACGAATTGTTCGTTTAAACATAAAAACTTGATCCGCTAATTCAATAGGATCACCATGACGTAAATTAATTTCAAACTGTCCTGCTCCTTCTTCATGAATGAGGGTATCAATTTCCAATCCTTGTGCCTCTGAAAATTGATAAATATCATCAATCAAATCATCAAATTCATTCACACCAGCAATGGAATACCCCTGTCCACCACCAATTGAACGTCCAGAACGACCAACCGGTGGAACTAACGGATAATCAGGATCGGGATTTTTTTGTACCAAATAAAACTCAATTTCTGGTGAAACAACAGGGCTTAAACCCATTTTTGTGTAAAAGTGAACCACCGTTCGTAAAACATTGCGTGGTGTGTAATCCACAACCTGACCATTTTGATACACAAGATCACAAATCACCTGTGCCGTAGGAGCATCTTCCCATGGAACAATGCTTAACGTAGAAAGATCAGGCTCAAGGCGTAAATCACCATCTGCTTTAGGATATTCAAAACCATGACCATCTTCCGGATAATCCCCTGAAATTGTTGCCATAAAAACTGCTGAAGGCAATGCCAATGATGTTTCCGATGTAAATTTTTTAGAAAGCATCATCTTGCCCCGTGGTACCCCTGCTTGATCAGGCGTAATACATTCAATATCCTCTACCTTACGGAAAGCAAGCCATTGTGAAACTTGTTCCCAATTGTGCACACCACGTAAACTTTTGAGAAAACGAGAAACAGGTTTAAAATTCTTACTTTTCGTTTGTTTACCATTTTTTACATCCATAACATACCAACTTTAAAAACAATCAAGTCCTATTCTTATTGTATCAGCCCATGCATAAACGACACGAAAAAAATTTATCAACTGATATTTTGAATAATACTATAAGATCCATCAAGGTAAAAGAACTTTACGCTCAACAAGCTATCCTATCACCATAGTGAAAAAATGATATTGCACGCGATACATCGGTGCTAACCTTCTCCTTATATAAAACAGCGAGAAATACCATATTGTACGTAATCTAATTCCGATTCAAATAATCATATATAAGCAAACATTGGTGAGAATAATAAAGGCGAGATATTTAATTTCCTTTTGGTTGTCGCAATGCTTAATTAAAAGAAAGGAAACTTTTCTTTTAATATGAAGCAAGTTTTGTAACTCTATTGTTATCCACATAGAAGTAAACACCCTAGGCATGGTGAGTAGCCTTTACAGCTGTGCTTACAAACACTCACCCCGCCATAATATGCGTAAATGTATTTTCAGGATAAGACATACGCTCAACATTTCCGACATGAAACTTAACCATCGCCTGCATAACAGAGCTATCAACCTTGTTCTGAGCGAATGGTACAAACTCTGCACTTATATCAATTTCCACCGCTTGACATTGCACTTCGCACACAATATTTAGAGCTGAGAATCCAGTAGAGCATACCAAATCCAATAGATAGGAATTTTTGCTAATTGCGCCATGCGTGATCCAACATTTGATAGTCTCCAGCCCACTAGGAGGTGTGTTATTTATATCTAAAAAGCCAAAAAATCAGGATATGAGAACACAATAATATCAATTTCCTTTGAACTAAAGTCCTTCATCGTCGATCTTCCACCATCGTAAAATCTTTTTTGTATCAGTTGCTTTCACATACTTTGACTTATGACCTAGTGATACTGTGCAGATTGAGTACACATCCCCAGAGCCCAGATTGTAATTAAGTTCGTACCACTCTGCTCTTTTATAGAAAATAAATAACCATAATCTTCAGATATAATACGCCTAGATTCAATAATTACCGTAAGCTTATGTAAATCACAACCCAATTGTGATAATGCCTCATAAATTTTACGAGGGTATTCGTCATTGATCGTCACGGCATCGCAGAACGCTGTGGAAGTCGGATATCCCCCGCCTAGACTGATAAAACTTTTTTGATCCTTCAATGCGTAAATATCCTTTGCAGCCTTAGTTAAGGTGGATACTATTAACTCAGTCGAATTCAAATTAGAGCCCACATGCAAAGGCGCCCCATTAAGCCTAATCCTATTGGATTCTAGCAAAGATAATGCGGCACGTAACTCCGCCGCAGTCATACCAAAACGCAATCTATCCCCGTTTGCCAGTACATGGCACAATCTCAATGAGATTTTAGGCAATATGTCAAAATGGCGGGCAAGAGCGATGATGTCATGTAATTCGATAATATTATCACACTGGACATTTATATGTTTTCTAATAGATAATTCTATCTCTTCTCGAAGTTTTACAGGGATATCAAAAAATATATATCTACCTTTAAAATCATCTTTTTGCACTAATGATATTTCATAACCAGACGCAAATTCCAAGTCCCAGCAACATAACAATGATGCCCCGCACGTCCATTAAAATACCCTGCTTTTTCTCGCCCTAGGCATTCATAGCCCGACCACGTAAAACAGGATACCAATTACAATATCAGACCATAAGGCTGCAAGAGAAAGTTCTTTTATATTTTTATCTTTACATTGCCTCTTAAACAAGCTCGCCTGTTCATATAAGAAGTTATATGTATAATACATATAACTTCTACAAAAGGAGGATTCATTATGTTCCGTAAAAATCTTTGGTAATACACTAGGGTGATTGGGTCACCAGTCGCCCGTCAATAATATAGTGCGAGTTAAGAAATTGGGGGAGGTAAGTTATGCAACTCGTGGATCATCCTTTTGTGAAGTTCGACCAACTCAAGACGATTTACAACTTCACATATCCGTTATTTCGCACTATTTCAAATGAATTTTACGATTACCTAGACTTTAATAAACTAGCGCACAGTAAGAAAATTCCATAAGCGCGTACCATTTCTCTTTATTTGCATATTCCCTTTTGCGAAACCATCTGTTCCTTCTGTCCCTTTCAGAAAGGAGCCTACAAGCACGTTAAGCAAATCGAATCTTATATGTCAGCGCTTACCACAGAGATCAGAAACAAAGGAAATTTCATTCGCTCGCTTAGAGGGCACATCCGCAGCATCTATATAGGGGGCGGCACACCGTCGCTTTTGTCCGCAGATAATATCCGACACATCGGAAAAGTATTGCATGCCGAATTTGAGCTCTCTTCCTTAGCCGAATTTACACTGGAAAGCGAACCGAAGAGCGTCACACGTGATAAACTTTATGCTGCCCGTGAGATCGGCGTTAACCGGATCAGCTTCGGTATACAGAGTTTCATTGAGCGTTTCCGATCATTGTTTAACCTCACCTCAACACGTGAACAAATCAACAATACCATGGCTTGGTCACAAGAGATAATTGGGACATGTCGGTTTCGACCTACTATATGGCAGCACAGCCAGCAAGCCGAAGAACTATTATACGATTTGAAGCAAGCCAGCGAGCTTCATCCTGAAACCATCAACCTCTATGCAATCAACAATCTGGCTATCACGTCGCAACTGCATAAGTCTTACGTACCAAAAGGGCTAAAGTCATCCAGCCTACAGCATCGACAGATGCTTCGATTATTTAGCGATATCGTTATGCGCAGCTGCTGCTATGCGCCGTGTAATGGGCATTCCTATATCAAAATTGCCAATAACACTCCTCTAACGCTCGCTAAAACGAGTTCAGCTAATTATTTCCGCTATCACAAATATTTGTATGGTTATCATGACGATTATGTGGTTGGCTTCGGGGCGTCAGCACTGTCGATTCTCGGCTCACTCGTCACACGAGCCAATCCCAGTCGAAGCGGATACATTACCGACATACAACTTAAAGGCAAATCCAAAGTATACTACAATTGGGTATCAGCGGAGCAACAAGCCTCCAAAGCTTTGTGTATGCGGCTACCTTATAACGGCTATGCCAAAAAAGAAAGAATTGACTGGACCGCACTCCCCTCTTTCGTATACAATAACCTACAACAGCTCATAGGTGCAGGTCTCATCGTAGAAAGTGATAACGATCTCCAGCTGACTCAGCGTGGTTGGCAATGGTATTCCAACCTTATGTATTTTCTTCTACCTCAGGCAGATAGGAATATCTTGGACGGCTATGTCGCAAACATGCTGAATACAACCGCCGTACTTGATGGAACAGCGGAAACCTGTATGGCATCTTAAGGAGAAAAGAATGTTCACGCTTTTTGCCAACAGGAACATACGCTATTTTTGCCTAACCGTTAGTCTGCTCGCCTTACTCAGCGGTGCTTTGCGCACTGCCATCCCGCTATTAGCAAGACAATCTGGATATGGCGTAGTCGGAGTAAGTTGGTCGCAAGGTCTCTTCTCATTAGCGTGGCCAATTTTCGGCATCCTTGCAGGCGCTTTACTTGATCGCTGCGACAAAATAAAACTTGCCACCACAGCTCTCCTCATCTTCATGCTACTGCATATTGTCCTGTTCGTACTGCTCATGATACAGATTGCTCCAGCCGAACAAATTTTCTTCTATGCAACCATTGCTGGATTCATCGTCGTTTCTGCCGAAGCTTATATAATGACGATTCCACCACTTATCATGGAGGGAGAGCGATTGATGACCTTCTACTCAATTGTCTTGTTTTTAGATTTCGGGGTCTCCTATTTTCTTGCCCCTGTCATAACAAGCAGCATTTTAGGGCATGGCACACTGCTATTTCTTGGCTTGTTAATCGTGCTTTTTATCACATTGATTTTTACCGCTCGCCGTGCTGTTCCGACATCGCCAACACTTGATAAAGAAAACATCACTTTCCGTTATATTATTGCCGGCTTTCGTTTCATTTTTTCAAATCGGCATCTTACCTCCCTTACATTACTCACATTCTTTCTATCGGTGGTATTTGGAGCATTCCTAACCTCGTTCATCTTCTTCGTTACCGACAGTCGGTATCTGGGCCTACATAGCAGCCAATATGGCGTGATGTTTGCGGCCTACGCGCTTGGAACAATGGCAGGTGCCCTATTTGCGCCGCGTATACGTTATGCACCGGTGCGCCTAGCTGTTCTCACTGACGGTTTAGGAACGGTTGTCTTGCTGCTGATTCCAGCCTTTTCAAAAAGTGCTGTCGTCGTATGGGGCGTCACCTTTATCGCTGGCGTTGGAGCAAGCTTATGGTTTATTGGTGTTACCGCCTTCAGGCAGCGCCTCACACCAAAGCAACTTCTCGGGCGAGCTAATTCTGCTTTTCGGGTGATAGGCTATGCTGGAATGCCGGTCGGAAGCTTTTTGGTCGGCGTCCTTGGTTCTTTTATATCATTGCAGTTTGCTGCCGCCTTTATCGCTGGACTACTATTGGTGGCTATCGCGATAACGCTTCCATTTCTTTGGCAGGCTGATCATATAAACACACCCAATCCTGCCACGAGGTAACAGCTGCTTTTTAAAAAAGACACGGTCAAAAAAGGCACACATACCCTATTACGCAATCGATTGATCTGTTCTTTGGACGAGGAAATTATAACCATAATGGCTGATAGAGCCAGCGGCACTATAGAAGCAGCCAAACAAGCGCTAAAGACAAAACAGCCCCTTTACGTTGCATTGGGCGATGATCCAACGCCTATATGAAGGATGCAGAGAGCTTATAGCGCACAGAGCGCAATTCTTAACTAAAAACTCCGCCCTAGCAATGCCTACTTATACTCCAGTTAATCCGTCACCCGCTGGACATCAAATGCCTCACCCCTTTACCGCTCCTCAAAATACATTTTGTTGCACTTACGCGCCGTATTCTTCCTTTGTAATTAAAAGACCAGCCCTCCTTTCCTAATTTAGGATCTCTGCCTACACAACGAGCAACAGATGCGACCATATATGCAATCACGCCTTAGGGCCTGCATAGTAGGAAGCTTAGTTCGAGAGATTCATAAAGCCTATATCCCAATAAATTTTCCACCCAATCCACCTTTTAAAAGGGCGGATTTATATAAACCGTTAGAGCAAGCTATGAAATCCTTAGGTGTATTAGAAATAATTGGCTGTTTTTACCTCAGACCAATGTTGATTGACTTTTACTCGTGCATATACGCAAGCGGTGCTACTCTTTTCTCAGATAGAAAGGACATAATCGTTACCATCTGACCTATTATTGTTTGAAAATAAAGAACAAGTATCAGTGCGACTGATGATATTGAAGAGCTATCTCATTTGTGGCTGTACTTAATTACGGCATTGGGAAGCTAGACACGCAATCCCCCATTTCTGCGCGCCTTCTGCATGATATTCATAAGATTTTACGCGGTACGTCCAAAAGCCTTGGCTAATTTCGCAAAGCACAAAATTAGCTTGGCGGTACGCAACTAAAGACAGCGTCATTCGTGCCGCCCACTCCTACCACAGCCCCCCACTCTTTCTACCACCATCCCCCGCTTAGAATCGCGCCAACTCATCACCGGTGCCTCGTTAAACACCACACCAGTCTCAAGGGCGGTAAAATGCGCCTTGCCGCATTTAATCTTCAGCATTTCTTTAAGGCGCAAATCAAACTCGCTATTCGTTCCTTTTGTTTTCAGTACAAAATAAAGCTTTTGCGCGCCATCTCACTCTAAAACACCCCCCAATCCGGCGTGTAAGATCCTATGAGCGCCACGATTTTAAAGCTCCTTGGCAATTTAAAAAATAATTTTACTTCGGAGGCATTATCATTAATTTTGCGCAAATTCTTTCTCAATATTACTCTTATAAACCCCACATAATCATATACACTCTTCTCATTGACCACCGCCGGCCATATGATCGCCTTTTCCGACCTAATTTTACAGATATGGGATCAATCTCATTGTGATGCGCACATCCAGAGATTATTTTATCCTCTGCATTAGAACCAAAAACATGAACAATACGCAGAGGCTTCGGTAAGAAGGCCAACCGCTCAATCTCAACCTACACGAAAATGCATGTGCAAGCGAATGCCCCCCCATAATATGCAATATTTCAAGCCTGTCCAGAGGGGTACCCCTTTTAAAAATTGTGCCTATGGCTTATAATAATCTCCAAAATATACATTTAGCCCTTGTCTGAAATAACTCAATTTTGGATTGATGAGAACGAAAACGCGCTGCGATAATCACGTTGTTCAGCCCTAATAACCGGCGAAGGGAGCCAATATTCCTGCACCACCAATGACTAAATAACGGTATTTCCTATCATTTTTGATCATATCCTCCACCCTTATTGTACATTTTATCAGCAAGATGTGCGCAGTAAGCCCGTACATTTACGCTGCTAAGTCTCCGTGTGCGGTTTTCATTCTCAAACGCAAAATCATCTTTAGCCGAAGCAACTTGATATTGCAGCGCCTGTCCATAAAGCGTATGCACAATTGGTACCAAATATACACAGGGCAGTGCGCATTTTGGGTTATATTGTCATGAGAGAGATGACTAAAAACTTTATCCCAAAAGCATTATACTCTAAATTATCAAGAGCATTCTTCAATCCCCCCTGAATAAGACCCGTGATAAACAGGGCTTGCAAGAATAACATCGTTAGCGTCTGCGATTGTTTTGACAAATGCATGCGTTTTAGCATCACAATGGTAATGACTTATAAAAACAACAACTTTTTTAAATGCCTCCTCAACGGCGTATGAATATAAGCACGTTTTTTCTCGTCATTTTTTAAGGTATTAAACTCTTCCAATCTACCGAACTTACTCTTAAATTGTAGCCGAATGATTTTAATAAACCCATATTATTTTAAAAACTCAACAAATAATATTGAGGCTACAATCAAAGACACTTCTTTTCAATATTAAGCAAGTTTTGTAACCTATATTGTTATCTCCATAGAAGTAAAAACAGCCTCTATGGATGGTGAGTAGCTAAGCCTTCACAGCTAGTGCTTTACAAGCGCTTTTATAACACTCACTCTGCCCCCATAGGATTGCATTTTATTAAATAACCCACGCGCATATAATTAAAGAGAGAAACGATTAAACTTGCACCAATCATGCCAAGCCAGTAGCCAATAAAGCCATATTCAAAAAAATTTGCCATTAGCGCTCCCCCAAATAGGCCTAACCCCCAATAACTTATTGCTACAACAATTGTTGACCAAAACGTATCAAGCAAACCCACAAGTATGCCATTGAGCATAGCTCCTAAAGTGCCAAAAGCAAAAGACAATAAGATGAACGGAAGCAACTTCCAAGAGAAAACAACAACGCTGTCTTCAGAAATATTAAAGATGGTTGTAAGGATAAATTCATAAGAGAGATAAACAACCACTGATAAAAATAAGACATAAGCTACAGCAAAAACTGTGACACTCATACGCAGCTGTTTTAGAGCCATATTATTCCTATCTGCTCTATACCACGCTGCTATTGTCGCGGCTGCGCTGGAAATCCCCAAAGCCACCACAGAAATAAGCATATCGAGTCGCATCCCTATCGTATGTGCGGCCAAAGATTCGATCCCATAAGCCGTAATCATGAATGCAATGACCGAAGGAAAGCCCTCCGCAATAAGAATACGTATACCAATAGGTAGCCCTACTCGCAGCAATTTTATTATTCGTGAAATCTCTAACTTTGGTCTCAAATAATTAAAGCGAAAAGAATGAAAAGCAGAATTGCGGGACAAAATTATTGCTGCTGCAATAACAATTAAAATACGGATCAAACTGCTCGCAATTCCTGCACCAAAGACACCTAATCCGCTTGCAGAACCTATACCAAAAATAAGCAGCCAAGATATAAAAAAGTTCACGATGATAGCCGCAAGCATAACCCAAGTTAAGGGCTGTGGATTACCAATTGCTGACAGCAATCCTCGGCTATTCACATAAAGATAAAAAAACACCACCCCTATAGCAGCGCCACTATTATATTCCTGTGCTATATTGGCAATTGTCTCATCTTGGCCGAGAAGACACAAAATATTCCTCGTATTGAGTAAAATGATTGCACTCATCATTCCAATCACAAGGGAAAGCCATATTCCTTGATCAAACCATGCCTTTAATGCATATCTATCTTGTCTGCGAAAACTTTCCGCAAGTTTTGGTGCAACCGCGGTAATAATACCTAGCCCAAACAACATAACAAAACTAAATATACTCAGAGCTAACATTGTACCACTCAAGGCTTGCACGCCTAAATGCGCTACAAGCGCTGCATCTGTGAAGGAAATCATCATCTGAGAGATAAACCCTATAGCCAGTGGCATGCCAAGAGAGAGCAATTGCTTCATCACAACAAACATTGTGAAATATCTTTCCATATTGAAGGGCATATTAAGCTCGGATCTTTTAAACAAAACACATTGATTTTTTCCGTAAAGTCTTTCCATCGCAAGTCTTGTGTAAAGGATGCATAATGAGAACGCATTAAGGTAAGAGGAGATGCCCAGTTCTTAAAAAAGAAGCGCAATGCACCTTTATTGTTTTTTTGGACTTTATGCCATGCGTTTTTTTGTACAATACTATGCCCCCAAGCAACTACAGTCATTGATAAAAGATCCTCAGCGAGCCGTTTGTTCGTCTTGTATATCCATTTTTAGTATTTTTAATCAAACTTTTTGGTACTGCAAGTAATACACCTGTGCTAACCTTTGCTTACTCGCTGCTTACATACGTAAAAAAACAAAGCCGACCAAGTTGTCAAAAAACACAGGCATTAGCATTTTTACAATCCATTGTGCCTATACACCAATTAAAAAAGAGCGTTTATGATACATAAGGCACCTCTATGCCCCACCGCTCTACGATCTAAAATTATGAAACTTTAGTTCAACAACCAACGCACAATATTTTACGGACGCAAAAGCACCATCTAGCACTCACTAGGAGAGCATTCTATAACTATACGCACCATGTCCACATCACAAAACTATAGAGACTTCATATGAATGATTGCCCTCTCCCAAAATAATAATTTTGTCCACCTCCGAATCCAATCTGAAGTATTCTTTTTCCACCGCGCATTGCATAAAAATATAATAATATCAATTATTTATTGGATAAAATTTTATATGAATCCACTTAGGAATCCACATTTTTATACGTGATTCATTTGACCATTTTTGATATAAGATTGCCATGTATGAATAGAGCATAAAAAGCAAATCATGATGTAAAGATTATAACGCATGTGTGTATTCAAATGAAATGAAAAGCTGTTATCATTCATAACAGTTTATAAATTTTATGATACGTTTTTATCACTTAAAAATCGCATTGAAGTTAGTAATATAGACTTTTTTAATTTCGCTAAATTTTTAGCGAAACTATTATAAGCTTATAAGTTTAATTTATAAAATTGCATAAAAAGATTTAAAGACAAAATCATATTTAAAACGCTTTCTAAAAATTTAGAAAACGATAGGCAGGCATTATACAGATCCTATCATCACAACAGATATGAAATTCAAAACGCTATATCTTATGAAATGAAAAGCCTTTTAATGAATAGATTGCAGGTTAGTCTTTAAGAATGGAACTATTCGCTTCCACAAAAAAATGGAAGCAAATAATGCCATGGCAGTAGAATTACTATCTACTTTAGATTTGGTACTAAAAACGTTTTTAAAGTTATAGTTTAAAAATACGAAACCAAATGAGCTCTTTCCAAATTTGGGGGCAGCTATTAAGACAAAGATAAGCAAACAAACTTCAAAACCATTGTAACATCATAAGGTATGGGTTTTTACTCAATTTTGAGTCAAAAGCTGTAATATTTAAGAATGCTCTATTCTAAGATAACATCCCCAAAATGGACCGGCTAATTTTTAAAGAAATTAGGTTTTAATGAAAAGTACAAATACGCTTATGAAAGCTCTTTAAATGCACGTTTAAACGTTTGAAACATAAAATGAGATCTTTATAAGAAACGTTAAAACTTTTTTATAACAGCTATAACTTAGTTACCATTTGTTCTTAAGAACGTTTCATTTACGAAAAAACAAAGATCTAGATTTCACAGCAGAGCAAAATTTTGAAAACCTTACATTTTATAAAAGCGTTTGTTTATTTTTCTTATGAAAAGCTGCTTTTAAAAACCAATGCTCGTAAATGTAAAAAAACGTTTTGTTATAAGATATTCACTTAATAAGCATTTTCTTTTGATTGGATTAATAAACCTACCAAGCGTTTTGATTTGTTTGATTTTAGACAAAGCGTTCTTTCAATTCACTCAGCTCAATTTTGAGCTTAGTACTTTGAAACGTTTTAAAAGAAGCATCATGATCATGTGCTTTGTTTTAAATGATCTCTTTAAAGATAAGAACGTTTTATTGATACATTTGATAGCAATGAAAAGCGTTTATAGGCTCTCTTATTCAAATGAGTGATTAAAGATCATACGCATCGTTTACATTCCTTTTGATAAGTTTTCATATCTCTCATAGAGCGCTTGCAATATGATACGTTTTGTATATATGCATTCATTACTCCATTGTGGATGATTCATTTTAATCAATAAAAAACGCTATTTGAAAGCCGCGTCATATCATTTGGCACGGCTTTTTTTTTATTTTACTCTCTCTTTTATGATATGTTTATAGCAATGCATTTTATATGCGTTTATAACCATAAAGAATGCACGCCCCCCATGTCTCTTTTTATTCTGTTTTATCAGTTATCTTGACAAGCTTATCCCTTTCACAAACCTCACAATTTTTTGGAACCAACCTTACTTTGCTTTTTTTATTGATTTTTGCATTGCCATAAGCACGCCCCCAGATTGTTGCACAATATGAGATTTTAGCATTGCCATAAACAGAGCCATAAATCTCACAAGAGCCACTCACACAAGCATTCCCATAAACCTTGCCATAAATCTTTGCACGACCATTAATAACAGCATAATTATAAACTTTTGCATGGCTATAAATGCAAGCAGAGCCACAAACCTTGGCATGACCATAAACGCGTGCATAACTAAAAACCGTAGCATCATAAGAAACATGCGCATGGTCATAAATATGAGCATCAGCAAGAATGCGGGCACTACCATTCACATGAGCATACCCATAAACATTGCCATAAACATGAGCATTGCTATAGACAAAAGCATGGTCATAAATTTTTGCATATTGAGAGATAAAAGCCTTTCCATAGACTTCAGCATTGCCATAAACTTGACCACAGACTTGCGAATAATGCCGTATTTTTGCATTTTCATACACCCTTGCATGACCATAGACACAAGCCTCATCATAGACCCAGCAATTGCCCTCATGGGATAGGTTGACTTCCTTTTCAATAAAGCCGCCTAAAGACCCCGCCTTTATATCATCAAAATCTTTTAAAGCTTTAATGCGATAAAGGTTTATAATATTTCGAGTAAGAGCATGTTTGATTTTTTTGATTTCACTGGTTAATTCATATTTTTTGCACATAAGAAGACCCTCACAATCTAATGTGATAAACGTTTGATAAAATTTGAAATAGAAAAATTGGGTTGGAAAGCAGGCGCCCCCGCCGCGCCCGCGCATTATTTACGCAGCGTTATTTTCAATAATCTTTACAACGGTATCGTTTTCATAAACCTCACAATTTATGGGAACCCAATATAAATCACTATCTCTTTTTAATCTTGCATTGCCATATACATTACCTCTAATCACGAAATAACCAGAGATTTTCGCATTACCATAAACAGAGCCATAAACATCAGTATGACAGCCCACGCTAGCATTGCCATAAACCTTGCC
>NZ_JBHINK010000095.1:0-408 GCF_042194905.1 Bartonella sp. CL63NXGY
GACGATCAATGTTCTCTCGTCGATATTGCCGCCGCAAATCATAGCCCGCAATCAGCGAAGCCTGTTCATCATTTTCAGCGATGACTTTATCATATTTTACACGTTTATTAGGATCTTGAATTACATAGGTTAAAAAGCAGGTAAATCCCAAAAAACGTTCCCCTGTCATTAAATGTTCACCTACAACCTTAACAAAAACCTCCAGTGAGCGGTTACCAATGCCTGTTACATATGATTCCATACACATTGAATCTTGTAATTTAAATGGATGCAAAAATTGAACATGATCCATCGCCGCCGTGACTACCGTCGTCCGTGCGACCCTCATTGCTGTAACGGATGCTTCACCATCAACAATTTTCAAAATCTGGCCACGAAAAACGGTAGCATGTGCATTTAAATCCGCAT
>NZ_JBHINK010000095.1:418-707 GCF_042194905.1 Bartonella sp. CL63NXGY
GATGCATTGAAACTGCTAACGTATCACTACATTTTATATCCATAATTTAACCCCTTACATTGTTGCTCTATTAGCATTTTAACACAACTATAATTTGACTATCCCCCAAAGAATATGATATATTTTTAATTTTATTTTCATTTTGCTCTTAAAATAGACTATAATTAAAGTCAACGGAGATAAGAAAGGATTGAGAACCATATGACGACAAAAGACAGTCAAATTGTTAAGACCGACTCTTTATACGTAAACCTTGATCGTGGAGTCGCAACTCTTAACCTTAGTCAAG
>NZ_JBHINK010000096.1:0-374 GCF_042194905.1 Bartonella sp. CL63NXGY
CTCAGATTGAACGGTATCCCGTTACAATTAGGAAATGGGGTAGCCGCCCTCATTATGGGCCTAATTCTGAGTACCTGGATTGCCCATCACCGAGATCATGATTCGATCCCCACTACTGTCACTGGCTTTTTTCAAAGCTTGGGATTAACTCTATTTGTCGGAACAGTGGGGTTACAATCAGCACAAGCATTTACTGGCGCAATTAAATCGCTTGGTGTGGGAGTGCTGTTTATTGGCGCAATTGTCGCAATTGCCCCTCATGTACTAACTCTTTTGTTTGGACGTTATGTGTTGAGAATTGAACCATTAGCATTAATTGGTGCCTTAACTGGCTCTGGAACATGTGCAGCTGCAATGACTGAAATTAATTCCAT
>NZ_JBHINK010000096.1:451-704 GCF_042194905.1 Bartonella sp. CL63NXGY
TAGGGCCAATTTTTGTCGCCTTATTGTCGTAATTAAAAATCCTTGAATCGAGAGGAATTCACTATGCAACAATTTTTTACTATTTTAGGTGGAATGGGTACTTTGGCAACCGAAAGTTATGTGCGGTTGCTAGATCAACGGACTCCAACAAAACGTGATCAGGACTATTTAAATTACATTGTTGTTAATCACGCAACCATTCCTGATCGGACCAGTTGGATTTTAGACCACAGTAAGCCTAATCCAACTGCAC
>NZ_JBHINK010000097.1:0-701 GCF_042194905.1 Bartonella sp. CL63NXGY
AGGTTGCCACTAGATTGTATTACCCCCGAAACAGTTGGTTTATGAGAAAATGCTTGTGTGACAGTCTTTTCTGTCATGTGTGACCAGTTATTCCATTGATAGCGTTCTATATTACTGTTTGTCTTGTCATATTCCCAAGTAAATGCCTTATAGACTGTTCCATCTTTCAAAGTTGCCGTACCATAGGTTCCTTCTTTGTTATTCCAAAGTTGCCAATCAAACAGAAAGTCTCGGGGACCTTCAAACCCAAACTCTCTATCAGAAAGACTTCCACTACCCCAACGATCCCAGCCCATATCGTGATATAAATTCCGTTCATTGAGTAAATAATAACCCTCTGGTTTTTCGAATGAAATATCGCTATATTCCGTTTTTTCCGTGATGACAGGTGTGCTATCGGCTTTGTTTTTTAGAGTGTTGGTTTGGATATTTAAGTTTCCACCAGCTTGAATAAAGCCTGCTTTGTTCACAAGCGAAAGGCTTTTTCCGCTGCCATCTGCATTGGTGAAAGATAAATCACCTTCTGCCATTATGGCACCAAAATCATTCAACAAAGCACCATCAACTTGTAAAGCACCATTGCCCTTCACATAAATTAAGCCCGTTTTGTTGTTGGTCACATCCCCCGTCACGCTAAAGACTAAATCCTGCCCCGATGCCAATTGACCGCTATTTCCAAGCTCCCCCGTTTTGATCACGAA
>NZ_JBHINK010000098.1:0-304 GCF_042194905.1 Bartonella sp. CL63NXGY
GCTCAGTTATTATGGATTAACCTAATCGCTGCTATTACCATCCAATTTGCCTTCGTCTTTGAGAAAGCTGAAGATGGGATCATGGAACGGCAGCCACGACCAATGGATCAGCGGTTGATGAACCGCCACGATTTAATCCAAATGGGCTACGTAGCCGCCTTGATGGCGATCTTCGCCCTTATCGGTTACCAATGGTTCATTGCCCAAGGAGCTGATGCCATCAACGCCACTACAATGATGGTGAATGTCATTGTGGTTAGCAAGATCTTCTACTTCTTTAGCATTCGAACGGATCAACCTGCCC
>NZ_JBHINK010000098.1:326-700 GCF_042194905.1 Bartonella sp. CL63NXGY
GTGGGAAAGCCTGGGTAATGATTGGCTTAATGATTGTTTTCCAACTAATCCTAACTTACGTACCATTCATGCAAACAGCCTTCCACGTTGAGGCAATTAGCTTAATGGAATGGTTAGTGGTCGTGATCTTCTCCTGCTTGATTATGTTTGTCTCAGAAGGAGATAAAATGTTCCGCCTTCGTCGCCAAATAGCCTAGCCACATAAAAAAGGCTCTAGCTTTCTATGCTAGAGCCTTTTAAATTAGCTTTTATTTAACAGACATCTTGAATTCAAGAGAGGGGGGATTGTAAACACCTAAGGTCTTTAATGATAAGTCATGATATGTTTGTAAATGCTTCATCGTAGATTTTGGTGGATAAAAAGCGCGGTCGCT
>NZ_JBHINK010000099.1:0-692 GCF_042194905.1 Bartonella sp. CL63NXGY
CATCGGCAAAAACAGCCGGTCTATGCATGGACTGTTAATCAACCGAAGGTGATGAAACAGATGATGTATAACCATGCAGATGGGATTATTACTGATAATCTGAGTCACTTACAGAAGACAATTCGTGAATATACAGGTGCCAAAAGTTACGCTAACCGAATCCTCAACTTTATTTTAGTTGTTCCGTCTAGTGGTGGTTTGGAGCCATAAGGAGAATTGGATGGCATATAATCTTAAAAAAGAACAACGAAACTTATATGTTCCGAGGAAATTCCCGTAGATCATTGATGTACCTGCTATGAACTACATTGCCGTTCGTGGGCAAGGGGACTTGAATTAGCCAGATAGTGAATATCGAAAATCAATTTCCCTCTTGTATGCAGCGGTGTTTGGCATGGATTGGTGGGATTTTCTTGGCTTGCTTAGAAACTAACTGGCAACAAAACAAGTGGTCACGAAAGAAGTATTAAAAAGGGCTCGCGCATTCGATTTGCCGAGTGCACGAGCCCTTTTTGAATTTAATAGTCACCGTTCATGATTGAGTTTTTTACGATTTCGTAATCAACTCTCCGGATTGAGTCAAGATCTTTACCACCGGCGTAGGAAATTGAAGATTGCAAGTCTTCCTGCATTTCCCGCAGGGTGTCTTTGATCGAACCTCGGAATGGTACTAACATTTGTTTTCCTTCGAC
>NZ_JBHINK010000100.1:0-401 GCF_042194905.1 Bartonella sp. CL63NXGY
GCATCGGCAAAAAGAATCTCGATCGGGTAACACCACGCGACGCCTATGCAATCGAGGCTGGTGTTTTCGAACTCGAATATCTCGACTATCAACAGCAATTACACTTCAAACGGCAAGTGGTGATTGACAGTTTAGAGAAGTTTCAACCCTATGGCTACCGTGCTTATGATGTTCGCCCCACGATTCCAGCTCCCCATCAGTATGGCTACCGAAATAAGGCTACCTTCCAGGTTAGGATGATTGATGGCCACGTTGCCGCCGGTTTATATAAGACAGGCAGTCATGATTTGGTTGACATGGTAGAATGTGCCGTCCAAATGCCAGCAACAATGAAAGTAATGCGTACAAGAGTCAAGTTGATTGAGCAACTAGGCATCGCCGTCTATAACGAAGAGCATAAC
>NZ_JBHINK010000100.1:412-691 GCF_042194905.1 Bartonella sp. CL63NXGY
GGTGGCAACCGGTGAAGTACAACTGACGATCATTACGAACACCCCGAAGTTAGTTCATAAGCACCAATTACTGGAAGCGATTGATGACCAGTTACCCGAGGTTGTGTCAGTAATGCAAAATGTTAATCCTGGTGATACCCCATTGGTCTGGGGTGACCGGATGATCCACCTCGCCGGGCAAGAAACGATTATTGAAAGTTTGATGGGCTTGGACTTCAAGCTCTCCGCCCGTTCCTTCTTACAATTAAACCCTGAACAAACTGAAACCTTGTATGAAGA
>NZ_JBHINK010000013.1:0-52786 GCF_042194905.1 Bartonella sp. CL63NXGY
TGAAAGAGGACCACGACCGGTAAGTGAAAAGATGAAATCACTTTTAGAGATACAGCGGGCTTGTTCAATTACTTTTATTGCTTCAGATGATAGGGGCACGCGAAACTCTGTTGTGGCATCACGCTTGCCTTTCATATTCTCAGCAGGGATTGTCCAGATATCATCTTCAATCTGATCTTCACGAATATGACGCAAAGGATTGCTACGAACGCCTGTCAGAATAAGCAAACGCAAAGCCAGTTGTGTTATGGTTGATGCTTCACAGAGTGTTTTATAAAAAGCCGGCACATCTCTCCAATCCATGGCTGGTAAGCTTTGTTTTTTATGACGTTGTTTGCCTAAGAGAGCGCGTGCTTTTTCTGTTGCTTGTAAATCAACATCTAACCCTAATGCAGCCGCATGTTTGAGACAAAGTTTGAGACGTATCAATGCTATCTGAGCAGTTCCAGCTTTTGTATGCCAAATAGGAGCAAGGGTATCGCGTATCTCTGTTTGCGTAATCTCTGAAACGGGCAGACAGCCTAATTTAGGGAGAATATGAAGGCGTAATGGTAAAAACCAATCCCCATCTTTACCATCATTTTTTAATTCAGCTTTACGACTTTCAAAAGCATCCAACGCGATATCTTTTAAATAATGGAGATTACTTATTGCCTCACGCTTTTGTTTTTCACGTTCTTTAATAGGGTCACGACCTTCACGAAGAACAGAACGCCACCTAGTTGCCAATTCACGGGCTTGTTTTAAAGAAACATCTCTCAAGGCACCCAAGCCCATTTCGCGGCGCCGACCATGAATGGTATAACGATAAAGCCATTGAGCACCTCCATCTTTACGTTTATGAAGTAACAAGCCAGCACCATCATTATATTTGCCAGCTCGTGGGTGTTGCGACAGCCCTTGGCTCTTGAGACGATTCATAAGAGCCATTTTTAATCCTTTCTTATACAGTTTTTACCCACACGCCAGCCCCGCTTATGACGTGCAAGCAAGCGATTTTGATTGATTCAAGATAAACAGATTTAAAATGAGAGAATCTTACGTTATTCGGGACTCTCATTCAATATGAAAACAATAAGTTATCCTTATAAATCAATGTGATGTAGCAGGATGAAGATGTTTATGCAAAGAATCTAAAAGTTTTTTTTGCGAGTGTTTGAATAAGTCCTTTGTTTTTCTGAATTTTAGATACAAAATACTATTGCTAAAGTACTAAAAGTAGATCATGCTGGTAAATAGATGAAACTTTGATGGCGCTTGGTTTTAAAAAAGGCAATATTTGATTTCACTGTTTGCGCTGGCATTGATTTTGCAATAACAGATAATAGTTTATTGTATGCAGAATACTGTTATTTAGATTTTGATAAAAAGAAATTTATAAAGAATATTATCATTAACAGTTATGCGAAACTTTAATGAAAATGAATCCAACTTTAATACACATAATTTTAGTGTGATTTAGTTTACAAATTCTCATTGAATGCAAAATTAAAAGTTTAAGAAGCCTTATTTTCAAAAATTCTTTATTTTTTTGTGAGTGTGTCATTTTTGCTACAGATCTTTCAAAAAAGATGCTCTATATACATTTCATTTTGGATATTTGGAGAGATTTTATGAATACAAAACGTTTAATAACAGCGTCTATTTTTTCTTTAATTTCAGCGTCTACAGCACTAGCTGCTGATGTTATAATTCCTCATCAGCCAGCATCATCGACTTCTTCTACCATTATCGCGCCTACTTTTTCATGGACAGGTCTTTATTTAGGTGTTCAAGCGGGTGGTTTTTCGAGCAAAGCTGATATGGCTCTTGTTGGTCAAGAAAAGAGTTTACCACTGGATAAAGAGTTCTCTCCTAAACTTTCAGGTTTTGCAGGTGGTTTTTATGCAGGTTCTAATATTGATCTCGGTGACAACTTTATTTTTGGTATCGATACGGATTTAATGATATCTGGAAAAAAACACACAAAGACAATTACCATAGGTGCAGCTGATAACACTACAGTAGAAAATGCAGTCGTAAGATCCCGCAGATCCGCAGGAACACCAGGAACAAGAACACCAACAGGACCACAAACACAAAAAAGCGTTGAAGGAACACTCGCAGATGCAAGAACATCTGCAAGTGCAGGAGCACCTGCAGGCTCAGGAACTAAAACAGTAAGCACTCCAACAGCAGGATCCACGTCAGAACGATCTGCTGCAACGCAATCCAGTCAAGCACCAGCTACACCAGTAAACGCAGTTCAACAACCACAAGCAGGAGCAGCACCATCAAAATCAACAACAGCTGGAAGTTCTAACACTGTTAATTCAACAGCAGGAAAAGCAGCGGCAGTGGACAGGAAAAGTCCAGGAGTTTCAGCATCACCATTAGAAACGCCATCTGCATCGCTAATAACACAATCAGCCTCTTCCAGACAGGAGGAGGGATCAGTGCAATCGCCATCGTCCTCATCGGAAAGATCAGGTACAGGACCGACATCGGTAAGCGGGGTAAATGGATTAAAATCACCTGCACCTAAATCAATATCCTCTACCACAGGAGCAAGCTCACCAGAGCGGTCAACGCTCTTATTGGCAAGATCATCTCAAGAAGATCAATCATCAAGAGTAGGGTCAGATGGAGCAAAATCATCTGCTAAGTCAGAGTCTGCAAAAGCAGTTGAAAAAGCATCAGTATCCTCTATCTCATCAACAGTATTAGGCGCAAGTCAGCCAGCAGAAAAAGCACCTGCATCGGAACAATCATCATTAAAACAAAGAACAGTACCGAGCGGAGGGACACTTATACTCGCGAGATCAGGATCATCCGGATCAGATACAACAGCTTCTAATGGAACAAGCGGAGCCCAACGGGGAGGTCATCATAGTTCTTCCCATGGTAGCGGAAATGCTCATCCACATGGTGCATCTCATGCAGGTGGGCATGGTTCTGGTGCTCATGCGCATGGTGCTAATCCACATGCTTCTCGTTCTCATGGTGGACAGAATATGGCTGGACACGGTGCACAAAGTACACAAGCGGTGGATAAGAATGATTCCAGTGTATATGGTATAGAACAAATAAAAAAGATGGCTTCTGAACTTGGTCTTGATCAAGAGTATGAAGTTGAAACGTTAAGTCATACTTTCAAACAAAATTGGGGTGGTGCTACACGGGTACGTATTGGTTTTGCTGCTGATCGCTTTATGCCTTATCTTGCTGGTGGTATTGCTTATGGGCAATTCCAAGACACTGTATCAATATCCGTTAAGGATGAGGATGGAAGAGTCGTTTCTTCTAAGAATTTAGCTGATGAAACAAAAACCATGATTGGTTACACACTTGGTGGTGGCGTTGATTTCTCGCTTCTGGATAATGTGATTGTACGTGCAGAATATCGTTACTCTGATTTTGGTAAAAAGAAATTTGCAAAGGAAAAACTTGAAGTTAACTACAAAACCAATGATTTCCGTGTTGGTGTAGCTTATAAATTCTAATTTTTTAAAGAGTAAATTTCTAAGAGGCTCCACTGTCAGTGGAGCCTTTATTTTTTAAAAGATCACTTTTTGGTTTCTTTTCTTGTGAATTTCATGATAAAGCCCATAGAGTGTGATGATATATTTTCCTGATCGCTGCTTAATACGAATGATAAGCTCGGCTTTCCCTATAGATAAAAACCAGAGTTGCAGGGTTCAGGGAAGTTATGCAAAAATGAAATCGTAAAAGTGGACAGGGATATTTCACAATGGCTGTGAAAAATGAAACAATAGATTATTCAAAAACTCTTTATCTCCCACAGACAAATTTTCCTATGCGTGCAGGGCTTCCGCAAAAAGAGCTTGAATTGATGGCGCGTTGGGAAAATATGGGGCTTTATGCGCAATTGCGCCAACAAGCAAAAGATCGTCCATTTTATATTCTTCATGATGGTCCACCTTATGCAAATGGTCATATTCATATCGGGCATGCTTTAAATAAAGTTCTAAAGGATGTGGTTGTCCGTTCATTCCAAATGCGCGGTTTTAATGCAAATTATGTTCCTGGTTGGGATTGCCATGGGCTTCCAATTGAATGGAAAATTGAAGAAAAATATCGAGCACAAGGAAAAAATAAGGATGAGGTACCTCTTAACGAGTTTCGTCAAGAATGCCGTGAATTTGCACAGCATTGGGTGACCGTTCAAAGTGAAGAATTTAAACGCCTTGGTGTTGTGGGAGATTTTAACACGCCTTATACTACAATGGCTTTTCATGCAGAAGCACGCATTGCCAGTGAATTGATAAAATTTGCTATGTCAGATCAGATTTATCGTGGTTCCAAGCCAGTGATGTGGTCTGTTGTGGAGCGTACGGCTTTGGCAGAGGCTGAGATTGAATATCATGATCATGAATCAGAGGTGCTTTGGGTTAAGTTTCCTGTTTTTGAAGCAAATTCTGATGATTTATATGGTGCTTATGTCGTCATTTGGACAACAACGCCGTGGACAATTCCAAGCAATCGTGCAGTGAGTTATTCTTCACAGATTTCTTATGGTATTTACGAAGTTGAAAGTGCTGAAAATGATTTTGGTCCTCAAGTGGGAGAAAAGCTTCTTTTTGCAGACGCTTTAGCGATGAGTTGTGGAGAAAAAGCCAAACTTGTTTTGAAGCGTTTGCGTGTTATTTCTGCTGAGGAATTGAAAGCTCTTGTTCTTTCTCATCCACTCAAAGGTTTGGCTGGGGGGTATAACTTTAAAATTCCATTGCTTGATGGTTCGCACGTAACAGAGAGTGCTGGTACAGGTTTTGTCCATACAGCACCAAGCCATGGACGTGAGGACTTTGAAATTTGGAATGATTATAAGTCCTTACTGGAGCAAGCGGGGATTGATTCATCTATACCGTTTCCTGTTGATGATGCAGGGTTCTATACGAAAGATGTTCCAGGTTTAGGACCAGATCGTGAAGGAGGACCTGCACGTGTTATTGATGATAATGGAAAAATGGGTGATGCCAATAAAGAGGTCATTAACGCTTTAATTAAAGCAGATCGATTGTTTGCACGGGGGCGTTTAAAGCATTCCTATCCCCATAGTTGGCGTTCAAAAAAACCCGTTATTTTTCGCAATACACCGCAATGGTTTATTTCAATGGATAAAGATTTTGGGGATGGTTCAACTTTACGTAGTCGGGCTTTGGAAGCTGTTTCAAAAACGCGTTTTGTGCCGCCTTCTGGGCAAAACCGCCTAGCTTCTATGATAGAGGATCGTCCTGATTGGGTTCTTTCTCGTCAGCGTTCTTGGGGGGTTCCTATTTGTATTTTTGCGAATGAGGATGGTGTTATTCTAAAAGATGAAGGTGTGAACGAGCGTATTTTACGGGCTTTTGAAGCAGAAGGGGCAGATGCATGGTTTGCTGAAGGAGCACGTGAACGTTTTTTAGGTGAGCGTGCACATGAGCCTTGGGTACAGGTTTATGATATTTTGGATGTTTGGTTTGATTCTGGAGCAAGCCATAGCTTTGTGTTAGAAGGTCGGACTGATTTGAAATGGCCTGCTGATGTTTATTTTGAAGGTTCAGATCAACATCGCGGATGGTTCCAATCTTCTCTTTTGGAAAGCTGTGGTACGCGTGCTTGTTCTCCTTATAAAGCCGTGATCACACACGGTTTTACTTTGGATGAGAATGGTAAGAAAATGTCTAAATCTTTAGGCAATACGGTTGTTCCGCAAGAGATCATTAAAACATCTGGAGCTGATATTTTTCGTCTCTGGGTTATGACAACCGATTATTGGGAAGATCAGCGTTTAGGCAAAAAAATTCTTCAAACAAATGTGGATTCATATCGTAAACTACGCAATGCAATTCGTTGGATGCTAGGAACTTTAGCACATGATGATGGAGAAGAAATATCTTATGGTGCACTGCCGGATCTTGAAAAATTTATATTGCATAGGCTTTTTGAACTTGATCAGTTGATTAATCGCGCTTACGATGAATTTGATTTTAAAAAGATTATGCGTGCATTATTGGATTTTTCAATCATTGAGTTATCGGCATTTTATTTTGATATCCGCAAGGATTCTCTTTATTGTGATGCGCCTTCATCAAAAAAACGCAAGGCCTCCTTGCAGGTTGTCCGTGAGATTTTTGAGCGTATGGTAACATGGCTTTCTCCAATGTTGCCTTTTACTATGGAGGAAGCTTGGTTAGAGCGTTATCCAGAAAGCCAATCGGTGCATTTGGAACAATTTCGCTCTGTACCAGAAGAATGGCAAAACCAATCTTTGGCTGAGCGTTGGAAAAAAATTCGGCAGGTCCGTAAAGTTGTGACAGGTGCTTTAGAGCTTGAACGTGCTAATAAGCGTATTGGATCCTCTTTGGAAGCTGCGCCTATTGTTTTTATTTCCAATCTGGTTTTACGAGAGGCATTAGAAAATGTGGATATGGCGGAGATCTGTATTACCAGTGCACTCACAATTAGGCAGGACACGATACCTTCCGATTCTTTTACTTTGAATGATGTTGAAGGTGTTGGTGTATATCCAGAGAAGGCATTAGGAAAAAAATGTGCTCGATCATGGCGTTATACACAAGATGTTGGGAGTGATCCAGCTTATCCGGATGTATCTGCTCGTGATGCAGCTGCTTTGCGGGAACTACAGATTCTTGGTAAGATTTAAAATTTTAAATCAAGGGAAAGGAGTACAAGTATATTTCTCATATTGATGAATATAGTTTTTTGTGGTACAAAGTAAATTCCGTTGTTTTTTCTGCAGGGGGGAAATTTGTGTATGGACCGTTCTCTCATAAATAACGGGAATATTAATCAGCCATATACTTAGGAAATGGAATAGGCAGTGAGAAAACGTGAAGTAAAAATATTTCCAATAGGAATTTTAGGGATGTGCTTTGTTCTAACGGGATGCAATTTATCCGCTCCTACCTATGGTACCAATAAACCGGTTTCGATACAGTTTTTTGAAGATGTTGCTAATATTACTTCATTAACACCAACAAATAATAGCAGCCAGATTGTTATGAAACCTCATCCAAAACTTGTAATACCAAGCCCTAGTTCACGCAGATTTTTGCCGGTACCACAACAAGATAGATCTGTCAATGAAATGGCAGCATCGAAGAAGAATCAAGGAAATACTCCTTTTCCTCATAAAGGATCGTCAGTTAATGGCGCTGGTTCAGAAAACCCTTCACAGTTGAATGCGAAGCAACGACAGGAATATTTACGTCGTCAGAGAGCACAAGTTGGAAGTTCAAAATACCGTCGCTATCTCACTGAACCACCTTTAAGTTATCGCCAACCGGCAAAAACCGCACCTATTGGTCGATAAGGGAAAGACAAAATATTTAAAGTAAAGTATTTTTCCAATTACTTATGATACTAAGCTCTCATTCATGCACAGTTATAATGCTGTTGGAGGAGGGGTGTTATTCTCATGAAATAGCAATATGACAACAGCATCGAGAGAGTACTTCATGCGTTTCCTAACAAGAAATATTTCTCAAGTTCATTTTGCAACATCGTTCATGTGGATAGTATAACGTAAAATCTATTGTGCTCCACTATCTTGATGCTTAGGAAGGAGAAAGCTGATACCATCATTTTATTTTCCAGACTCCAGTTGCGACAATTCTTGCATTTGAGAGCCTTCATAAGAGACATTTTTAGTCTTTTCTACAACGTTCTTTATCCAGACGATAATCCCGCTTATGATGTGCAAAAAAGTGATTTTTATTGCTTCAATGTAATTTGAAAGAGAGTAGATCTACGATATGTTGGAATTTATATTTTATTATACAAAATAATGAATTATTCTTATGAATGAATGTATCATCTAATAGAAGCAATATGCAGGATTAAAAGAGAGAAAAATGCTTTGAAATAGCTTTTACTATATATGTCAGAAGAATTAATAGTCTTTTTGAGAAGTAGGATAGTTTTTTAAGAGTGAAAGTTATGGAAGAAGAATTGTTTTTAGTATCGCTTTTGTACAAAAAAATCTTTAAGTAATTGAGCAGCTTCTTTTTCTTTAAAACCAGAATAAATCTCAGGTTTGTGATGACAGGTTGGTTGCTGATAAAAACGTGGACCATTTTCTATAGCACCCCCTTTGGGATCATTTGTTGCGTAATAGAGACGACGTATGCGTGCAAATGAAATGGCAGCAGCACACATAGCACAAGGCTCAAGTGTTACATAAAGATCGCAATCAGGAAGCCTTTCGTTTTGCAATGTTTCGCAAGCCATACGGATTGCGCGTATTTCTGCGTGTCCTGTAGGGTCATATGCAGATTTTATAAAGTTACCAGCGCGTGCAATGATAGCTTTTCCACGTGTAATGACAGCACCTACGGGAACTTCATCTTTTTTTGCAGCCTCTTGTGCTTCTAAAAGGGCTATTTCCATGGGCGTCAAAGTCATAATATTCTTTCTACTGAAGGTATAGAAAATCTAAAGGTTATCTCGATAAGGAATGCTATAGAATGAATAATTTATTACGCTTTTATAATGAAAAGAATACCTCTATTTTTTTTAAGAGTTTAAAACAAACTTGCAAGTCGGCAGATACATTATTGTCGTTAAAGGATAGAAAATGATAAATGATTATGCTACTTCATTTTTCAGGATAAGCGGTATGGTGCATGTGAATAATTTTCTGAACATACTTGCAAAGATTGGTTTGAAACGCAAATGAATGAAAATAATGAGAGTGAACGAATTGCTAAAAGGTTAGCGCGTGCTGGTATTGCTTCGCGTCGAGATGCAGAAATGATGATTGTTGCAGGTCGTATTTCTGTGAATGGTAAAGTCGTGACAACGCCTGCTTTTAATGTTAGCCGCTCTGATGTTATTAAAGTTGATGGCAAACCTTTACCTCCTATAGAACGAACGCGTTTATGGCTTTACCATAAGCCAGCAGGTCTTGTCACCACGAACCGTGATCCTGAAGGCAGACCTACAGTATTTAGTAATTTACCAAAAGGAATGCCGCGTGTTCTTTCTGTTGGAAGGCTTGACATTAACACGGAAGGGCTTTTGCTTTTAACCAATGATGGTGGCTTAGCGCGTGTATTAGAGCTTCCTGTAACGGGGTGGGTCCGCAAATATCGCGTCCGTGCTCATGGAAGAGTAAAACAGAGTGCGCTGGATAACCTTAAAAATGGTATTGCGATTAATGGTATTTTTTATGGTTCGATTGAAGCATCAATTGAACGTGAACAAGGGTCGAATGTATGGCTTTCTGTTGCGTTGCGTGAAGGAAAAAATCGTGAAATAAAGAATGTTTTAGGGGCATTGGGATTATCAGTTAATCGATTAATCCGTGTATCCTATGGTCCATTTCATCTCTCTGATTTAGAAGAAGGAGCCGTGCAAGAGTTAAAAGGGCGGATGTTACGAGATCAGTTGGGGGAGCGTTTGATTATGCAAGCCAATGCAGATTTTGATGCTCCTATTCTGAAACCCTTTTCAAATTCTGCAGTTGTTGCAGAAAAGCAAAGCCAGAAAGATCTTTCTGTTGCAAATGATGGTTGGGTTTTCTCAAGTGAAAGGGCGATACGACGCCGACCAAGAGATGGCTCTGTTGAACATAGTCGCGCACGATTAAGTACAAAGTCTCATGAGAATGTAAAGAAGGAGAAAAGTGAAGAAGGAAAAGCAGAGCGTTTTCTACCGCGTTCTCGCCGTGCTAATGTTTGGATGGCTCCTGGTGCACGTCCGCAAAGTGCACGTAGAAAGCCTTCCTATAGTGAGGAGAAATCGCATGATCATAAGAGCGGTTTGGATGGTAAAAAATCCTTTCATCGAGGCAAGGAAAAACTAAAAGAAAGTCCGTCACACAAAGAGAAGAGGGGAAGTTTTGTTCAAAAACGTGGAAAAACATCTTATGACGAGACGCACCCCTTTGGTAAGAAAGATCGCTTTTTAAAGGATAAAGAGAAAATGATAAAAGGTGATCATGATGAACATTCTTTTGAGAGAAAGAAAAAATCGTTTGGTGGTGCTATGAAAAAATCTAAACCACATAGGGACGCTGCAAAAACTTCTAAGCGATTTGGAGGTCCACGTGCGGATCATAGGCGGTAAATTTGCTGGGCGTGTTTTGTTTTCGCCTGTTAATCAGTCGATTCGCCCAACGAGTGATCGTACACGTGAAAGCCTTTTTAATATTCTTTCTAGCCGTGAAGAAGAATTTTGGATCAATAAACGCATTCTTGATCTTTTTGCTGGTACTGGTGCTTTAGGCATCGAAGCACTTTCACGTGGAGCAAAGGCGGCTGTTTTTGTTGAAAACTCGGTTGAGGGGCGTGGGTTGCTTCAAAAAAATATAGAAGCCTTTGAATTACAGTCGATAGGACGGATTTTGCGTCGTGATGCGACCAAACTTGGCAATATTGGCACAATGCTGCCATTTGATGTTATCTGCGCTGATCCTCCCTATAGCCGTTGTTTAGGTGAACGTGCTTTTGTAGAAGCTTTGCGAGGAGGGTGGGCAAAAGCTGATACACTCTTCATACTTGAAGAAAAGAAAGATACAATGATTCATTTACCTGATGTCTTTTATTTAGATGATGAGCGGTTTTATGGTGAGACAGCAATACGTCTCTATAAATTACGATCGCTTACATCTTGAGAAAGTTCTTGTTTTTATCCGATAGGATGAAAAAATGCTTCTTCACAGTTTTCTTCATTTTATATGGTTTTTAAAAGGTTAAGCAGAAAATCAATAAAAGATTCTAATGTTAAAGGAATTGATGAATTTTTATTAGCTTTAATACAGAAGGATGTTTTTTCTCCAATAGGATATATATTCCTCGATAATAGTTATGATCTTTTTTATCTAATTTCTTTCTGCCATACCTTAATCATCACATTTCATCAGCAGTTGAAAGCTTTAAGCTATGCAGTCTGCATTGATATCTTATATGATGCGTAACTTCTATTTTTGCTATTGTCTAAACTTAAAAAAGATATTTTGTTTAGTATTGAAAATATTGTTCATTTATCCTGAATATTTGTGTGTTTAGTTTAGTAATATCGCTTGTTGAGTTAATCATTACATATTAAGTAAATCTGAGAGTATTAAGTATCTTATCGTTGTGCAGCTTTAAGGATACTTTTTTATATTATTCTTTATCACTAAAGATAAGTAATTTGTAAAAAAGGGGAGATTATCGTGTTTAATTGGATATATAGTGAAGAGATTAGTACAGAAGCAAGTGCTGAGCAAATTTGGGCTATATAGGAAGATGTGGCATCATGGCCTTGCTGGGATAGTGAACTTGAGTGGGTAGAACTTTCTGGTCCTTTCAAAGAAGGCGCTATAGGACGCATGAAACCTAAAAAGGGACCTACAGTAACTTTTACACTTGATAAAGTTATAAAAAATGTTTGTTTTTCTGATTATGCTAAACTTCCTTTTACACGTATGAGTTTTAATCATGAATATATTTGTTCAACAAAATCGGGTTCTTCAAATAACAAAATTCGTCATACTGTAACCATGTCTGGTTTATTTTCTCCTTTCTTTGGAATGATTATTGGGTCAAAAATTAAGTTACATCTTCGCGATGCAATGATTGAAATGAGCAGACGTGCTCTTACTGAAAACAAAAGCATCTCGTAAGGGGGGCATTTATAAAGAAGTTAATACCTTAAAAAAGGTGCAGAAATCTTAGCCTTGTTAGAATGAAATCAGTTATGAGTATATAGCAAATCGATGAGCTATGATCTGTTTTTTAGTTAGTCGTTGAAATCGTGTCAAATCATCTGAGAAAATTAATTTTGCACCAAAGATCTTATAAAAGCCATTGAATTTTATTCAATATATAAAAGCTTATAAGGCGCGCATTTTTACTGAAAATAAAGAAAGTTGTAGAAGCTTATTTCTGCTCTTATGAATCTGTAGGTTGATATTGTCATGATATTTGCCAGTTTCTAATGTTGCGATAGTTTTTGATTTGAGAGCATTCATAAAAGACATTTTGACTCCTTCTTAAATAGTTTTTATTCATACGCCCCTTACTGATGATATGCTCGCAAATAGTTGTGATTGATTCAACATGAATAGGTTCGAAACGGAGAAAATTTAATGATATTTGATTCTTTTATGCAAATTACAAAATGATCAATTATGATTATAAATCAAAGTGTTTTTTTGATTAAAAGATTATAAGAACAGATAATTTCTTTGATTACTTTTCTAGAGAGTGCAGTTCTAAAAGGCTCTAGATGATAAAATAAAACCTCCCTTAATTTTCGTAAAAATTAATCTCGTATCGTTGTATGTATTTGGTTTAAATGTTTAAAAAGCGATTTTTTAAAATGCGCACAGATATCCCAGTTTCTGCAAATATTTTTGTATCTATTAAAACAATTATGAGCGATAAACTTGCCCAAATTAATTGGAAGAATATGCTTATTGTAGATTGAATTGAACAATAGATACAACATTGAGTTTTATATAAAAGTTTTATTGATTATCGTTTTATAACAATATTACGCTTCTTTATTTTTTAATGGAAGGAAAAGAGGAAGGAGTGTAGTTCTTAAATCAAAATCTATCCAGTATTTTGGGATTTTTGTTTCAGGAAAAAGAAGTCTATTAAGTTATATCTGTTTAGTAACAAAATAACCAGTTAAGGATGAGGCATGAAAAATGAGATGCTCTTGATTAGACGCATTAGAAACGAGAGAGAATGTTATGATTATAACTTATTTCTGATAAATATAAAAAATGAGTTCTTTGTGATATCACGCTTATGAGAATAAAGAAGCTAATGACTGCTCATTTTGTTGAAGCAATAACGCAAGAAAAATTTTTTTATTCCGTTTATATTTTTTTGTTTACAAGATTGCCATCTTATTATGAGAGAGTTTATAGAAGCAAAGAAGTATACACAAATATAAGGCATTTTCTTGATTCTTGCTTGGAAATTAAAGAATGCTATAGGAATGAAGGAAGTTATTTGACTATCCAGAGGACATAAGGCTTGTGACTTAAGTCATTTTATACTTTTCGAATTTTTGAGGATTTTGGCTTAAATTCAAATGTTATTGTTAGGCCTTTTGTTAATTGCCAAATTTTCGGTTGATTTGATTGTCAGTACAGATTGGATTATCTAAAATGATAAGGGCCCATGAGAAATCTTGAAACTAAAGAGATTTTACGGCATATACAGCATATTACGTCTTTTCATAAAGAAGCTAAAAGGGAAATGATTTAATGCATTAAAAAAAAGAATGCATGAAATATGCATAATCTTATGAATAAACACACAAGAGTTATATTCTGATTTGTATAAATTTGTCAGAATGCTTATCAATGTAAATAATAAAATATTTTAGGGAGTCTATGATGACTGACAAAAACCAGATTGAGAAAGCAGTTTCGCTGGTTGAAGCAGCAAGGCGTTCTGGGGCAGATGCTGCTGATGCTGTTATTGTTCATGCTCATTCTACCAGTGTATCAGTTCGTTTTGGGAAAGTTGAATCGACAGAAGCAGCAGAGAGCAATGATTTTACTCTAAGGGTTTTTGTTGGAAAAAAAGTAGCAAGTGTTTCTGCTAATTTAGGATCTTATCCGCAAGAACTTGCGGAACGTGCTGTTGCGATGGCTAAAGCTTCTCCCGATAGTTTATTTGAAGGTTTGGCAGATAAAGAGTGTTTGGTTAAGCATCCTAAAGATCTTGATCTTTTTGATGATTTTGTACCTAGCAGTCATTTTTTAACAGAAGATGCTTTAAAAGCGGAGGCAGCAGCTCTTGATATTAAAGGTGTAAGCAATTCTGGTGGCGCTGCAACAGTTTATGGCCGTAGTGGGTTTATTCTTGTGACCAGCGATGGTTTTTGTGGAGCCTATCGCTCAAGTTGTTTTTCACGTTCTTGTAGTGCTCTTGCAGGTGAAGGAACACAGATGGAGCGGGATTATGATTATACAACAGCCTTACATTTTTCTGATTTAGAGGCAGCAGAAACTGTGGGAAAGAATGCAGGGCTTGGTGCAGTTCGACGTTTGGGTGCAGTTCGTGCGGCAACTGGGGGCGTTGATGTTATTTTTAATCCGCGTACGGCTCGTGGAATTGCAGGGCATATCGCATCTATGGTCAATGGAGCCTCTGTGGCTCGAAAAACGAGTCTTTTACAGAATTTCCTAGGTAAGGAAGTGATGAAGCCTAATGTTAATGTAACCGATCAACCTTTGCGATTACGTGGAAATGCTTCTCATCCTTTTGATGGAGAAGGGGTAGAGGGACAAACACTCAATATTATTGAAAATGGTATTTTAAAAAATTGGCTTCTTTCATCATCTACAGCACGTGAACTGGGACTTAAAACAAATGGACATGGTGTGCGTTCAGCATCATTAGTGCAGCCGACCAGTACAAATTTTGCTATTGAACCGGGTTTAGTATCGCCTTGCGATATGATAAAAGATTTGCGAAATGGATTTTATGTGACCGAATTATTCGGTCATGGCATTGATTTTATTACTGGTCAGTATAGTCGTGGGGCTTCCGGTTTTTGGATTGAAAATGGTGAAATTGCTTATCCGGTGAGTGAAGTAACGCTAGGCTCTGATTTGCTTCATATGTTAGCACATTTAACACCTGCCAATGATATTGATCGGCGTTATGGTACAGCAGCTCCAACATTATTAATTGAAGGGATGACACTTGCAGGAAAATAATACGCATCATTCTTCTGATTTAAATCTTTTGCGTGACGTTTGTCGAGAGGCAGGAGATTTAGCAATGCGGTATTTTGGATGCACGTTGGATGTCTGGATTAAAGAAGGTAATTCCCCGGTCAGTGAAGCAGATTTTGCTGTTGATCATTTCTTGAAAGAGAAGCTTCTTGGAGCTCGTCCAAATTATGGATGGATTTCAGAAGAAACAAAAGATAATCGAGAAAAACAAGATTATTATGAGCGCTCTTTTGTTGTTGATCCTATTGATGGAACGCGAGGTTTTCTTTCTGGCAGTCCTTATTGGTGTATTTCGGTTGCCATTATTGAGAATGGGCGTCCTATTGTGGGCGTACTACAATGTCCGGCTCAAGGAGATGTTTATACAGCTGTAACGGGTGGAGGGGCAACATTAAATGGGATAAAACTTCCTCGTTTAGCCTTTCAGGTTCATCGAAAATATAAAATTTCACTTGATAAATCGCTCGCACAAAAATTACCAGATGATTTCCTCAATCAAGTTAGTCTTTACCATTATCTTCCTTCTCTTGCTTATCGTATTGTTCTTGTTGCTCAAGATGAAATTGATATCGTATTAGTTCGTCCAAATTGTCATGAATGGGATATTGCCGCTGCTGATCTTATTTTGCAGGAGTGTGGAGGGTGTTTTTTATCGCTTGATGCCTCTTTACTATCTTATGGAATTGAACCTTACCAATATGGACTTTTAATTGCTGGTAAAAATAATTGCTGTCAAGATATGATAGATGTTGTTCGTCAAACAAAGTTAGTTTAATCACGTAAAAGCATGCTAAAATAATCTAAATAATATAGAGGCACATATGACTGAAACCAACGAAAAAAAACAATATTTACATCTTGTATTTGGTGGGGAATTAAAAAATCTTAACAGTAATCAATTCAAGAATCCCGATGATTTAGATGTGGTTGGTATTTTCTCAGATTATAAATCCGCTCAAGAAGCATGGCAGGCAAAAGCGCAAAGCAGTGTAGATAATGCATTACAACGTTATTACATTGTAGATTTGCATCAGTTTCTTGATGCTGAGTTAGGCGATGCAGAATAAAGCTTGAATATTTGGTTATTATAGCCTGTAGATTGCTGCACGCTTTTGTTTAGTCGTCCTTTTCATAGGTACTTTCTTCGAGTAAAATAGAACGTCGTAAAAAAGAATATGCTTGTTGTTTAAAATTCATATGTTTTCTTAAAAAAAACATCTCTCAAGGCACCCAAACCCATTTCATAATAGTGTTCGTGCAAGGTATAAAATCCATTGTTGCACCACCATCTTTGCGCTTAATAAAAATGCAAGACAGTTCTATCAACCTATTTGCAACAGCAATATTATCATGACAGCGATCACTCGAAGTTTATGATTATATTGTGAATAGTCGCTCTGCTCTTGAATGGGTATGAGACATTAATGCGTTAAGATTAATACAAAGAGTAGCATTATTAATGATACGAATTACTACTCTATTGAGATTATTAGCACTCCCTACTTATCCATTGGAATTTTTTCAACGAGTTATTACTATAAGCTTAGAAACCATGAAAGTTGTTAGAAACTTACCAAAATTAGAAACTTAGAGAAACTGAATAGATTTATAAAGTTAACTTACCTCATAAGGGCTTCTTGAGTACTCGTTTAAAACTACAATCTATAAGTTAGTCATTTTGTGTTGATTATATACAATCTTAAAAGGAATAAGATATCATGCAACCTCCTGAAAAGAGAGGATTTAAAATTTTGAAAACTCTTATTTAAATTGCTGTAAGACTTTTAAGAAATTCTCTATTAAACAAGATTAGATTTTTCTGGATTACCTTTAAGAGATGATATCACAATTTAAAATGAGAACTCTATACCATTCAAAAGTTTTTTTTAAAGATTTGTTTGACATATTCATTTTATTGAAATGAAACAATAGAGATTGAGCTTCCTTTTAAACATATTTTATTTATATTAGGTTGTAATGTCTATATGGATTATTTTTTGAAAAATTGACAATACCTAACATATGTAAAAATAAGTTTTTTTCTCTAAAATACCAACGTGTACAATTCAAAGCCTCACTAAAATCATAAGAAGTATTTATTTAGTGAGCTGAAAAAATATGTCATAGGTTGTATGGTATTTATCATTTATATTTTCAAAATTATAATTGATTAAAAAATAGTTTTGTTATTTTTGAGTAAGATTTTTATAGGGTGCAGAATGAAGTGATAAAATTTCATTAAAAGAGATTTAAATAATGTGTATATGTTATTTTTATAGGAAAGTTTTAAAAAAAATATGGTGATAAAATTGCATTTTTTGTCCTTTATATATTGAATTTTCTCATGGATTAAGCGTTTTTTATTTAAGATATGGATGATATTAAAAAAATACGGAAGCAACCACTAGTGTTGATGAATTTTTTAACAAAATAAGCATATAGATATCTTAAAATAGCTGGATGAGGTGATTTTAAATGGTAGAATTAAAGGCACATACGGCTCTTTTAAGCTATCGGATAATTGGTTTTTGCTTATGTCCTGTTATTCCTTTTTATTTGTTCTTTCGTGCTATTCGTGGAAAAGAAGAGTGGTGTCGCAAAAAAGAGCGTTTAGGTAAAAGTTCTCATGTACGCCCCCAAGGTTCATTAGTTTGGTTACATGCAGCAAGTGTTGGAGAAACACTTGCACTTTTTCCACTTGTAAATTATATTTTATCATTGAAAATCAATGTGTTAATGACAACTGGGACTGTGACATCTTCTACTCTTGTGAAAAAACATTTTGGTAATAGGTTGATTCATCAATATGCTCCTTTGGATTTAGATTTTGCAGTGCGCCGTTTTATTAGTCATTGGAAGCCTGATCTCGTCTTGATTTGTGAATCAGAAATTTGGCCCCTTCGTATTAAAGAACTTGCAAAAATGCGTATTCCGCAGATTTTGGTTAATGCCCATATGTCTGAACGTTCTTTTAAAGCTTGGCAAAAACGACGCGTTCTTGCCAAACATATTTTTAAGGATATTGATTTGGCGATTGGTCAAAACGAAAGAGATGTAGCTTATTACCATAAACTTGGCGTAAAATCTGTTACGTTTTCTGGTAATCTCAAGGCTGATGTTTTTCTGGTTGAAAATCAAGCATTGCTTGCACGTTATCGTAATGCTATCGGCAATCGCCCAGTTTGGGCAGCTGTTTCAACGCATGAAGGGGAAGAGGAGATTGCTTTTGAGGTCCATAAGATTGTTAAAAATTATTTGCCAGATTTATTGACAATTATTGTGCCTCGTCATCCTGAACGTTCAGAAGATCTTATCAGAAAATGCGATAATAAGGGGTTAAGTTTTATTCGTAGGAGTAGAGATGCTGTTCCAAACATGAATACCGATATTTTATGGGGAGATACCATTGGAGAAATGGGGCTTTTTCTTCGCTTATCTAAAGTTTCTTTCGTTGGTAAATCGTTATGTGGAAATGGTGGACACAATCCATTGGAATTGGCTTTACTTGGTTCCGCTATTTTGACAGGGCCCCATGTTTCAAATTTTCAAGAGATGTTCAAACAATTTCTAACGCATGATGCAGCATATATGGTTCAAGATACAAAACAGCTTGCTATTCAGGTGTATAAGCTTTTAACAAATGAAACATTGCGACAAGAAATGGTTGATAAGGCTCATGAAGTGGCGACAGGTATGGCAGGTGCACTTGAGCGCACATTAAAGATTTTAGATCCATTTTTACAACCCCTTGTAATACAAACAGGTTTACGTCAGCGTCAGGGTAGATATGCATATTAGCGCCCCCCATTTTTGGTGGAAAAATAAAAGCTTTTTGCGTTTTGTATTAGCCCCAGTTTCATGGGGGTATGGTTATTTTTCAAGTCGTTTTATGGCAAGACAGCCTCCCGTGATTAATCTGCCTGTTTTGTGTATTGGAAATTTTACATGTGGTGGTGCTGGTAAAACGCCGGTTGTTATTGCTTTTACCAAGGTGGCTAAAGAACTTGGTTTTGTACCTGGTATTGTATCTCGTGGTTATGGTGGATCAGTTAAAGGGGTACATCTTGTAAATGAGAAATATGATACTCCACACAATGTTGGAGATGAGGCACTTTTACTTGCACGGCATGCTTTTGTAGCTGTATCACCTAATCGTTATGCAGCGGCGCAACGGCTTAAGCAAGAGGGATGTAATCTTATTTTAATGGATGATGGATTTCAAAGTCGCCGTCTTTATATGGATTATGCGTTACTCGTTGTTGATGCGATGCGCGGTTTTGGTAATGGAGCTGTCTTTCCAGCAGGACCTTTGCGCGTACCATTAAAAACGCAGTTTTCTTTTATGGATAGTGTTTTATTGATTGGTCACTCCGATGTGCCTGATAATGTTGCTTTTCTTGTTTCGCGTACTGGAAAGCCTTTATATCGTGCTCATCTTAAAGCCAGTGCTTCTGATGAGGTTTCAGGAAAATCATTTTTGGCATTTGCCGGTATTGGCAATCCAGATAAATTTTTTAAATCTATTAAAGAATTGTCTGGTCATGTGGTGCAAACTTACATATATCCAGACCACTATTTTTTCACAGATGAAAATTTAAAAAGCCTTATACAAAAGGCTAAAATGCACAATTTATGGCTCGCAACAACAGCTAAAGATTATACCCGTATACAGACAATTCACACGCAAAAAGATTTGAAAAATCTTATTGTCTTTGATGTGAATGTCGATTTTGTTCAAAAAGACTTCTGTCGCATGGTCCTTGAGGAGGTCATGACCCGCTTTAGAAAACGTTCCCTTGAGTTTTCTTGTCTAAAAGGCAAAGGCTAAATTTATAGCTTTCAAAGGGTTATTTTTCTTTTGTTTTTAACAATTGCTTGAGATATGGGTTGCACTCAAGTTCACGTTGATAGGAGATTTCACAACTAGCATATGCTTCTTGGCGGTGATGATTCCAATATTTTAAATCATCTATAGGGATTTTTTGCCCGCTAACAGCACAAATAGTATAGGTACCATATTCTATAATGTCATATCCGTTATTAGAATAATGAATTTTTGCTTCGCGTTCACTATCGGAAAACATTATAACTCCTTTTTGCTTGATACAAGAGATTCAAGAAAAGTGCCATAAAATATATTATAAAGTCGAGAGTTAATTTAAAAATATTTTTCTTGTCAAAATGATGAAGAGTTTATTTTCTGCCAAAAAGCCGTTCTATATCTGCCAATTTGAGTTCAATATAAGTAGGGCGTCCATGATTACATGTACTTGTATTAGGTATTGCCTCCATTTGCCGTAATAGTGTGTTCATTTCTTCGGGGCGTAAAAGGCGCCCTGACCGTATTGAGCCGTGACAGGCCATCGTTGCTGCAACATAATCAAGCATTTCTTTTAAATTATTTGTTGTATCATACTCAGCGGCCTCATCTGCGAGATCTTTAATAAGGGCTTGGACGTTGATCTCTCCTAACATGGAAGGTGTTTCACGCACAACAATTGCTCCTGGTCCAAATGGTTCTATTCCTAATCCAAATTTTTGCAAAGCATCTTTATGCGTTAAAAGACATGTTGCATCCTCTTCAGAGAGTTCTACAATTTCAGGAATAAGTAATAACTGTGAAGGAAGCGGTTTGGAATAAAGTGCATTTTTGAGTGCTTCATAAACCAGTCGTTCGTGAGCTGCATGCTGATCGACAATGATCAAACTATCTTGTGTTTGGGCGATAATATAGTTTTTATGGATTTGTGCTCTGGCCGCTCCTAATGGATAAGATAACTCTTCTGATGAAGATGTAGTGCTTGGAATGTATGCATCCCCACTTGGTGTATTTAAGCCCTCCATAATAGGAGCGGCATCTTCTTTTAAATCAAAAGAGCTAGTACTATCCAATGGTTTTTGGACCATTGAAGCGCTGGTAAAATGATGAGGCTGTGAACTGTAAGAAGAGGACAGGTGCGTGTTCTTAAAATTGCCTAATGGTTGTTGTGCCAATGATTGTTGTGTTTGAAATGCAGCAAGCATTGCTTCAGAACGGGTTGAGGTAGGACGAATACCAGATTGCTGCAATGCTTCACGAATAGCTCCAACAATCAAACCACGAATTAATCCTGGATCACGGAATCGTACATCAGCTTTGGCTGGGTGAACATTAACATCTACCTCAGCAGGTGGGAGATCAATAAAAAGAATAGCGACAGGATAACGATCTCGTGTCATGACATCAGCATAAGCACCTCGGATAGCGCCCCATAGAAACTTGTCACGCACGGGACGCCCATTAACATAAGCAAATTGATGAAGGCTGTTATTTCGGTTGAAAGATGGTAAACAGGCAAAACCTGTTAAGCGCACCGCTTCGCGTTCAGCATTCAGCGCAATGCTATTAGGGGCAAATTCTTTTCCCATAATTTGCGTAATACGTTGTAATTGTCCTTGAATATTATTTTCTGTAGCAGACAGTTCCATAGATGTTCTGTCTAATCCTGAAAGAGAAAAGCGGATATGTGGAAATGCAATAGCAATTCGCTTAATCATATCGCTAATAGCATTTGTTTCAGCCCGATCAGTTTTCATAAATTTTAATCGTGCCGGCGTGACAAAGAAAAGATCACGAACTTCAACAATTGTTCCAAGATTTGCAGCAGCTGGTTTGGGTCCTACAATTTTTCCTGCAGTAACGGAAATTTCAGCAGCGCTCTCAGCATCTTTTGTTCGTGAAATGAGTTTAAGTTTAGCAACAGAACCAATAGAGGGGAGGGCTTCTCCTCTAAATCCAAGGAAGCAGATATTGTGTACGTCATCGGTAATCTTTGAGGTACAATGGCGAGAAACTGCTAAAGTTAACTGATCTGCAGGAATTCCATAACCATTATCACTCACCTTTATAAAATTTTTTCCACCATTTGCTGTAATAATTTCGATGCGTGTTGCACCAGCATCAATAGCGTTTTCAACAAGTTCTTTGACAACATTTGCTGGTCGTTCAATAACTTCACCAGCGGCGATTTGATTAATAATATTTTCGCTAAGATGGCGTATAATCATAATAAATTCTAACAGGAATCTTAAGGGTTCTATAGAAAATTATGATAACATCATTTGCGCGACATTCAAGAACAAGAGAGCTGAGAGGTATTATTTTTACAATACCTCCTATTTTATTTTATGTTAACAAATCAGTTGGAAAAAACATAAAAATAGTTTTTATCACTTTAAAATAGCTTGCACCAATTTATCATCTAGGTCAAAAAAGAAACAATGTAGAAAGGGAAGGCAATATATATGGCGCGTATAAGCGGTATTTTAGCAGATAGTGATATACAAGCTTTGATTGAGAATAACTTTCTCAAGGCTCAGTCTCCATTTGATAGATCTCAAATACAACCAGCAAGTCTTGATCTTCGTTTAGGGGAGAAAGCTTATCGTATACGTGCTTCTTTTATGCCGGGTTCTGATACAAAAGTTTTGGATAAGCTTGAACGGTTAAAGTTGCATGAGTTTGATTTACGAGACGGAGCCGTTTTGGAAACGGGTTGTGTTTATATTGTTCCTCTTTTGGAAAGTTTAGCTTTACCAGAATTCTTATCTGCTGTTGCTAATCCCAAAAGTTCTACAGGCCGATTAGATATTTTTACACGTGTTATTACGGATAATGCTCAGGAGTTCGATAAAGTTTGTGCTGGTTATCATGGTCCACTTTATTTGGAAATTAGTCCACGCACATTTCCAATTTTGGTGCATACAGGCTCACATTTATCACAGCTTCGGTTTAGAAAAGGGCAAAGTTATTTAAATGAAATAGAGTTGCACACTTTGCAAAGGCAAGAAACACTGATATCGGATGATTTTCCTAATATTAGTGTTGGTGGTATTGGTCTTTCCATTAATTTAAAGGGAGACGAAAACGGGCTTATAGGTTATCGTGGTAAACATCATACAAGTGTTATTGATATTGATAAACGTGCTGTTGCCCACGTTTTAGATTTTTGGGAACCTCTTTTTGATCGTGGTCAGAGAGAGTTGGTTCTTGATCCTGATGAATTTTACATTTTAGTTTCACGAGAGTCTGTTCATGTGCCTCCGCTTTATGCCGCAGAAATGACTCCTTTTGATCCTTTAGTTGGTGAGTTTAGGGTGCATTATGCAGGCTTTTTTGATCCAGGATTTGGGCATAAGGAGGCGGGTGGAAAAGGAGCAAGAGCGGTTTTAGAAGTGCGGAGCCATGAAGTTCCTTTTATCTTAGAGCATGGTCAAATTATTGGCCGTTTGGTCTATGAGCATATGCTTAATCGACCATCAACCCTTTATGGACATGATGTTGGATCACATTATCAAGCACAGGGTTTAAAGTTGTCCAAGCATTTTAAATGAGTTGGGAACCACGAATTTTGATAACATGTATGCAGAAAGCGTATTTTAGATAAAAGAAAATTTTATCCTTCATAAAACCGGCACTATGCATTTTATTTTCAGTTTTCAAAGTTATGGTTTTGTATTTGAGAGGGTATGAGAGGCATTTTTACTTCTTTTTTTAAGAGGTTTTATCTATACAAACTCCATTTATGATGTGCAAAAGAATAGTTTTGGTTATTTCATCATGACAAAATCTAAAATGAAAGAATTTTACTATATTCAATATGTTATTCATATTTATTATTATAATAAATCAATAGGTTAATAAAATTCAATATAACAGTAGCGTATTCACTTTTCAAAGTAAATATGCGAGATTGGATGCTACACTTGGCGCCATTTTTCTAGAGCTTAAATGACCAGTATATTTTATTTCGTATAAAAATTATCCTTAAGAGCCAATAAATAAGTTTTTCACTACAGTTTAGTAACAATTTTTTTAAACATTGTTCTAATTTTAGTAACTCATTTATAGCCTCAAGATATAATATTGCTAGAAAATTATTCAATTAAATATGAAGAGCTTCTATTAGTATGAACATTAAAAGTTTTTTTATGCTTTATGTGAATTAGACACTGTATATTTTTATAAACTTTCATGAACAAGTAACAGGTCTCAGTTTTGAATATTGATATAAGAAGATTTATGGATGTATGCGACAGCTTTATTTACAGTATTAATAAAGGATTTTTTCATCTTTTGGGGGAGATTATGGTTTATACTTAATGACACTCTATATTCTTTAATAACTGATAATGTAAGGACCTTTGGAGGGAGAAACGACTTTAAATTATAACTAATTAAGCTACGGAGCAATCGCTTTCGAAGAGGTATTGGTTTAACGAGAGTATAACATTTCAATTGCACATGAACGATATATGAGTAGATACGTTATTAATGATACTACATACTGTGAGATTTTAAATTTGGATAAGAGAAATAAAGACGTTGTTTTTATCAATTAGTTTTTTTAGAAAGTTGCAATCTCTGTTGCTTCTATCTATTCAATAGAGCGTTTTGGGAGGATGTCGAATAGGTAGGTATACGGATTCGCTTTTATGCGTTTTAGGATGTCTTCTTTTTTTATTTAGGAACAATGGTGCCATCAATGATTATTTCTTCAACACTTGATTATCGTAAAGCAGCAAAGCGTCGTCTTCCTCCCTTTCTTTTTCACTATATTGATGGTGGGGCTTATGCTGAAGAAACGATGCGACGTAATTGTACAGAACTTCAAGCACTTGCACTGCGTCAAAGGATTCTAAGGCAAGTTGGTGAAGTTGATCTTTCAATCAAGCTTTTTGATCAGACACTTGATTTACCGATTGTACTTGCACCTGTTGGGCTAACGGGCATGTATGCACGTCGTGGAGAAGTAAAAGCAGCGCGTGCCGCAGCGGCAAAAGGGATTCCTTTTACTCTATCCTCTGTTTCAGTTTGTCCCATTGCGGAAGTACAAGAGGCGGTTGGAGATGTATTTTGGTTTCAACTTTATGTTCTCAAAGATCGCGGTTTCATGCGTGATGCACTAGAACGGGCTTGGTTGGCTGGTGTACGCACGTTGGTTTTTACAGTTGATATGCCAATTCCTGGTGCACGTTATCGTGATGCGCATTCGGGAATGTCTGGTCCTTATGCTGGTTTACGTCGTTTTTTACAAGCTTTGACTCATCCATATTGGGCTTGGAACGTTGGTGTTATGGGGCGCCCTCATGATCTTGGAAATGTCTCTACTTATCTCAAAAAGAAAATTGCATTGGATGATTACGTTGGTTGGCTTGGTGCAAATTTTGATCCATCAATTGGTTGGCATGATCTACAATGGATTCGCGATTTTTGGAAAGGAAAAATGATTTTGAAAGGTATTCTTGATCCAGAAGATGCGCGAGAAGCAGTAAAATTTGGTGCGGATGGTATTGTTGTTTCTAATCACGGCGGACGTCAGCTTGATGGTGTATTATCAACAACACGAGCGTTGCCTGCAATTGCGGATGCTGTAAAGGATCATTTGACTATTTTAGTGGACTCAGGTGTTCGTTCTGGTCTTGATGTTGTACGCATGATAGCACAAGGTGCGGATGCTGTTATGATTGGTCGTGCTTTTGTTTATGCGCTTGCAGCAGCAGGTAAGAAAGGTGTTATGCATCTCCTTGATCTTTTTGCTAATGAAATGCGGGTAGCTATGACACTGACCGGTACTCAGACAATCAAAGATATTACACGCAAAAGTTTAGTGAATATAGATGTTTTTAAGTAACGAAATCAATATGTTATACTTATTTTAGAAAAAGAAAGTCTTTTTATAGAGGAGCATAATTATATACTTTACAAATATGTTGATAGTTAAATTTAAATAGAAAAGATCAAGAAGCTCCTCTATAAAATCACAGAAAATACTAAGTGACTACAATAATATTAACGCAAAAATCTTAATAATAATAAACACAAGAAAAATACTAATAACATTGCATACATCTTTTATTTACGTTATTAACAGCTCATTCTATGGATAAAAAGGAACAAGCGCTGATATTAAAGGCAAAACAACTGTTGATATAGAAAAAATAGATATAAATAATGCTGTGAGCATTTTTCCCTCCTATATATAAAAACATAATATATTAATCACTCTTTTTCCACATTAGCATAAAATATAAACCTCATTTAGTTTTATTTTAATATAGAATAATATTAATTATGATATATAAATAAAATTATTAAAAATGTCAATATGTATTTATTATAACATTTAATTATAATAAAATTGGATCAATATAAATAATTTTTCTATAATATATATATTATTTATATTAATTTTATTGAATAATATATTATAAGGATATGATATTGTTTTTATGGAGTACGTTTTTAAGCAATGAAAAAAATACCTGTACTATCTTTAAAAAAAGCTGGTTTACTGAGAGCAAGACTGCGTGAATTAATGTGCTTTTCTTGCATACTCAATGATTTATGATGTTTTTGAACTGGCGAACATATTAGGAAGCAGTTGAATATTTTTTTGTATAGTATGTCATTTCTAACACTATTTATGTATTCTAGATTTATTTCATAATTTGTTAAAAATATCCAGTTTATTTTTATTACAGATGGGGTCGTTGTGTATTCATAATGATACAAATTGGCATAGAATGTTTTGTTCCATAATCGATTTAACAATTACATCTCCAAGCTTCTCCATGGATACTATGCTCTTCACAGACAACAACAGATTGGTGAGATTGGCATAACTCTAGCACAGATATATTATCTCAAAGTTGAATTGTTGGCACACTTGTAATTATTGGGATAACTTCATGTTTTTTGAAGCTCTTCAGTAATATAAGACAAATCTGAACAGTTTTTTCAGTAGCAAGTAAGAGAACATCTTTTCCTTTTTTTAACAGAAGTTTTGCTGATATCAATTTTTAAAGCATTTTTATGAATATTCATAACAGCACGCTTTCCTAAACCTATATAAACGGGTACAAGATTACTCAGATTAGCAGTTTCCATTTGATCTAATTACTACTCATAAGTAATTGAATAGTATTTACTTTATCGCTGAATAAAAAAGAAAAGTTTTTCTCTCTTTAAATAGATGATGGGTTGTCATCTAGCCAATAGGGATAGTTTGCGAGCAATTTGTTCGATGCAAGATAATTTAAATTGCAGTTACTTTTTATCACTTGAAGCTGTGAAAAGAAGGCTAAGATAGATGAAAGAATGTAAAAAATGATGGATACATTTTAGGATAAAAAATTATAATCCTGTTAATTCCACACCTGTTGCAGCTGATATTGGTGGCAAAAGAAATTTTACCAAAAAATTATCAAAATTATTGAGGACATTCCTCATGGCATGTAGACTAAACCTTTTTGTTGGTATGGGTGGGATTTTCTTTGAGCTGAAATTGATTCTATCCCCTGAAATCAGCAATAATCTCTCAGGTTATGGCGTAAACTTTTTGGGGATGTTTCAACACCACTATCGTCCTTTTATGAAAAATGTTAGCATTTCAGATAAGCAGCTGTGAGGAGTTTCAACGTTTAATACAGCGAGATCCAGAAACTCTCACGGATTTAGAACGGGCTTCAAGATTTTTATATTTACAGCGATTAAATTTTTGAGAGAAAGTAAATCGTCCGATGAGAGGTGAAACCCATCGTAGCGCGCGCGGGCTTAAGCCCTTCCAATTTGAAGGCGTGCTAAAACTTATTTTCCTCTGTTTAGCAGGTGTTAGCATTGAACATTTAAACTGGTCTATTTTTATTGTGCGTTATGATCGTCTAAAAATCTTGTTCTATCTTTTACCACTTTAATTGTGGTTCTGAAGGTTATAAAGAAAGGATTTTTATAAGCGAGAGGATTATCAGCCGATGTATAAGCTGTTTGCATAAATAAAGGGGAGTGTTTTGTCTTTAAGCAATATGCTAGAAATTCAAAAAACTTTAGTTAACTTCATAAAAGAGATTACACCATCTTATACAGATTGCTCTGCAAATAACACAATTGCTGGTAAGGAATGGGGCATCACCAATTTTGATTTCTAAAAAAGAAACAATACGTATTAAATAGCCTTTAACTTTACAGACTTTTTAAGAATCCTTTCAGAACCTTTTGAAAAAAGTGAATTGATAGAAGATTTTCTATCAAAATATAGCAACTTTTCTAACAAGTTACGAATAAATCTAAAAATATATATTAAATATAAAAAACAGTGCGATATGCGGGCTGTCTGGGCTTTAGAAATAAGAATCAAAGCGTATAAAGATGCATAGAGGTAAGATTGAGACATATCATTTTTATGATTCAATAAAAAAATTAAAGAAAAAATTCTATATCAAAAATTGAAGGTAGTTTAAAAGGTGGACGAGCAATGCATGGAAGGATGAGCGAGAAGGTGAATTAGGTGAGGGCGATTTATAGATTATCAGTATCTTTGTAAAAGTACCTTCTCAAGATAAATATTGTGATAAAGTAAGATTGTGGTTGAGTGTCGAAAAGATAATACGCGCTCTTAATTTTTCCGTTATACACATCAAAATAAACGCCATGAAAGGCACGGTCCTATTACAAACTTTCTCTAAGAGCAGTACATGAGTTTGCAAGATATTACAGTGATATTTTAAAAGAAGGATTTTATTTCAGGAAGAAATTGTCTTAAAATAGCAAAGCAATATTTTCCAAGAAATTGCCAGGCGAATTTTGAAAGTAAAAAAGCTAAGTTAAAAAATAAAAGCAAAAATGGTTGTTGGTTTTCTCTACTGGAGTTGCATGTTATTTCCCACATAGGAAATTTACCTATAGAAAAATTAACAGCCCAGATCATTCACAATGTGTTCCCGCCACTTTAGCATGAAAAAGCAGATATAGTGCGAAAGTATTTGCCTTATCGTCAACATCATTATTATAATTAGGAAGCTGAAGCAACGTCATTTACAAATCACATAGAGCATATACCATTATTCATTATATAGTTCCGTAGATTGCTTTTCTTCAAGCATGCCGGCTCCTAGATATTATTTTTGTTGAAAACAGAACCTTTGTGTATGATCAGTTCTTTGAACGACGATAGTAGTGCTATCCATAAAATCTTTTCTCATCTTCTTTTGATAAGATAACAAAGATGCTCTTAGAATACATCAATAGACACAATCATTTTACACAAATATAACTTGTTGAATCCTTTAGTTTCAACTCAGACGTCCCAGTCACTCTAATTAAATCCAATCGACCACCAGAGTGTTTTAATCCTTTAAGTGCTTTTACTTTCTAATCTGAATGTATCCACCTCTTTTAAATCTTTTCATTGATAGATGTTTCAGAGGAATTATATTTTATCACTTTATTTTCCGTTTATGTCTCCAACCACATAAACGTTCACCTTGTTCATTATGTTTTAAAATATCTCTCGCCAAATTTGGACTAATGACATTGATATCTTGTTGATTCAAATAAATTGGCAGCCATCCAATACAAGAAGTTCATTCATTCGTCGCGCAACTAGCTAGAAAGCTTAGTGCGCACATCAGCATCACTTTTCTATTAATTTCATTTTCTATCTCAAGCCGTGTTGTCGCTATCTTGAAAGCTTCCTTTGTTTGCTTTTGCTTCTCAACTTTTTTCCCAAGAAAAAAGGCTTTGACTAAAGCTATAAGAAAAGCTGCTATGATCGCTGACCTCACCGTCAGATATTTTTTTCCATATGAATAACGCTTTTGTCTTTTTCATATGAAGCATTTTGTGGGGTGTTCGGGTCCAATGGTATCACCTTTGTCTGGTGTTGTATTGGCTACGTTTCCAGCAGCGTCTTAAGCAAATCAATCAAGCTATTGAAATCTTTTTAGAGGCAATAGCACAAGAGACAAAAAAGATTTTGACAAAAAGCCGCTTGAAGATATAGGAAGTTCTCTCCTCCTAGCCCCCCAGCCCATTTACATAACATAAAAAAGAGAAAGGCAATGAAATGATATTTGATGATGGCGATAGATATGTAACAATCCGTGAATGTGCACAGCTTTTTAGTGTATCCACAACAACGATTCGCCATTAGATGCCTCAGGTGTATTTCCAAAGCCATGCAAGCTAGGGAGAGCAGTAAGGTGAAGGAAAAAAGAGATTTTAGCATTCACTGCAACGAAAAATAAGGAGAAAATAAGAACAAATTAGGTAAAATTATATAAACTGTAGAAGGTGGTCTAAAAGGTGGTCTAAAAATGGCTATTTAAAGAAAAAATCTATATATTTCAATATGTTTAAGAAGTAAAATGGTGCCGCATGCCGGATTCGAACCAGCGACCCCATCATTACGAATGATGTGCTCTACCAACTGAGCTAATGCGGCATAGGTTTGTAAGTCAATAAAACAAAACTAATTTGAGGGTAATAGCTAAAAGTACGTATAAAAGCAAGAATGCATTTTTTCAATAATTTATAAATATGATAATAATTTGAAGGAGAAGTATGTAAAAGTCAGAGGAAAGTATTCTTTGACCTTAATGCTATAAAATGCTTTCCAATTTAGATAACACTTAAATTAAGAAGCTGGGAATGTAGATCTTTAGGATGAAAAATGGTGTCACGATATCTTAGTAAAGATAAAAACATTTTCTGGTTCTTGAGAAAGAAATTTGTTGCATAAGTGATTGGGAAAATAAAGATCATCATAAACCCTTTATAATGTGCAAATAAGATGAGTAGAATTAGTTTAAAAGTTACTTCTCATTTTTATGGGAAGAAAAAGGGAGGAGGATTAATAAAATTAATCACGTTTTTTAATTTAAGAGGGAGTAAAAATCATGTCGGATGAAGATCGGCTGATAGAACTAGAAATGAAGCTAGCTTACCAAGAAAAATTCATTGAAGAACTTTCTCGAGAGGTAATTAATCAATGGAAAAGTTTGGATGAGATATCTAAAAAGTTGATATTTTAGCGAGACGATTTTCAGATTTAAAAGAACAGAGTGTTACTGAAGCTGTTATCTTACCATTTTCTCAATAGGGAGAAGGTGCTAAATATTTTTTATCATAATTGCAATTATTTACAGATGAGTTTTTATTTCACGCATTTTGTTAGACTTGTAGAATAATTTTTATAAGCTTCTTCATTAATTCTAATAAGTTCTAATCTTATAAGGAGAGCTGATATTAGAAGACGTTTTTTTACATGGGGTTTCTAGTACGAAAATTAAGAAAAGTTTTTGTAGAGTATAAAGAAGCAGCCATAGAAAAATATATGAACTGCAATATTTTAAGTTTTTTCTGTACAGAGTTTTCTTATAGGTGGGAGGTAGATTTATTCGCTAATTTTTTTTAAATTGATACAGATGAAGTGATGTTATCGTTATCTATAGAAATCATAAGTGAGCGTCTATATTTATAATAAAGCGTTTTAATTTGTTCTGATGATCAAGTGATTTTCAGTTGTTTTATAGAGTGAGGGGTTTTAAGCGACATAGATTATGTTATAGGACAGAGAGCTCTAGAAGTTTTTTTCAAGATCAAATGTACTCTTCGTTATATGTATATGATATTTTGTGAAAAGGCTTTTGTTTTTCGTAATTTAAGATACAAAATACTATTGCTAAAGCGCCAAAGATAGACCATGCGGGTAAATAAGTGAGAGTAATGCAAATTGAGGACAGAAAATCAGGCATTACCTTGCATAGAGATTGATTAAGGTGATAGATATCTGTTTGCAGAAGGTTTATTAAAATTTTATTAAAGGGGGTTGTTGTCCAATGTGATGTGATTACAGAGTGTGCGTTATCAATGACCAATGCTATAATGGTTAGTGTAACGAAAATGAAGGACATTAATTTAAATAAAGGGTGGAGCATATTTTTTCTTAAAACTTCAACGGGACATACGTATAATGCACAAAAAAATGAGGAGTTGCATTATGATGAGAAAATAAGTTTACGTTTGTTTTGTGTTTTTTGAAAGAGGTGCCTAATTTTTCAATAAAAGTTGAGGTTAAGTTCAACAAAAGTAGTGAGGCATGATGTCTGAAAAAAAGCACGAGGAATTGAAGCGTAGCCTTCAAAATCGCCATGTTCAAATGATTGCTTTGGGTGGCGTTATTGGGACGGGACTTTTTTATGGGTCAACCGAGGCAATTCAATTAGCTGGTCCCTCAGTTATTTTATCTTATCTTGTCGGCGGGCTTATTATGTATTTCATTATGCGAATGCTTGGTGAAATGTCAGTAGAAGAACCGTCTTCAGGAGCATTTAGTTTTTTTGCTTATAAATATTGGGGGAGATTAGCTGGTTTCATAACAGGTTGGAATTATTGGTTTCTTTATATTCTTGTGAGCATGGCTGAACTTACAGTGATAGGGTTTTACCTTGATCATTGGATTTTGATTGATCATTGGAAGACATCTTTCATTGTTCTTTTATTTGTTACATTTGTTAATTTGTTTAATGTTCGTTTTTATGGAGAATTTGAATTTGTTTGCGCTTTGATCAAAGTGGCTGCTGTTATTGGTATGATTATTTTGGGAATTTTTCTCATTGTCACTGGACTAGGGGAAAATCAAGCGAATATTCATTATCTTTGGGACCATGGCGGTTTTTTCCCTTATGGAGCAGTAGGGGTTGTTTTAGCAACTTCTGTAGTAATGTTTTCTTTTGGAGGAACGGAGCTTATTGGTATTGCTGCTGGAGAAGCATCTAATCCACAAAAAACAATTCCAGCGGCTATTCGTCAAGTTATGTGGAGGATTATAATTTTTTATATTGGTTCTATCAGCGTTATTATGATAATCAGCCCTTGGAATATGATTGGAAAAAATGGTAGTCCTTTTGTCACAATTTTCGAGACTATAGGAATTCCTGCTGCTGGTCATATTTTGAATTTTGTGGTGATTATGGCTGCTATTTCTGTTTACAATAGTGGCATTTATTCTAATGGCCGTATGCTTTATAGTTTAGCTGTACAAAAAAATGCACCACATATTTTTAGTAAACTGAGTGCTGCTCGTGTTCCTTATATTGCTATCCTTTTTTCATCATTATGTACGGCGTTGATTGTCGTTGTTAATGCTCTTGTTCCTGATAATAGTTTCATGCGGATCATGGCTCTTGCAACTGCAGCAGCAGTGATTACTTGGGCTATTATTGTTATTGTTCATTTGAAATTTCGCAATGCATATAAGAACAGAAAGGGCGATTTTATTTATGCATTTGGTTTATATCCTTACGCTAACTATCTTTGCCTCAGCTTTCTTGCTTTATTGTTTTGCATTATGTTTGTCAGTGGTTTTGGGCAAAATGGATTGATGACTCGACTTTTTGATATGATAGGAATAAGCGTGCCTTTTCTTGAAACATATATTCCTGTACAGATGCCTGATATGAGTTTGGCAGTCATTATTATTCCTCTATGGTGCTTGTTATTACTTTTAGGTTATAAACTGAAACGATAGAGAAAGAAGAGCTAATAAAAGGGATTGATTGGAATAAACTTTGGGGATTATAAAATTTGATGAGGTAACACAAGTTTTTGGTGATTTGTGTGTTTTAAGAAATATCACTGTACAGCTTACCGAAAGACGAATTGCTATTATAGGTGCGAATGGTTCTGGAAAAAGTACATTTGTTCGTCTTATTAATGGGCTCCAATTACCATCTCATGGTTTTGTAAGCGTTGATGGGCTTGATACCAAACGCGATGCAAAAGCAGTAAAGCGTAAAGTTGGATTTGTTTTTCAAAATCCAGATAATCAGATTGTTTTACCATTAGTTGAAGAGGACTTATCCTTTGGTCTCAAAAATTTAAAGCTTAATAAAGATGAAATTAAGGAGCGTGTAGATGAAATTTTACAGCGCTATGAACTTCAAGATTTCAGAAATCACGCTGTCCATTTATTAAGTGGTGGGCAAAAACAACTCGTTGCTATTTCCGGTGTAGTTGCAATGAAACCAGACTACATTATTTTTGATGAGCCGACGACATTACTTGATTTGCGAAATAAGCATCGCGTTACGCAAGTGATAGAAGAATTACCACAAACTGCAATAGTTGTATCGCATGATTTAGAGTTTTTGAAAAAGTTTGATAGAGTGCTGGTTTTTGATAAGGGGGAGATAGCAATTGATGATGTACCTTTTGTTGCTATAAAGGAGTATATAAGAAGAATGTCATGATCGGTTTATATATTCCGAGGGATACATTTATTCATAGGTTAAGGCCTGGAGTTAAGTTATTATTTCTTACGGCGTGTGGAACTTTTATAATAATGGTTTCTTCCATAGCGCTTCTTGGTTTATTTTTGTTGTTTGTCATCTTATTCTATAGAGTCGCCAAGATCCCTTTCAAAACTGTGATAAAGCAATTTAAATCGATGGGATTGCTTTTAGTTCTTCTATTTGTATTTCAAACTATTTTTAGTGGTTGGCTTACGGGGGTTGAGGTCATATTACGTCTTGTTATCCTCTTTTCTTTATCATCAGTTATTTCATTCACAACAAAAGTGTCAGATATGGTGGATGCAATTGAAGCAGGCCTCCAGCCCTTTCGTTGTTTTGGTATAAATCCATCAAAAGTGAGTATGGTTATCTCTATGGCGATCAGGTTTATTCCTCTTTTGAGTGAAAAGTTTAATGAGGTACATGAAGCACAGCAAGCACGGGGACTTAATACTAACATTGTTGCTCTTGCGATACCTTTAATTATACGGACCATAAGAATGGCGTCAGAAGTGGCTGAAGCATTGGAAGCGCGTTCTTATGATGCTGATACTATTGATACAGCATCTCGTAATAATCAGAGTTTTTATAGTAAAAGAAGAATTAAATGAATACAAAAGATTTAGTTTATATTGCTTTATTTGCCGCTATTTATGCTATTTTGGGCCTTTTCCCTTCTATTTATCTTCCTTTTCTTCTAGGGGTACCTGTTACAGCTCAATCGATGGGACCGATGCTAGCAGGGTCTATACTTGGGGCAAAAAGGGGTGCTTTAGCGTCACTCCTTTTTCTTGTTCTTGTTGCGATTGGATTACCTCTGTTGTCTGGTGGTCGTGGTGGAATCAGTGTCTTTTCAGGGATTGCAAGTGGTTATTTAATAGGTTTTCCATTTGCCGCATTTTTTATTGGTTTAATGGTAGAGTTGTTTTGGCAGCGGTTAAATTTTATAACATTATTTATGATAAATACTTTTGGTGGCATTGGGATAGTTTATTCTTTTGGGGTTCCATGGACAGCGTATATGACCAAAGTTTCTTTACTGAATGTTTTAATGGCTTCATCAGTTTTTTTGATAGGCGATTGTTTAAAAGCGTTGATTGCATCCTTTATTGCACTCGCGATTAAAAGATCTGTTCCTCTCATGCATTCAAAGCATAATAACTAAAATAAATGTATTATTTTGTTATGCTGTTGTTATATAATATTCGTATATCACTATTATTGAATTTAACTATAGTAATTTATGATATAATTAAACATTGTAGAATCTAATATGATTTATATAAGTAATATTATTAAAATAAATTATTATAATATTTTTCTCTATATCTAAGGCATTTAAAGTGTACTTTTATAAATCTGATACTTTTTATTAATTGTACAACAATAACGAAAGCTTTTCCCTAGTGAAGGAATAATTCAGTGAATACAAAAGATTTGGTTTATATTGCTTTATTTGCCGCTATTTACGCTATTTTGAGTCTTTTTCCTCCTATTTATCTTCCTTTTTTGCTGGGTGTCCCTATTACAGCTCAGTCTATGGCTCCGATGTTAGCAGGCTCTATACTTGGAGCAAAAAGGGGAGCGTTAGCATCACTTCTTTTCCTTGTTCTTATTGCAATTGGGTTACCTCTATTGCCTAGTGGTCGTGGTGGAATTAGTGTTTTTTCAGGAGTTACGAGTGGTTATCTGATTAGTTTTCCATTTGCTGCATTTTTTATTGGCTTTATGGTAGAATTGTTTTGGCAGCGGTTAAATTTTATAATATTATTTATGATAAATACTGTGGGTGGCATTGGGATAGTCTATTCTTTTGGAATACCATGGGTAGCGTATATGACACAGGTTCCTTTGCTGACAGTTTTAATAAGTTCATTAGGTTTTTTTGTTAGTGGTTTCTTGAAAGTGCTGATTGCATCCTTTGTAGCGTTGACCATAAAAAAAACCGTTCCTCTCATTCATTCGGAAAAAGGGGCAGTTTTGTACTGAAGAACAAGTTTTTCCAAATGTATGTAGATTAAAAAGCACCACGGAATACCATTTCGTTTTGTCTACTTTTTATTGGTATTTTTATCTGCATAGCTCTCAGAGGTAGCCATACGAAAATTGAATATTTCGACACCAAAATTCTTTTTTCTTTCAGGAGCAGCCCCTAAATAGCCAATTAATATCATTTTATTCAACAGGCTTGTAAGTTTTATTCGATTTGCATATTATATGCATAAAGCCTTAGAATAATTTATTATTTTTTTAATATTTTTAGTTAATTAATCACTAATTTTAAAAGTGTTAAATTATATTAATTGTATAAAAACATGGATAATTTAGTGTTCATCTAAAAACTCTTGATGTATATAGTGCCCTTATAAATGTATTAATATAAGGTATAAAAATGAGATTTGAATGGAATGAAGCTAAAACAAAAAGTAATCTTAGAAAGCACCGTGTAAAGTTTTGAAATAGCTGCATATGTTTTTTCTGATCCATTCTCCATGGCTAAACAAGACCGTATTGAAAATGGAGAGTATGGTTAGCAAGCTTTATGGCTCATGGATGTTTTTTTATTACTATTCGTAGCGCATATTGTCCATGACGATAAAAATGGCATAGAGGTAATCCGTATTATTTCAGCACGGCGAGCCAATTTGAAAGAGAGGAAACTTTATAAAGAAGAAAGTTCGTTATAAAATTGAGGTAGGTAACTTATCACCTTTGACAGATAAACAGAGAGTTGAAGTTGATAAACTGGCTGTAATGCCGGACAATGCAATTGATTATAGAGATATTCCGTCACTCAATGATGCGTTCTGGAAAAATGCCGTTCGCAATCCATTCTATAAACCACCCAAAACTGTTACAACAGTGCGTGTGGATTCAGACGTTCTAGCGTGACTTTAAAAGTCAAGGGAAAGGATATCAAATGCGTATTAACACCATTTTACGTGATACTATGCTTCGTTCAATGCACTGATTTCTCCTCCACTTAAAAGCCGGGAAGGGGGAGCCCATATTCTAAAAATCTAAGCAGCTTTCACTGCAGAGTTCTCTAAAATTCGTATTGCTTTTGCAATTAAAATTGTATAGCTTCGATCTTTAACTAACTAATTCTAAACAATACAATATATTTTGGATACACCACCTTCTCGTGGCCACTAAGATAACTTGGGAAGCACCTGCCATCTGATAAGACTATAGACATTGTAATTATGTTAACTTTATGAATACCATTAACTTTTTTTCTTATAAATATAAAATAGATCCAGCCTCAGAATTAGTTAATATCAATGATGCTGATAAATTTTTATAGGAAAGAAGATACGATTTAAACTGTGATAATCAATGTGCTACTTTAATAATCGAAAATTTTTCTGTGAACTCGAAGATCTGCTATTGGATTTATGTTTTAACGGGAGAAAATAGTCCTTATAATCCTGAAGTTATTGATTCTGAAAACGACTTTCAGAATATTCCTAACCCACGTTCTAAAAATCAGATTGAACAGAATAAGCAATATTTTGGAATTTTGATTCCTATAGAGTTAACTCTTTTTTCTTCAAATAAAGAGTTAAACAAATTCTTGCAGCTACACTACAAAAAATCTTTTCCCCCGAAAACGATTGATATCTCACCTGATATTGTTGGTAAGGAAGAGTTCGAAAAAAAATTGCTTTTAATTAAAGAAATAAAACTGAAATATACACAACCAAAACAATTAGATTTTTTTGCAATGCAATCAGAAGACAACTTGCTAAAGATGGCTAAACTTTTGTTAGGTGAATTTCCCACGGATGATTATTCTGAAATGGAACTTGACTTGGGTATCAAATTTAAAGAAAAAAATAATTTAAAGAATTATTTTTTGAATCTTTTTAAAAAATATAAATTAAATCCAGCATTTAAAAACATAAGTTTTGTTGGAAAGACACATAATAATTTTGATATAATCTTTAATACTGAAACTTTTCAACATAAATTTGCTATTAAAACAAGTAAAAATGATAATGGTATGTATAATGAAGGTCATATAAAAGAAAAATTAAATCATGAAATCGTAAGTTTTACTGTATCTCTTTAATAGAGCACTGTAGCGTGTAAATAGATATATTTATTAAACTGCGTGTACGCAACATAAGGAAGAATACACAGACTAAAAAAGTACCAAATTATAATATTTGAATATCCAAGAGCAATATCTAAGTACCAAAGTACGGTATCCAATGAAAAAGAAAACTTGTGCTCCACGTACTTAGAAATGACAGGCAAAGAAACAGTTTCTTTATAACTACTTGGGAAAATTAAAACGACAAGCGCTAAAATTATTAACTTTAGGAGACTGTGCATATACTGATGTAACTCACATGTTAATCTCTTCCAACCTGTTGTATTGCCGCATTTATATTGTGGGTTGTTTTGCAACTCAGAAGGGATATTAGAATTGCATAAAATTGCAAAAACAGTTGTTACGATCACCAAAGAAATAGACGCGAATGTCAAAATACCCTGAATAAAGTCAAGATTTTTTCTTATTCCTAAAAAACATACAAATATAAAAATTATAACGCCAAACAAGGCTTTTCTCTTCTTATCTGTAAACATATTTATTTCCTGTGAAAAAATTATGATCTCAATTTCTTAAATTATTTTCTGATATAAAAACACAAACTACCTTTTAGTCTTTTTAGCATTTGCTTTTCTTTTAATAGCAATGTCTTCTATTGCATCCAGTTGCTTTTAATATTTTAGTTAACCTCGTCTATGATTTATCTATAGTTGATGATAGCTTTAAACACAGAGCTCCATAATCCCAAACTCTTGCTTGCATTTTGATACCCAAATCCACCTTTCAACAAAGCCCATCGCACTGGCAACCCTTTCATACAGATTAAAGAAAAGCTCTGTTATTTCAAAAGTACACGAAAGGGAATCATAATTGCCGCAACATTTTTTGAGCTGATGCTGGCTACTCATGTTTTAAAAAACAAATATTTTGAAATTCGCGTATCCTAAAATCCTTAATTTGTATTAATGGATTTATTTACTTTATAAATTTGATACTATAGAGCTATTTTAGCTTCTAGAAATATATTGTACATTAAAAAAACTTTTTAATCACTCTTTAAATGCATATCCAATCCAAAAATGATCAGCACTTTTCACTATTTTGCTACTTTTTAGAAATCTATTTTAAACTCTCCTATCATTAGTTCATGAAGAGTTTTGGTGCGTGAAAGAAGGTCTTTTTCAATCTCTTCACAATACTTAGAAAAATCTGTTGCTCTTGGAATGATTTTTTTAGACATGCTTTCTACGTTGCTCTGCAAAATGCGTTTTAAGGACTCTTTCAAAATCAATAAGGAAATACCTTTGAGTTCAGTTTGATAAGCTTGAGAAGAGGTATTATAGTCCATATATTTTCGCGTGTGGAAGCTACCACAAGAGAACAAGCGAAAAGTATTAGAGATATCATCATTTGAAGCTTTTACAGCAATAAACCTGTGAAGCCATATGCAAGTCTCAAGTGCATTTTCTTCATTCGGTTTTTGTTTTTAATTTTCCATACGACACACGGCTATTTCAGGCTATTACTTTGGGTTGATTAAGATTTGTAAGGAAAGTTGATTGGCAAGCAGTTAAGGCTGAATTTAAAGACTGGGATTATAAAGCCCAAGGGCTGACAGAAGCCGGTGCGGCTCTCGTGGCCTTGGCTGTCACGGCGGTTACGGGCGGAGCAGCCTCGGGCGCTGCTAGTGCCATTACCGGTGCATTGGGGCTTGGCTCGAGCACCGCCATGAATGCGGTGATACAGGCAGGTGTCCAAGCATTGATTGACAAAAGCGCTGTGGCTTTTGTCAATAATCGCGGCAATATTGCCGGCGCCTTGCATGAGCTTGGCTCTTCAAAGAATGTTCCCAGCATTGTCTCATCGATGTTAATGGCGGGCTTAACCAGTCAAATAACGGAAATGGCAGGTGTTGGACAATCTTTGCCAAAAACCGCTCCTTTTGTCGATCGTATCGCCATTGAAGCGAAAAAGAACTTGATAAAAGCCGCCATTGGCACGAGCGTTCAAACGGCTCTTGAGGGTGGCTCTCTTGACAAGAACTTTTTTAACAATCTGCGCATCGCCCTGTCTGATACGGTTGGCAAATCGTTGGCAGAAGAAATCGGTACCGCCAAGGCAGAAGGCAAAATAGACACGGTCACGCAGATCGTTGCCCACGCTGGTCTTGGCTGCTTAAAAGGCGCTGTTGCGAGCGGCGCTTGCTCTGCCGGTGCTATCGGCGGGGCTGTGGGCGAAGCCACTGCTATGCTTCAGTTTCAATTGTGGTCCCCCAATTTTATACAAAAAGAAATAGCAGCATTGGATGGTCGTATTCCAACGGCAGAAGAACAAGCGCGTATAAATGCAAAGATTGAAGCACAGTTTGCTGACTTTAGCGATCACACCATTGATGTCGCACGGGCTGTGGGGGGCTTTGCTGCTGCCCTTGCTGGTGGTGATGTCAATAAATACTGGCGCGGATGCTGCTGGAAATGCTGCGGAGAATAATTTTCTTCCTGCGGTAGCAGCATTAGCAGCATTCATTGTGTCGCTTACACCAGAAGAGTTGGCAGCTCTGTCTCTTTTTATGGCTGGCGGAGCAACTGTTGTTGGATCCTCTAGCAATAAGACGGCTATAACGGATTTCTTTGGCTATTTGTTTGCATTGAAAAATGCAGAAGAAGACAGCGAAAAAACAAACCAAAACTCAAAAGAAGAAAAAAATAAAAATTCTCAAACGGGCAATGAAAATCCACAAAACAATAATGATGATAATGATGGAAAGGGTAACATATTTGGACAAGTCAGGAAGCATCATGATAAAAAACGCGATGAGAAAAAACAAGAATTAAATGATGAAGGATGTAGAACATGCAAAACAGAAATAGTATTCAAAACTAAGACGGATAAGGGGGTAGTAAGATCTCGTGCGGATATCGTTTATATAGAGAATAGTAAAATAAAAATTGGCGAGGTAAAAACGGGGAAGAATGCTAAATTAAGTGAACAACAAAAGATTTTGAAAGAGGCATATAAAGAAGGAAATGCTGAGTCCACAAAAGGAAAATTTATAAAATTTTTTAAAGAGAACAAAGAGTTCTTAGAGGCATATCAAGAATCTTTCAAAGATTTTAAAGGAAGTGGCAAAGAATTAAACCAAGCTAGTAAAAAATGGGTTAAAGAACAATTGAGTAATAAGTTAGACAAAACAGACATTAACGTTTTTCATTATCTAGGACTTTTTGAATGAAAGTGAATAGCGATGCGAACTAAAGACGTGACAGAGATTTTAAAAACGCTTGGCTGGGAACCTTATCGTGCTGAAGATGGTAGTATGTTTGCGCATTATCATTTTCCCGATCGCATTGTAGGCATTAGTTATGATGTTGTAGATTCTGGAGAGGATGGGGGAAAGTTTCGGCTATCGGCTAATCTTACCACTGCTGCTTATTGCCTTGCTTGGGAATATGCTAGTGGTGAAGTATCACAAGATAAGTATGAAGATGTGCTGTTTTACGCGAAGGAGGATTTTAATGTTAAAGCTTCAGATCTTTCCGAAAGCCATATTAAGGACGCTCTAAATAGAGTGATTGCATGGGCGCAAGCACAGGATATTGAAAAAAAAGTTGTGCGAGGAAGCTACTAATCATTCTGCCGTTGCACAAGCATTACTTGGTGATATGGAGGCTTTAAGGAGTGATAGATCTACCCCAAAACTATCTGTGCCAGAATTTGCAGATTATAAAACAATGACATCGGATGATCGCCTGCTTTTTTTTGCACAGGCCTATAAAAATGGGGAATTAGACGATATTCTAATGCGTAAAAAGCCAAAAAAGCAACAGATGAGTCTCACAGCAGCAATGCGCGTTCTTAAAACACAAGGGTGGTTTTCTACGGAGCCTAGAAAAATGTGGTTGGTTTTGCCCGACCGCTTTATTCAATTTGATTTTGGTTTTATACGTCTTCATGATAATTACAATGTCCGTATTGAAGCTGAAATATCTAATGAAATGATTTCTGTAGCTTGTAAATATATTCACTATAGTGGGGAGTATCGGTGCATATCACCTACAAATATTTATAATTCTTTTAACACGATTGGGGGGGGGATTTTTAGTGGTTTTGATAAAGGCATTGATATTTGTGTAGAGACATTAGATGAGCAAGAGCTTATCAAAATCTCTGAGCGAATAATACAATGGGCACGTGCCCAAGATTTACAAGCATCAATAGAAAGCAAAACACGTGTTCAAAAGTATAGCTACAATATACGTATAGTCTGGCATTTGGCTTGTTTAGCATTGACAGGTCAAATTGATATCCTGAAATCTTATCAAAATTTTTTAGAAGCCGGTACGATTTCTGGACATTTAGAAGACCGTGAAGTGGAGAAGTATGTTAATCACGCAGTTCAATTTGCTGAAGAGCATCTGAAAATCTTTAATGAGCGAAAAGCCATAGATGATCGTCTTAGTTTGCAAGATTTGTCTTTTCTTAATACAGTTTCTGAAGACTTAAAAAGGATGGGGTGGACAGTTTATCGCGATAAGAACTATGATCGCAATGCTTATTTTGTAAGTAAAGACCGTATCATCAATATAATGTATAACCTTCAAAGTGATGAAGAAGAGCCGATTGTTGTATTTAAGGCTTCGCTTTCAACACTTGGCTTTTCTACTGCTCATAGAGAGATGTTTCCTAGATTGCCCCAATATATAGCTCTCAAAGAGGCAGAAGAATTTTATACAGTTTCTAGTACTGAATTGGATGAAGGCAAGCTAAAGGAGATTTGTACAGATATACTTGAGTGGGCTGATCGGCAAAATGTCAATCAAATCATCTATGATTATGCCGCTTTGCCAACAAACAGTGAAGCTCACCTTGTGGCACGTCACTTTATAGCACTCATTCTGATTGGTGATATTGAAAAGCTCAAATTTTATAAGGAAAGTTTCAGGGCAAAGAACCATCTAGGCTTTGTGGAAGGTATCACGAAATATACGATTGACAACGCTCTTACTCTTGCACGGCGTTATCGGACTGGTTTTTCCAAAAATGCTCCGATTTTGAGTTTGGATGCGCAAACAGCATCTGTTGCTTCTAAAACAACTTCTGTTGAAGTGGCAGAGGAAGTGGATGAAGCAGATGACACTGATGATCGTCTTACCATGGAAAGTGCTCATGCACTTTTAAAAAGTCTAGGCTGATCAACCGAGAAAATCAATGAGAATGACCATATGGCAAGCTATCAATTGGCTGATCGTGAAGTAGATATTCTTTATAACGACGAAATTGCCAAAGATTACCCGCAATTTGATAGCGCCTTTTTGATTAGCACGGGCATTCTTTCCACCGCTTGTAAATTCATTGATCCTACCCACACGGAAGATATTCCAGATATACAGCTTAATTTTGAAGCAAAGGGTTTAGAAATCTTTGAACCAGAAGTTACTGCGGATCGCTTAAAGCAAGCACTTGATGACGCGCTAAAATGGGCGGTAACAGACATTGACCTTTCTAAAAGACTTCGCTCTGATTATGGCACTGCTCCTTGGGAAAAAGGCGCCACGTCTAAAGCAAACGATACGGATTATGCTTTACTTCATCTTGGCGCTCTTGCTTTATTGGGTGATGTTGAGACCTTACAATCTTATCAGAAAAGCTTTACGGCAGGTGATCACCTAGGCTTTGACGAGAGCATCAACAAAACCCACCTTGAACGTGCATTAGCTTTAGCCAAAGAAGTAGCAAAGGTGAAGCAAGTGAGCTACGCTTTGATTGAATGGGTAGCAAAAGATTTTGATGATCACTCAGAGCTTTCTAGCGAGGAATAACCTCGCTCTTGGAAGGAGAGTTTATTTAAGTCTATTTAGAACAAAGAATAAATTGATTATTTTGAAAAAAATTGAGGGGATTATGAATCATGAAATGGATAAAGAAAAAAAGTATGGGGGCAGCTGAGCCTGTGGAATTTAAAGGTCAAAAAGTTTATCAGGAAGATGAACTGTTTGAGCCTGAAACAGTTTCTTCTTGGAAAGAAGAAGGACAGATAGTAACGGGTACAAATGTGGAAAGAATGGTATCAGGAAGAGCACCTATTGGAGTCGATTTTAGACCTATTATGTTACATCCTGTGACACAAGAACAAGATAGTCCTCTCGTTGAGGTTCTCTACTCATTTTATCAAGGCAGGAGTTTGCTTGCTCCTATGAATCCAAAGACAAATTTTATCAGAAAAGTTATTTGTTGGATTTCAAAAAAAATTCCTAAGTAGGAAAAAAGAAAGAGTAATTATTGCAAATATTGAAATAATATCCCTAAAAGGCGCTCTCTAAACTTTAATGATCACCTCCTTTAATTCCATCATATATTGTAAATGCGAGATGATTGTACAGAGACAGATGAGAAAAGAGCTCCGTCAAGAACATATCTCTTATGATTTTATCAATCTCATCTCAATTCCATTGGCTATAGTAGAAAAAGATTGATCATTAGGAACACTCATTATGAGTAAAAACACGCTGTGACTTATGGAGAAAAATTTATGAAAAGTTATACTTTATCAGATGTTGCACAATATGTTGATATGCATAGTCATGTTATTAATTTTGGTACTCAAGATAATGCCCCTGATGATGTACGGATTAAAACAGCTGAGAACACTCTTGGTTTACAATTTACCTCTTCCTATAAGAATTTTTTAAAAAATTATGGAGGAGGAGAAATTGGAGGTGAAGAAATATTCAGTATTTATGAAATCTGTGCAGGTATTCCTGCTGGTGATATTGTTTACCGAAATTTGCTCGATAGAAGAGATGGCTTTACGGACCCCAAACAACTTGTTATCTGCACAACTGATTTTGGTGAAACCTTTTATTTTGATTATACGCAGTTTAGGGATGGTGAATGCCCTCTCTATCTTAAGTATACATCTGAAGATTCCGAATATTACGCAAGTAATTTTTATGAATTTCTCTGCAAAAGAATTAAAGAGTATGCAGGGGAAGATTCATGAAAACTTATACCTTAGATGATGTTATACAACTAGTTGATAAATAGAATAATTGCGATTTATTGCTTGTTATGAAAACATCTCAATAGAAACTGATCATTATAGAGATGAGCAAAATCCCTTTTAATAGACCGTGTCAGTTTTGTCAGTTCTTTTTAGAGCCTATATTATTTTTTTTAAATGAGAGAAAATTAAAAACATAATATTTCAATAGGTTAATGTTTTTAAGACATAATTCATATCAAGAGTACAATCTTTAAAGATAACCAATGATGTGAATTGATTAAAACTTGTCAGGTTGTGTCAGTAAATTGAACTGATAAACTAGATTATTTTAGTAAGTAATTACAACACGTCTTATAAAAAGCGTATGAAAGTAAAAACTGATTACGTTATTAAAATCCCTTGTATGAATTTTATCAGTTCATTTGAATAGATAAACTTATGATTTTAGTGAGAGATTAAAATGTGCTTTATGAAAAGCATATGCTCCTTTAAAGCCTTTCAAAAGATAGTTTGTAACTCATAAGAAGTGCTATCAAGACCATTATGATTATGAGTTTTGAAGATTTTGAGTATTTTGAGGGTTCCTTTTACGCCCCTTTATATATTTTTTTCAATCAAAAAATAAAAGTTATTATATTTCAATATGTTAATGCTTTAAATAAACAGCCTATATTACACACAATACGTAAATACAATCTGTAATATATATAAAAAGGGGTTTTGAAGGTATTTTGAGGGTTTGAGAAACCTTCAAAACCTATAAGTAATATAAGAAAATGAATATATATATATATATATATATAACTCTCTTTAAACAAAGCTTTTGAAAACAATAAAGCTATCATTTTAGATTACGGTATAATCTTTTAAAGGCAATTCAAATAAGAGTATTTAAAAGTGCAAATGATTTCTTTTTAGAATAACGCATATAAACACTCCTTTTAAAGATTATATGTAAACAATTTATAAAAGGGATATAGAACCTATAGGTATAAGACCTTATACCCCTTGTGAGTTTATCATACCCATTATGTGAGCATGCTTTTAAGTTATTCAGTTTCTCTAATTTCTAATTTTGGTAAGCTTTTAACGATTTTCATTGTCTCTAAACTTACAGTAATAACCCTTTGAAACAACTCTAGAGGGTAGGCAGGGTTGCCAACGGTTTCAACAGCATAGCGATTGGCATCATTAACAATGCCGCTCTTTTTATCTGTCTTTACACATTGACGCCCCATAACCCATTCAAGAGCGGGTCTACCATTAACGATATACTCATAAGCTTCAAGAGGGATATCTGTCATTGTGATATTGCTGTTATAAATAACAGTTGATTTATCTTTCTCTTTACCTGCTTTTGCGAATTTCATTTCAGTCACATAATAAAACTTTTCTGGATTAGAGATATCAGTCTGTTTTGGATTGCCTTTTTTAAAGGTCACGGGATAAGGTTCTACAGTTTCATAGTTTACGTGCAAATGACCCAGTTCACGTCCTGCTGTTACAAACTTCCAAAAATCTTCAGCACTCTTTACGCAAGGAATGCGAGGCAATTCTTTAGAGAGGTTATCAGCATAACGAGCACGGTAATCTTCCGAATGGAGTAAACCGTAAACGTAATAGAATAGATCATCCTTAGTAATTTTTTCATTTGGATAAGCCTCTTTAAAATGTGCTAATCCTTCATCCGTAATGGCATCATGCTTCTGTAAACCAGCTGTTGTGCTTTTTTCTGTAAATAAATGGGATTGTTTCTCTTTATTGTTTTTCAAGGATTCAGCATCTTCATAAATATAGCGTGGAAAGCATTGACCTTTATCCACTACATCAAGATTAGGTAAATTTTTAGACATAAGTACAGAAAAACCCGATTGAGTTCCCGTACCTGTAATTTGTATTACCATATTTTCAACTACCTTCCCCATAGGGAATATCCGCGGCATTTGATAGACTCTCTCATTAAAAGTACGGTTGCAGTATAGCCATTGTTTCGTAAAAGGACGATAAAGACTTTGCGTGATGCATCTATTTTCAAATTCAAAGATTTTTCCTCTTACTAACTCTTGTTTAACATTATAGCTCCAACTTATCTTCCTCTCATCTGTATCAACGAAATTATTTACAGCCTTTGTACGTATCTTGCGACTAGCATGCGGATAGATATCATTAAAACGTTCCACTTCACTGTTATAGAAGGCAATCATATTACTCATGTTTTTCTTTAAAGTTTCATGGCTTGAGTTATACGTCCAAGCATCACGATTAGTTACAACCCCAAGAGAAAATGTTTCAAATAGTCTGAAATTACATCCCTTCTTATCGCCTATAGCTAAAAATGTTTTGAAATTGTTATCACGTTGATGAATCCAGTCACCATGTTCATCCGGTGTAATTATTTTCCAACTCGATTTATTTGTGATGCCATCAACACTACCAAAGTATTGAAGCATCTCAAGTTTTTTTGCGGTGGAAAGATTATCTCCAATATCATGATAGTAAATCTTACACGGTTGTTTTTTATTTGGATTGCGCACAAAAATCGTTACAGCTATTCCGTTTTGACTTCCAGAACCAAAAACATTGCCTCCTTCCTTTGATAGCTCTTTTGATTTTATATTTTTTCGAATATCACCACGAAGATTAATGATATAAATAGAAGAATATTCATTTCGTAAGCATTTTCGCATGCCATCAGCAAATGCTTTATCTATCCATCCATTTCCAGAAATATAAGCTACAATACCACCTTGAGAACTTAAGCGATTACTTGCCCACCTAATCGCTCGAATATAGCTATCATAGAGATTTCTTTTTAATGTTGCTTGAGATTTAAGTGCATACGTATTTTGGATACTTCTATCAAGTATTTCATATTCTACATTTGCATTATTATCATTCTCACTTCTTTGACCAGAAGAATAAGGAGGGTTACCAAAGATAACTTTGATGTTTAGATTTTTCTGATGTTCTAAATATTCACTGTTTTCTTTGAATAATTCCTGTAGAAGATTTTTCTCTTCAAGCATCTGAAACGTATCAGTCAAACCAATATGCTTAAAAGGAATATACTCACCTTTCATGATACTATGATAAGTCGATTCAATGTTAATCGCTGCTATGTAATAAGCTAAGATAACAATCTCATTGGCATGGATATCATGACGGAATTTATATTCCATATCCTCTGGTTTGATGAGATTAGATTGTAAAAGTCGTGTGATAAAAGTACCCGTTCCAGTGAAAGGGTCAAGAATAGAGACACCACGTGACCCTAAGCTTTTGCCAAATTCATTACGCAACACATCATCAACAGAATGAATGATAAAATCAACAACCTCAACGGGCGTATAAACAATCCCAAGCCTATCCGTGGTTTTCTTAAATGCCTTGGCAAAAAAACTTTCATAAAGTTTGATAATAAGATTCTGTTTTGCATGAGTTTCCGTAATGCTTGCTGTACAGAACATGACACTTTTGTAAAATTGATCAAGATCTTTCGTTTTCTCTTCGATATTGGTTTTATCCAGTTCCGTTAAGATCTTATCCATTGCTTGTGAAATGGCATTGTTCTGTACAAATTCATTACCGTCAAATAAAGCTTCAAACACGGGACGCGTGACAAGATGTTGCGCTAACATCTCAATCGCTTCCTCTTGCTTTATTTCACTGTTGACGTTGTTCTTTAATTCCTTATGGAAGGCATCAAAGGCGTGAAAGGCTTCACTCTTTTCATCGGAAATCATATCTTTAAGATGATTGATATGGTTTTGAGCAATCTCAGCAACATTGTTCGCCCAAATGCCCCAATAATCCGTGATTTTAAAACTATCCAGAAAAATGGCTTTGACAAAATCAAAAAATTCAGAACGGGGGAATAGGTCTCCTTGTCCTCCAGATACCGATTGAGATTTGCTTTCTGCTGTTCCAATGACACGTCCAGAACTTTCTGCTTTTGATGGTATCGAGATCTCATCAACCGTTGTGGTAAGCTCTTTTAATTCATCCTCACGCTTAATCTCTATAATCTCAATCGTATGGCTGCTATCTTGTCCTAAAGACATTTGATTAATTGTCCGAGCAAGCCTTTCATCATGAGAATGTAAAGCATGCAAAACTTGCCAAACAACACGGTATCTCTTATTGTTTTTTAAAGCTTTTTTGGCTTCTAAGTGTGAAGGAATGATAATGGGTAAAATGATATAGCCCGTTTTCTTATTTGGAGCACGGCGCATCACACGCCCCACCGCCTGTATCACATCCACTTGGCTATTGCGTGGGTGTAAGAACATGATCGCATCAAGAGCAGGGACATCAATCCCTTCTGAAAGACACCGAACATTGCTTAAGATCCGACAAACATTGTTCCCAGCATCTCCTTTAAGCCAATCCAGTTCCTCATTGCGTTTTTTGACGCTTTGCGTTCCGTCAATATGTCTTACTTCACAGTTTAGAAAGGGAACGGTTTGAAGGAAATCATCAATATGAGATTTGATAATTTTATTAAAGAGCTTTGTTATATATTGAGAGGTATTGATATCTTTGCAAAAAGCTAAAGCACATTGCATGGGCTCTGTATCATCATCATCAACAGCGGCTTGCTTATCTATTTTGGTCAGGGCTCTATAACAGCCAATAATTTTTGCCGCATCATCTAAATCAATTTCACGGTTTTCATTGGCAATAATCTCCTGTATGGCTGGTGTGATATAGGTTTCATTAATACCCAAGACCACAATCTTGTAAGGAGTTAAAAGTTCATTATCGACAGCTTCCGCGAATGTATAATGATGGAGTTGTTTTCCAAAAAGTGCTTCATCATCCATAGAGGCGAGAACGGCATTGATCTCATCAGCCCGCCTTTTGGCAGTATCACTAAAGATACGCGGCGTTGCTGTCATATACAGACGTTTTTTACCACGAATAATGCTGTTATCATGAACCTTGATAAATTCAGATTCATTGTCTTCACTTCCCAATGAAGCCCCAGTTGTTCTATGCGCTTCATCACAAATGATCAGATCAAATTCGAGTAAACCATGCTCTTTTTGTGCATCCGAAATCACTTGGATTGAATGATAGGTTGAAAAGATGACCGTCATTGCGTCTACTAGGTTTTCACGAGCTTCTTTGGCAAGGGCTTTTGCATCTGTTGTAGCAGGGAGAACAAGATCTGATGTTTCCATGCCAACAATATCATCTTGATTTTTACGACGCTTGCCCACCTTCGTATCAGAACACACAGCAAAAGAACGCAACGGCACTTGTGCATCGGCTGTCCATTCACGGATCGTTTGCGAGACTAAAGCAAGAGAAGGCACCAGAAACAAAACACGCTTGCCTTGACCTGCTATGTGTTCTGCTATCTTCAAACTGGTAAAAGTTTTACCCGTTCCACATGCCATAATAAGCTTGCCACGGTCTGCTTCTTTTAAACCTTCACAGACTTTTTTGATGGCTTCTTCTTGATGGGGACGAGGCTCTTTTGTTGACTTAAGAAGAACTTCTTTTTTGGTTGCATAGATTTGCCAATCTATCCGACTGTTTTCCATATGACGAAGGTCAATGCGATAAACGGGGATCGCTTGTCCTTTGATCATGGCCTTCACATTGTCACTTAATTCCACTTCCGTGCTATCAACAAGAAGACGATATTTAAAGATGTCTTTCCCAGAGGCTGCGATAAAGCTATCAATATCCTTTTTACTAATCTGATGATCTGCTTTATAAAACTTACACTGAATAGCCACATAGCCTTCTTGATGACGAAGCTTAGCAACCAGATCAATGCCGATATCATTTTTATTCCAACCTTCACGCTCTTCAGCCCATTCATAATAGGTTTCTACCTTTTCATATCGTCCATAATGGAGAGGGTCATGCATAAGATAAGCCATGACAAGATTTTCGAACAGTGTTCCTAATTCACGGGGTGATTTAGCTTGTTGACGATAATATTCTAAGAGAGAGCGTAAAGTGACATGTTCATTATCATACTTATTAAAGTGATGCATATTACAACAGGGCTCCGTTTTCACATAAGGGTTTAATTCTCTTCAAAAGAATCAAAACGAAGCTTATTAAATCCATTTTGAACGAATTGAGAAAAAGCTGGAAAAAATGCTAAAAAAGCGGATAATTTTTTCAAAAAGTTTTTTTTAAGCTTGTTTATCCACAGCCCATGACATGGGGTCAGATCAGCAAAATAGTGAAATTTGCTGTTTATTTTATGGAAAAAGACAAATGAAGCATGTGCTTTTAAAATATCATAATGATTATTTTGATAGATTTTATGAGTCACTAAAATAATCTAGTTTGTTAGTTCAATTTACAGACACAAACTGACAAATATATATTATTGATTGTATTTAAGGTTATATTGTCGATATAGGTTGTATCGTTAAAATACTAACCTATTGAAATATAATGTTTTTAATTTTCTCTCATTTAAAAAAAATAATATAGGAGCTAGAATGAACTGACAAGACTGACAAAACTCTTCTGATAAGGTCACTCAGATCATTTGCTTTTGGAAAAAAGTTCCTTGATGAGAATGCCATAAAAAGAGTTTTGCGTGGTTGTCTTAAAGACTTCAAAAGAGATTTCTTATTGTTTTATGCTGTTGTTTTTGACGATAGGATGTGCTTGATAGCATGATGTCTCGTTTATATGCGTGTTGAGTGGCTTAGAGGAGCTGGAGAGTGAATTTATCTCTAATTATTGATAAATATATTGTAGCATTAAACTGGGGATATTGATGTATTAACCATTGACGGACTAAACAGTTTTGTTTAGAGGTTTCTTTATATAAATGTGGGGGAGAGATCTTCAGCAGTTAAAATAAAGCAGTTTTGGGTGTCACTTTTTTGGTAACAGAGGCATGTGCTTTTGTTAAAAGCGTCATAGGGCAGTGGCTGTTTTGAGTGGACTTGTTAGAGGTTCCATGAAGTTCTTTTAAAGAATGCTTCATGAATAATGCAAAGCGGGGGCAATCTGTATTGTTTTCTGTATTTTTACGCCAAAGTTCTCTTTTGAGAATTTTTCGTGCCATTTTTGTTTTCTTTGGCTTGTTTACAGGTGTAAATGTTTATGCGCGCTCCTCAGCTATTTTTCATTCCCCAACAGATAATTTTTCTCGCCAACAATCTGAGAAGCAGCAATTAGAAAGAATTGAGAATTTACGGTCTTTAACGCCTAAAAGGATCAAGACGCCTTCAGAGCAAAATCCAGAAACGCTTTTGGGTGGGAAGCAATGTTTTCCCATTCATGCTGTTGTTGTTGAGGGAGTGCATCATGTCAAAAAGCGCTCTATATCAGCCGTAACAGAGCCTTATGTTGGAAGATGTATTGGTCTTTTTGATATTCAGCTCTTAATCAAGAAGTTAACCAAAGTTTATTTGGATCAAGGCTATGTAACGGCGCGTTTTTATATTCCCGATCAAGATATCAAAAACAGCAAGACGCTCAAATTTGTTGTCGTTGAGGGCAAGCTTTCAGAGATTTACTATAATGGTTCACCGGCATCTCGTTATAACAATGTTGTGTGGAGTGCTTTTCCTGGGCTTCAAGGTCATGTTCTGAACATGCGCGATATTGAACAGGGGCTTGATCAGATCAACCGTTTGAGTTCAGCGCACGCTCAAAGCGAACTTCTTCCAGGGCGTGAAGAAGGGAGCACCATTGTCAATATTAACAATCATCTCGATAAAACTTTCAAGGTTACTGTTTCTCATGACAATATGGGACAATCTTCCACGGGTTGTGCGCGTTATAGTGCGGGCTTGAGGGTAGAAAATATTTTAGGGATGAATGATGCGTGGGATTTTAACTATCAGCGCAGTCAGACAGATTATTGGGGTGGGAGCAAGCAAGAAGGACATAGCAATAACATTTCAGCGAGTGTGAGTATTCCGTACGGTTATTG
>NZ_JBHINK010000101.1:0-687 GCF_042194905.1 Bartonella sp. CL63NXGY
CCTTTTTAGGGGAAAGCATAGCAACGGACTTAACGCCGTGTTTTGAGCGCCCGGCGCCTTTATAAGGTGTCAATTTCAAAACTTTTTACGTTAAGAAAGAATTTCCAATGAAAAAATACGAATTTACCAATGAAAAATTCACTTTTGATGGTCTTACTTTACACCGCATTCGTGCTCTAAGAGATTTCGATGATGTTAAGGCGGGGGACCTCGGCGGTTTTATTGAAAATGAAAGTAACTTATCCCATGATGGCAATTGCTGGGTCTATGATAATGCCGCGGTTCTTTTCGATGCAACTGTTTATGAAAATGCTAAAATTTATAATGATGCTAAAATCTTTAGAGGTGCCAAGGTGTATGGCAATGCTATCGTCAATGGCAAGGCATTGGTTTTTGATACAACCGCTCATATTTATGATAATGCAAAAATTCATGATAACGCTAAGGTCTGTGGGCATGTTTATGGTTATGCCGTAATTAGTGATAATGCTACTATTTCTAATGGTGCCAAGGTTTATGACAATGCCCGTGTCTATGAAAGTGCCTATGTTTGTGGCTATATTTTTGGCAATGCCCATGTGTATGGCAAGTCACGGGTTTATGTCTGGGCGCGGGTTTATGATAATGCCCATGTTTTTTGTAATGCTTGGATTAAGGATTATTCAAGTATCTATGGTCATGCCAAGG
>NZ_JBHINK010000102.1:0-237 GCF_042194905.1 Bartonella sp. CL63NXGY
AGTGATAATTAATCGCCATGGCTTTAACGCTGTGGTGTAGTGCAGGATCTTGAATGGTTGAGAAGCCGCAATGCGTTGTTGATAAAGTCGGTATAATTCAGGCTCTTGTTCTTCTGCCGGCTCATGACCTAATTGTGAGTTTAATTCTTCACCCACTTGAACATTATAGGCATAGGGGAGAGGTAGATAGTCATCGCCAAAGCGACTATTTAAAATCGACTGATCATTACGACTATG
>NZ_JBHINK010000102.1:327-683 GCF_042194905.1 Bartonella sp. CL63NXGY
GTCTGGGGATAAGGCTTCCTTGACCACCCCAATCGCATGCCCCTGCATATCAATATTAAAGAGGTCATCTAGATCGGTTTGGACAATCGTATCGTTATCTAAATATAATACTCGTGCTTCTGGAATGCATTGCGGAATCATAAACCGAGCATAGGTCATCTTGGTAATGTTACCAATGGACAGTTGTTCATTGGCAATTTGCCGCGAATCAATTTTAATGTCACGGATTTCAATCCGTAAGGATTGCAGCCGTTGCCTTAAATTGGCAAACCATTCTTGGGGGAGGGCGTCATTCAAAATACAAATGGTTAGGTCAGTATTGTGATAGGCAATTGACTTAATTAAAGTTTCAGTTG
>NZ_JBHINK010000103.1:0-681 GCF_042194905.1 Bartonella sp. CL63NXGY
ATATGGGAGCCACCATCTTTAGCAAATCGATCCAACCGCTGGTAGACAGCTTGACGAGCGTCATGCAGGCTAGGATAATGAGCAATCATGTCTTCCACTTCTTGGCCAGAGTAACCACCATGGACCAAAATTTGGATGTTACGTTTTTCGGCAATTTTTAATAAATCAGCAGTGCTAGTTTCAATGAAGCGATATAGTTCTGGGTAGGCTGCTTCTGGAGCAACTACTTCGGAATGCCATTGCTGAAAGACCATTGGGTGATGAATGACAATGTGCTTGATTCCTTGTGACTGGACATACTGAACAGCATCATCAAGCCGTTTCAAACCATCAGTGGTGAAGTCATTAGCATCAGTATAAAATTCATAAACAGTTGGTTGGTATTGAAGCCGGTCATCGATTTGTTGGCGATCAGCGCTTCCCTTTAGTCCTAACATTGGCATCTTCATGAGCTTGATTTCCTCCCAGATTAGGTTATTATCTTCATTCTACCAGATTTCTGCGTGACCAAACGGACGGAGAAGAGTATTATCTAATGCGGAGAAAGTAGGGATGTTTCATATGAAACAATTAACGCAATGGCGACCATTGATTATTGAACCAAACCTTACCTTAATGTGGGGAGTTGGATGGTTAAATCTTATTACGATCATCCAACAATTACGCGGACCAATTGTGGTT
>NZ_JBHINK010000104.1:0-321 GCF_042194905.1 Bartonella sp. CL63NXGY
CAATCCGCGTTGGTGTAACCTGTTGTGATCCTGCCTGAGTATCATGCTTGAATTCAAGCGTGTAAGTCTGATCACTGGCGTCTTGCTTCAAGCCAGTCGTCGTCAATGGGTTATTGGTTAAAACATAACCCTTATCTTGTAGATACTTTACAGCTTGGTTAACTGCACTAGTATCCACTTCAGACATTGGCGTCGTATAAGCAATGTTCTTCAACGTAATTGGATCATTAATCTCATCATTATTCGTGGTATCTACAAACTTAACCGTGTCATTGTAATGGTTCAAGTTGTAGTAAACAGGGTACATATCCTTTTGAGACC
>NZ_JBHINK010000104.1:338-679 GCF_042194905.1 Bartonella sp. CL63NXGY
AGTCTGTCATTAATCCAAAATTATTTTTAAGGCTTTCCTGCACATCATGAAGTAAGTAATCATGTGATCTCGCAACTAGATTATTTTTAGCTTGATAATTAAAGCCAACTATTCCATCCATATCTAAGGAGTATCCAGGGAAGGTTGGCATATCAGACTGAGTCAACGCTGGCATACCATTATCTGGTGTCTTCAGATCTAAACCAGTAATCTTCGATTGATTAGTAACTGCATCAGTTGTATAGTGCAGAATTCCGTGAACATCTTGTGTAATCGCCTTATCTGGCATTTTCTTAGTACCATTCAAAGTATTCAAGGTTGGCATAACTACTCGCTGGTAT
>NZ_JBHINK010000105.1:0-335 GCF_042194905.1 Bartonella sp. CL63NXGY
TATGGAATATCAAAGTGGGCAACCTGATTCAGAGCGTGAACCCCAGCATCGGTTCGTCCAGAACCAATAACGGGGATTGCCGGTGTTGGGTTCTTGGCAATTTTGTTCACCGCGGTCTTAAGCGTTTGTTCGACGGTTCGTTTATGAGGTTGAATTTGGAAGCCAGAGAAATTCGCCCCATCATAAGCAAAGGTAATTTTATAACGATACATTTTAGTCTCCTCAACTAAAGCCAAATTTTCAATAGCATCAGTCCAATGGTCACCATTAACATGATTAGCAAGGCTAACGAGTCACGAGTCCGCCAGCTTAACTGTTGATAGTTTGTCCGGGGC
>NZ_JBHINK010000105.1:345-676 GCF_042194905.1 Bartonella sp. CL63NXGY
TAACCGCGTGCTTCCATCGCCGTGGCTAACTCCTCTGAACGTTGAAAGGAGTTGATAAATAATGGAATTAGCACGGGCAGCAAGTGATGACAACGGGCAATTAAGCCCCCTTGATTAAACTGCATCCCTCTCGAGCGTTGGGCGTTCATAATCTGATGTAATTGTTGCATAATGGTAGGCACAAATCGTAATGCCACTGAGAGCATTAATGTCATTTGATCTACTGGTATTTTCAAATAACGCAAGGGCTTTAACAAGGCAGCAAACGCTGCAGCAAGTTGTAAAGTCGGCGTTGTAGCTGTTAAAACGGTCGAAGCGGTAATAATCACTG
>NZ_JBHINK010000014.1:0-40005 GCF_042194905.1 Bartonella sp. CL63NXGY
ATGATGTCACGCATCATGAAATTGATAGCCTTCATTGTCTTTATGTTTGTAATAGATTTTTCCCGTTTTGTGGACGCCGTAGAGAATAGCTTCTCACATCTTAAAAGATGGTTAACCAAAAGTTAGAACATCTTAGAATAGAGACCCTTTGGACCTCTGGTTTTGCTAAAAAACCACCCCGAAAAGAACTCTTGATTCGCAATAATTGAAGAAAATCATAAAAAGATTTGTTAGAATCAGAAGAAATATTTCTTCTCTAATAGGACTTTTTATATGGTTACATCTTTTGGTAAAATTTTACGGAAACTTCGGGTTGATCATTCAGAACGCCTCTTAGATATGGCTAAGAAATTAGACATATCTGTATCATTTTTATCTGCTGTAGAAATTGGCAAAAAATCTGTTCCTGTAGAACTGGAAGAAAAGATCATAGAGCTTTATGGTTTAGATAAAGAGAAGGCTTTACTCTTAAGGAAAGCAGCTTATGCTTGTCGCAAAAGTTTTACAATCAAGACTTCTGATCCGTTGAGACGTGAAGCTGTTGGTGAGTTTGTTAGAAATTTAGAGAATTTTTCACAACAAAACTTAGCAGAATTAAAAGACTTTCTTGAGAAAGTTTGCAAAAAAAGAGGCGTCCTATAGAGACGTGTTGCAAAATCCTATTCCCTCACTTTTATTTACGCGTCCCGTACTTTAAAAAAGATATATAAAATCAATTATCTATATAGATAAAAAGAGGTCTTGTTATTTCTAGCAATAAGAATAGTATTAATCAGTTAGTTTTTATAAACTTTAAAACATTGCGACAAAAAGAAAAAGTTTGACTCAGTCGATGGAGAATTGCGCTTTTCTCATATTCTAGAGGACGAACCTGAAGTGCTACGCTGGACATGAAACCATGTCCCAGTTTTCTTATAATAGACTACCAAGAAGGCCATACTTACGAACCATATTTTATTGTTGAAACAGAAAAAGTTCCATATTTGTGCGAGATAAAGCGTGCTTCATATAAGCGTGATGTCTCTCTTTATTCGTTGAGATATAACATATTTGTAGCATGAAGAGTAAATTTATTAAAATCATGATAAGAGGGAAATAGGAACCTTATAGGTGTATCATCATAGGATTAAGTCGTTTTGTTGAGAGCTATTTCTATTTTTGCCAAAAGGTTTTTGATATATTTATTATTATTTCGTAATAGTGGATGTACTTTATTTTTTATGTGCAAGAAAGCTGATTGATTGTGTAAAATAGCGTTCAAAAATTACATTATTCTTATCCTGTTAAGGACATTTTTTCTAGTGAGGGTTTTGCAATTGCAATGCTCTTTTTCTCATTCTAAATTTTGGTTAGAAAAAGCGTATAGAGGTGTTATTTTAAATTTAAGATATGCATCTTCCATTGTTGGTGTTACTGTTGTAAAAGATGATATTTTATTTGATACGCATAAAGTGTTACCAAGAAGATCGATGTATAGATAAAATTTAGATTGTTACAATATCTTGAAAAAGCAATGGGTAAATAATTGATAATTGTGCTACGAAAGTTGTTAGATGGGCGTGTATCAGCAATTCTTAATAAAAAATTTTTTCTTGATAGTAGTTTTTTTTCAAAATACTGCTCTTTTTATGCAAATCTTATGTTGGTAAGCTATGCAGTTTTCACGGGAACAGGATAATGCATTGAAGGCTGTTGCCGCGTGGTTGAAGGAAGGGCGTTCTCCTCTTTTTCGCCTTTTTGGCTATGCGGGGACGGGTAAGACGACGCTTGCGCGCTATTTTGCAGAAACAGTTGATGGTTCTGTTCAGTTTGCTGCTTTTACAGGGAAGGCGGCGCAGGTTTTACGTTCTAAAGGTGCAAGCAATGCTTGTACGATTCATTCGCTGATTTATTGTCCACGTGGTGAAGAGGAAGTTTCCGATGAAATAACAGGAAAAAAGTCTATCGCTCCAACATTTACATTAAATCGAAGAAGTGCTGCTGCACAAGCTAAACTCATTATTGTTGATGAGTGTTCGATGGTCGATGAAAAATTGGCGCGTGATTTAATGAGTTTTCGGACGCCAATTCTTGTTCTTGGTGATCCAGGCCAATTGCCTCCTATATCAGGTGGAGGATTTTTTTCCAGTGGAGAACCAGATTTTCTTCTTTCAGAAATTCATCGGCAAGCGCGAGATAATCCGATTATACGTCTTGCTATGGACGTGCGTGAAGGACGCGATATTGCTTATGGTGACTATGGTGAAGCCCGTGTTGTTACACGTAAAGAGGTCAATCAACAATTGGTTTTGGATGCTGATCAGGTATTGGTGGGGGTTAATCGTACGCGCTACCTTTATAATCAGCGTTTGCGTGTGTTAAAAGGATTTACAGCAGATTATCCGCAAGCAGGAGATAAGCTGGTGTGTTTGCGAAATGATCCTATTAAAGGTTTGTTGAATGGCTCTTTATGGAAGGTGATGACTTCACAGAAGGAAACAGTTAAACCAAGTATTAATCTTCTTGTGAAACCAGAAGAAAGTGAGCGTGGGATAGCAAAGATTAAACTTTTAAAAGCAGCGTTTGAAAACCCTGATCAAGAAATTTCATGGCAATTAAAAAAGCGATATGATGATTTTGATTATGGGTATGCATTAACGGTTCATAAGGCGCAAGGTTCTCAATGGAATAATGTCGTTTTGTTTGATGAAAGTTTTGCATTTCGTGATATGTATGCGCGCTGGCTTTATACGGGAATTACGCGCGCAGCAGAACGTTTAATGATTGTTCGATAGAAAAAAATATGTATATCATCTAAGTTTCAGATGGAAAATGCCTTTTTTCTATCTTGTTACACACTATAAAAAAATGGAAATGGGCATGGCGGTAAAACTTTCGGTTAATCTTAATGCTGTTGCTGTTTTGCGTAATCGACGTAATCTTCCGTGGCCAAGTATAACGAATATTGGGCATATAGCGCTTGCTGCTGGAGCAGCAGGTTTGACGGTTCATCCACGCCCTGATGAAAGGCATATTCGTTTTGCGGATTTGCCAGATATATACTGTTTAATCAAGAACGCTTTTCCTACAGCTGAGTTTAATATTGAAGGTTATCCCAGTGATCAATTTTTAGATATCGCTGAAAACTACGCGGATCAGATTACCCTTGTTCCTGATGATCCAGATCAGTCAACGTCTGATCATGGTTGGAATTTTGCTCATGATGCAGAATTTTTAGCACCTATTATTCAGAATTTAAAAAAAAGAAAGATTCGTGTATCCCTTTTTGCTAACCCTACTGTCGATGGTCTTGATATTGCTAAAGCAATGGGTGCTGATCGTGTGGAATTTTACACGGGACCTTACGGTGGTGCATTTCAGGACAAAATAAAACAAGTTCAAGAGCTCAATAAACTTGTTTTAGCAGCAAGAAGAGCAAAAGAGTTGCAGTTAGGTATGAATGCAGGGCATGATCTGACAATTATGAATCTTCCTGCTCTTGTCAAAAAGATTCCTTGGCTTGATGAAGTTTCTATTGGCCATGGGCTTATTGCTGATGCGTTGGAGTATGGAATGCATGAGACTGTTCAGCGTTTTATCCGGTTATTATCGTAACCTTTTTTCTCTATAAAAATTGGAAGAGAAATTTTTATAGAGGTTTGTCAATTTATCTTAAAAAACAATTTTATACATGTTGAGATAAGTAGCACTATTAGCATACATTATAAAATATTCTATTTTCCTCTGTTTATTGGTAGCTTTCTATTTTTTGTGTTTTTTAGGGTATGAAATGCTTTTTTATATTACCATCCATTATGAGAAAATTTTACCAAATCTACTTACTATAATTTCTTTGAAGGGAGAAGAAATAGGGTTTTGAAAGTATTTCCATTATAAAGGAGTGCGTAGGATTTTAATGGATCAATACACAAATTTTCTTGATATTTGAGCTCATTTTCGGGTTATCTGTAAATAGTATAACGTAAAATCTCCTTATGAGTAAGCTTAATGCAATAGGAGCTGTTAAATAGAATGATGATATCGACTTGTAGCTTTATGAAGTAAAGAGAGTGGTGTGCAATAAATCTTAGACTATTATAGGGGATTCTTGAAAAGGGCTCGAGCATATTAAATTTTTTTTATAAGGCGCCATAAATGGATAACATAATGGCCGTATGGGGGTGTTCTTTTTTGCGTGAGAAGCGTGGATATTAAAGAACGTAAAAAGTAAAAACATCCTCTCTATTATTCTAAAGATATTGTTGTATATGCTTTTGAAGGTTGTATTAAAACAATACTTGTTATTTTGTAATTTTTCTTGCTATCCATATTGATTTGGTTCATGTTAAAAATTGTATATTGTATCTGAATTTTTAGAATATAGCGTTTTGTTGCACGATAGAAGAGTAGAATATTAGCTAAATTTTCTTTAGAAATCTTATTTTGTGTAATTATTATTTTTGTAGAATAGCAGTTGAAGTTATTTGGGGATCTGTATATGTTTTAGGAATGTTTGGGGATTACAGTTTTTTCTATGCAATATGTAAACTTTAAAATTATTCAATTGCTGTGTTCTTATAAGCGGTGTTTTTTGTCTTTATAAGTGTGTGATGCACTAAAATAATGTTTCTTATTTAATAAAAATAATCTGAAATCCAGTTTAAATAGAGAAAGAAGGAATTTTTTTATGCGTGTTTATTATGATCGTGATGCGGATGTTAATCTCATTAAAGGGAAAAAAGTAGCCATTGTTGGTTATGGTTCTCAAGGGCGTGCGCACGCTTTAAACTTGAAAGATTCCGGTGTTAAAAATGTGCAAATAGCTTTGCGTTCAGGGTCGGAAACAGTTAAAAAGGCTATGGCCGATGGTTTTGAAGTGGTGAGTGTTGCTGAAGCAGCAAAATGGGCAGATCTCATCATGATGGCAACACCAGATGAATTGCAAGCTGATATTTATAAGGAACATATTCATGATCATTTACGCGACGGGGCAGCAATTGCTTTTGCTCATGGTTTAAGTATTCATTTTGGCTTGATTGAACCTAAAAAAAACGTTGATATTGTGATGATTGCTCCTAAAGGTCCAGGTCATACAGTTCGTAATGAATACCAACGGGGTTGTGGTGTTCCTTGTTTAATAGCGGTGGCGCAAGATGCTTCAGGACATGCACATAATGTAGCATTGTCTTATGCATGTGGACTTGGTGGTGGACGTGCTGGGGTGATTGAAACAACATTTAAAGAAGAGTGCGAAACTGATCTTTTTGGTGAACAAGCGGTTCTTTGTGGTGGTCTTGTTGAATTGATTCGAGCAGGTTATGAAACACTAACGGAAGCAGGTTATGCACCGGAAATGGCTTATTTTGAGTGTTTGCATGAGGTTAAACTAATTGTTGATCTCATGTATGAAGGGGGCATTGCAAATATGAATTATTCGATTTCTAATACAGCTGAATGGGGTGAATATATGTCTGGTCCACGTGTGATTACGGATAAAACCAGAGCAGAAATGAAACGTATATTGAAAGATATTCAAACGGGTAAATTTACATCGAATTGGATTCAAGAATATAAAGCTGGTGCTGCTCATTTTAAAAGTATGCGGCGTTTAAATGATAATCATCCTATTGAAGAAGTTGGTAAAAAACTTCGTTCTATGATGCCTTGGATAAAATCGAATGCTTTGGTTGATAAAGAGCGTAATTGAAGATTCTACAGAGATATTTTGTCAATAGCTTTTATAATTTTATAGATAAATATCAAAAAAGGGTAACTTTAGTTACCCTTTTTTATATGTTTTTTGTAATATAAGCTTTATTTTTTAATTTTTTGCATAATTCTTTTTCCCAAAAAGAAAGTATACAATTCCTAAAAATATGAACCATGCTGGAGTGTATTTTAAAGCTATGGCAGTGTCAGCTTCTAATGACAGTAAATAGATAATGAATGCAAAGAAAACAAGAAGCGCCCAACACATAACAACACCTCCTGGCATTTTATAAGGAGAGACAGTATGCTGGAGAGGACGATTGCGGCGATAGATGATATAGCTGATCAAAATGATAGACCATACAAATATAAACAAAGTTGCGGCAATTGTCGTAACAATTGTAAAAGCAGCTATGAGTGTTTGAGATAACGATACAACGGCATAACCAAATAAGATGCATATACATGAAAAGAATAATGCGTTGGCTGGAACGTGGTTACGAGAAAGTTTTCCTAAAAATTTAGGAGCACCTTTTTGTGTTGCTAGCCCATATATCATACGGCTGGTAGAAAAAATTCCACTATTTGCTGAAGATGCGGCAGCTGTGAGGACAACAAAGTTCATCAAACCTGCAGCAGTTGGAATACCAATAAGTGCATACATTGTTACAAATGGGCTTTTTTCTGGACTGATTTGATCCCACGGCGTCACAGACATAATCACAAGAAGAGAGAATATATAAAAGAATACAATGCGGATTGGTATTGAATTAACAGCCTGTGGTAAAGCTTTTTGAGGCTCTTTTACTTCAGCAGCAGCTGTTCCAGCGAGTTCAATGCCAACAAAAGCAAAAATAACAATTTGAAATCCAGCAAAAAAGCCTGTAATTCCTCGCGGAAAAATATTCCCACCGTTCCATATATGGCTAAGAGAAGCAACCGTACCGTTTGGAGAGACAAAACCGGTAAAGATCATATAAAATCCTACAACGATTAGGACTAGAATTGCTACGATTTTGATAAAACCAAACCAAAACTCAAGTTCGCCAAATAGTTTTACGGCGACGAGGTTAAGAATTAAAAAGGACATAAGACCAATTATAACAGGAATCCACGGATTGAGCTCAGGCCACCAAAAGTGTGTGTAAGTGACAATAGCAATAATTTCAGCAGTTCCAGTGACAATCCAACACAACCAATATGTCCAGCCGATAAAGAATCCGGCACATGGCCCTAGAAGATCGGTTGAGAAGTCAATAAAAGATCGGTATTGTGTATTAGAAAGCAATAACTCTCCCATAGCACGCATGACAAAGTATAGAGCACAACCAATAATTGCATAAACGAGTAGAATTGAGGGGCCTGCTACACTGATTGTTTTTCCTGATCCCATGAAGAGACCTGTTCCAATCGCTCCACCAAGGGCTATAAGTTGTATGTGTCGGTTATGTAGTCCACGTTGCAATTTCTTCTTAGGTTTTTTTTCTAAATTTTGTTTGTTCATTTTTGGGGAGTTCTCCTTAGTTATTTTTAAATAAAAATTACCCTAAAAAAGGTAATTCCTTCTATCGGAACACGCTATGGTTAAGGAGTAAAGGAATTTTTTTCTATGACTATATGTGAATAAAGCAAAAACATTATTAACTAATGGAATAATTATTTTATATATAAGAAACAAAAGATAAATTGTATTATATTTTTTTGATTTTTTATGTTTTATACATAAGTTATATATATAATATATAATATAATTTATATTATATATTATTATTATTTGTATATAAATAATAATTTATATTTATGTATATTTATTTATAGTAATTTATTGTATAAATATCTTTATATTTAAAATTATTTATTAATGTAGATTTTTATATATAGAAAAATATAAATAAAATTGTAAATTTATTAAATATAAAACTTTATATATAAAGAAAATAAGTTTAAGTAGTTAAACTATTATTTAAAATATGAAAAAACATATTTAAAATTTATCTTTAAGTATTTATATTTAAAATTTATTACAAATAGAAAAATATTTTCATAGAATCTTTTTTTATTGCAGATAGCTATTAAGATATATTCTGTTTAGAGCTATATTTTTAATTTTGATAAAAAATTGAATATAAATTTTTTTGGGGGGGAAGTTTTAGATAAAATCTCATGTTTTATTAGTAAACAATGTCAGTGAAGTTTATAGAGAATTCTTTACAGAATAGCTCGTTCTTATCCTATTATACAGTAAAGTACTGTTGTGTAGAGTAGTGATATAAAGCATATAACATTTTACACATTAAGTATTTTTAGAATGGGTGGTGAGTGTTCAGGGCAGGGCTAGCCCATAGAGCCTTATGTAGGTGAACCATATAAATGATCAGCAGCATTCCCCCTTAATAAGCCGGATTGTTTACAAACCGGTGCCGGTAGGAATCGTCGTTTTTTGATGTTTGGGGAGGAGGTTAAGTAGAAAAAGGGTAACTAAAATTACCCTTTTTTGAGATGTTTTTATGTATAGACTTTATTTGTTACCTTGAGTTATTTTTTTCTTTACAAACATAAAATACATTATACCCAAGAAAACAAACCAGAATATACTATATTTTAAGGCTAGTAGAGTATCAGCTTCTAATGTCAACAAATAGAGCATGAAAACAAAGAAAACTAAAATTATCCCACACATGACAACACCTCCTGGCATTTTATAAATGGATTCAGCGTGTAGATGAGGGCGATTGCGACGATACACAATATAGCTAATCAAAATTACAGACCATACGAATAAAAATGCAATAGCTGAAATGCTTGTCACAATTGTAAAAGCACTTATGAGGCTTGGAGAGAGTGAGGCAATTGTATACCCTATTAAAATACATAAACAGGAAAAGAATAGAGCATTGGCTGGAACATGGTATCTGGAAAGTTTACCTAAAATTGGAGGGGCACCTTTTTGTGTTGCAAGCCCATATATCATACGGCTGGTAGAAAAAATACCACTATTTGCTGAAGAGGCAGCTGAGGTGATAACGACAAAGTTTACCAAGCCAGCAGCTATCGGAATGCCTGCAAGCCAAAACATCGAGACAAAGGGGCTTTTATCTGGAACAATTTGATCCCAAGGTGTGACAGACATAATTACAGCGAGAGAAAAAATGTAAAAGAGTACAATACGGACCGGTATTGCATTAATTGCTTTGGGGAGAACTTTTTTAGGTTCTTTTACTTCAGCAGCGGTTGTTCCAGCAATTTCTATACCAACAAAAGAAAAAATGGCAATTTGAAATCCAGCAAAAAAACCTGTCATTCCTCGCGGAAAGATATTGCCATCGTTCCATACGTGATTGAGAGAAGCAACCGTACCATTGGGAGAGGTAAAGCCCGTAACGATCATATAAAATCCCACAACAATTAATGCTAAAATTGCGACGACTTTGATAAGACCAAACCAGAATTCAAGTTCACCGAATAGTTTCACGGCAAAGAGGTTAAAGATTAAAAAGACACTAATGCAGGTAAAAACGGTAAACCATGGATTGAGTGTTGGCCACCAAAAGTTCATATAAGTGATGATGGCAATAATGTCAGCAGCTCCAGTTACAACCCAGCTCAACCAATAGCTCCAGCCAACAAAGAAAGCTATTCCCGGTCCTAGCATATCGGTTGAAAAATCAATAAGAGATCGGTATTGTGAATTAGAAAGCAACAATTCTCCCATAGCACGCATGACAAAGTATAGAGCAAAACCGATAATAGCATAAACGAGTATGATGGAAGGACCTGCTACACTAATTGTTTTTCCTGCCCCCATGAAGAGACCTGTTCCAATAGCACCACCAATGGCTATAAGTTGTACATGTCGGTTGTGTAGTCCACGCTGCAACTTATTCTGAGAATTATCTTTTAAATTTTGTTTGTAGCTCATTTTTTGGGGGTTCCCTTTAATTATTTTGAGATTAAATTACACTAAAAAAGCATTATTTCGTATCGAAGCATGATATAAATGAGGTGTAAAGGAAAAAAACGTTTTTTATGATTTTGTGTGGATAAAGAAAAGAATATGTTTTAGGAATATGCTTTTGAAAAAAGAGAATGTTGTCCTCTTAAATAACGTAACAGATATTTGAATAGGGAGCTTTTTTTGTTATTAATAACAAATAAATTGTTCATTAAAAGACGTGGGGCTTTTAAAATTATTTCAAAAAGTTGTCAGGAGTTTTTATAATTTTTTGAAACTTATTATTTGTAATCAGTGCATTATTTATTATTATTCATAATGGTGAGAGTTTTACTTTTTGCTCAAATAGCACTCGAGAGTTCTCATCTTAGTTTAAGAAACAATTTTTAATGGAAAATTAAAATGATTTTTAAAATCATTTTTTTGTTTGTATGGTGCTATCATAAATCAAAAAGTTACTTTTGTTTCATAAACGAAAAGAGGAATATCATAGCTTATTTTTTTAAAAGTGATGAATAAGGATTTTGTTTAGATATTGGTAACATTTTATAAAATGTTGCGAGAAACTCACATTGTTTACACAAAATTTACACAAACGTCCTTGAGAGTATGATAAAGAAATGCAACGTAATTCAGTTATATAAAGAAAAAAAGAACTGGGGATTGTATAAGCTCTGTTAGAGATTGAGCTATTCATAGTGAGAGACAGAATCAGGAAAAGATTGCTCTATTAACTTTACAATTTGTTATCAAAAGATAAAACTATCCAAAGAAAATGAAAAAAGAAAACAGAGATAAAACTGTTCCTGTCGCAATGTTAATCGAGCCTTTTACCCGCTGCTTTTTTAAGGCGGTACTGGCAAATGATATAAAAATGGTCATTAAAGTAAACCATGCAAAGATGTTGAAAGAATGTATTGTGACAAGTTCAAAACCTTTTTTAATGCTACCTCCAGAAGCTAAGAATTTTGGAAAAGCTGCTATGTAAAATATAGATACTTTGGGGTTTAGTATTTGTGTCAGAAAACCGTCCATATAGCTGGTTAAAAGCTTTGTTTCACTCGTAGCATGCTTTTCATTCGTTGAACTTCTTTCTTTTGAATTTAAGCTGTGTATTCCAGATTTAATTGATTTAAAGCCCATGTATAATAAATAGCTGCTACCTATGAGTTTTACTAAAAAAAACAGCGTTTTGTTGTTGAGAATGAGCGCTGATACACCTAGGTGTGGAAAATGCCCCATGCACATATGTTGCTGTACACAATCCTAAAACGTTTACAAATGCGTTCTTTCTTCCCAATCTCGTTGCATTATCGATGATAAGGGCCATATTCGGCCCCGGTGAGATGACTAAAAAAAATGAAACAATGAAAAAGGTCAGTATTTGATGATTCATTTTACTTTTAGCTCTGAAATTAATTGATTTTCGAGATACAATTCTATTCTGTCAAACTGAGAAAGTTTTCCGACACCCTGTGGAGTGCCTGTGTATATGAGATCACCACGTCTTAGCTGAATGTAGTGACTTAAAAATGAGATTATCTTCTCAAAGTTAAAGATCATATTTTTCGTATTGCCAACTTGTCTTGTTTCGCCATTTAACTTCATTGCAAAGGTTATTGGGTTGTTTATTTTTTCCTTGTTTATGAAGTCAGAGACGTATGCGGCGCCTTTAAATCCTTTCGATAAAAGCCAAGGAAGCTTTTTTTCTTTCAGTTTTGTTTGCAAATCCCGCGCGGTGAGATCAAGACCTATTGCTACGGCATCATAGCATTCTTCTGCTTCTTCCTCCATGATCATGAAAGCGTCCTTTGAGATTTTGAGCACAATTTCGGTTTCAAAATGTATTTCTTTGGAAAAATTAGGGAGATAAATTTCATTGCCTAAAACGAGTGAACTTTTTGGCTTGCTAAAGATAACGGGTTCATCTTCAACAACATTACCTAGTTCATGAACATGTTCAACATAATTGTATCCAACACAGTAGATGTCATTTATCATGGGAGCCCTCCAAATTTTTCATTTTCTCTTTGTATAGGCAAGAGAAAACTTTGCAAACAACATTTTTTCTTATATCGCGTTTTGCGTTTTCTGAAAAAGAAGCATTGTGTGGGTTGATGACTAACCATGATGACAGTTCTTCGCATTGGCTCTCTTTTGAAGAGTGCCCAATCTTATAGTCTTTGAGATTATTTTAATTTTGATTGCCAATTTCCTGAAATGATTTTATTACTTAAAGAGTGATTTTGGTCGTCTACGCAGCGATCAGTAGGGGTTGAAAGCCCTAAAGTTCGATCATAAATGAGCCCACTCTGTGGGTGTCTCGGAATTATGGGATATTTTTCTATGTCTAGGTGCGATGAGCACTAAAAGTAAAAAAAAGCTCACTCGAACTCAGTACTTTCAGGCTCTCGGAATACTAATGCGAGGGTGCTCGCACTCAGCGGGGGGAGCTTAAGAGTGAAAAGCAAAAGGCTACATTTTAACGACATTTCTATAGGCAAAAAATTCGCTTTCAAAGAACAATGCTGGGAATGTCGCAAAAGCAATTAGGGCATCAATTAGGGGTAACTTTTCAACAAATCCAAAAGTATGAGAAAGTCTCTAAGGGTTTAAAAGAAGCAGACCGTGGCAAACTTATTGTGGCATGTGGAACGGAGAAGATTTTTACCATCTTTAAGATAGCAGAACAAATAACTAGAACTGGCAAGCGTATTTTGTTTCTCGTGCCTTCCCTAGCTTTGATGTCATAAACAATAAGAGAATGGACACGCTATACAGAAGTGCCGTTTCGTTCCTTTGCGGTGTATTCTGATACATAAGTTGGCAAGCATCGAAAAACAAAGATGCTGTTGTCGAACTTGATGTTTCAGATCTTGCTCTATCAGCTATCAACTGATGTTCAAAAGCTTTGAAAAAAACAAATAAAGTCTTAGCGAATGCAATGACCGTGGTGTTTGCTACTTACCAATTAATCCAAGTGATTGCGGATGCGCAAAAGAAATACGGTTTACCAGAATTTGATCTGATCATTTGTGAAGCAGTACAGGCTAAGGCAATAAGGTAAAACCTTTGGTTGTAGAAGCCAAGGAAGTAGCTGAGACTGCGAAGTCGACAGCGGAAGAAGCGAAGAGTGTTGCGGAGCAAGCAAAGGAAGAAGCTGATACGACGAAGCAAGGGCTTGGAGAGGTCTAGAGTTCATTAGACACGGTGACAGCAACGACAAATTCTGCGAATACAGCCGCCTCTGAGGCAAAAGTGTTAGCAGAAGAAGCAAAGAGTGCATTGACAGAAGTTCAAGAGAAGGCACAGAGGAACAGTGACAGTCTTTCTGAACTTCAAAGTAAGGTAGGTTCTCTTTCCACTAATTTTTTAGAGAATGTGCGTTTTAATCAACCTGACAGAATTCTGGAAGCCGATTCACACAATAGAAAAGGTCTTGTGATCAATGCAGGGGCGTGTTTTCGCTTTTATCGTGGCGGTGAGAATGGGGATAGGTCCATCTTTTACCGCATTCCAGTGCGTGGAAGTGCGTCTTTTGAAGAATATATTGAAGCAGGAAAGGATTATTATATATATCGTCCTAAAAGATCAGACGAATGAGATAGCCCTTAAGCTTTCGCAAAATCCGACGGCTCCTGATGGCTATACAGAGGATAATTCTCAAAAGATTGGCGGATTTCATACGCTTTGTGCGGATGTTGGTGAGATTGAAGGTCATCTCTTATCGGGTTATCAAGCAGGGGATATTTTGCCTAATTCTGTTTGGTGTTTAAATCACCGTCCACGTAGTGACCCAGAGGGAATGGTTTACAATCCGTGGCATAATATTTGGGTTGATATTTATCTTCAATCAGGGACAGGTGTAAATGCAAAGTCGGCATATGGTGTTCCGATTACGACCAATCGTAGCTATGCAGATCATGCCTTTGATTTTTGGTCTGTTAATAAGAGATTTTTGACGAGTGATGAGTTCTCGCCAAGTATGTATGGAAGTAATCAAGCAACCAGTATTGTCGGCAATCAAGCGCCTTCTCTTAAGACGTCTGGAGGACACGTTGATACAAACAATAGACGGATGATTTCGCATATCGGTTGTGAGGATGGTGCGGTTATGTTTGGCAATATTTGTCTGGTTGTTATCCAGTGACTAAATGGCATACAGGGGAGCAAGGAAGCAGTTTACGTGTAGACATAAATGTTATGTTGGGAGGAGGCGATTGGACTGGTGGCTCTAACAATGATCATCTTGTACGGAATTTTGCGCATTCTCGTTATGTAGAAGATGAAAAAATAGGCGCCCGTGGATGTAGCGAGCCACTTTATTATAATTAGCGCGAGATTGATTAGAACATCATTTTATCCAGCCCCACTTTTGTGGGGCTTTTTTTATGGAGCGTCAGATGAGAAAGATATCGAAAGAAGGATTGGCACTTCATCTTGAAGTTTTAAAATCAAAGCTTTTTCTACTAAACTCATGATGTCAACCAGAGCAGTACAATCTTATCACTCATATTTTCATGTCTAGAAAATTGAGATAATGCCATCCATAAATCGCATAAGAAGTTAGTATTTACCTTCATTGCACACCTCCATGGATTCGTTCTCTCAAACATGCCAATCCTTTAGGTGTGATTTTTGTTGAAGGCAGCACCTTTTCTGTTCCATCCGGTTTTTGAATGGTGATGGCAGAACAGTCTATGAAGCCTTTTTTGATTTTATCCTGATTAAGGTAACAATGGACCACTCGGAGCACGTCGATACACCCAATCATTTTTACGCAAGTAATCTGTTAAATCCTTTGGTCTTATCTCCAACATCTTCGCGGCTTCAATCAAACCAAACAAACCATCAGAGCGTTTTAAGCCTTCTAAAGCTTTTGCTTTTAGTGCTAATTCTGAAATAACATGGTCTTTCTGCTCAATTTGATTTTGTAGATGATTTAAGGCGCCAAGTAATACTTCGGGTTTGGAGTAATCAATTTGTGGAATAGCTACTTGTCTTTCCAACTCTTTCCAACGGTCAATTATCTTTGCTCGTAAGGCAGTGCTGTAACTAGAAACAAGAATTAAGCATTCACGCTTTGGCAGGTTATAACAAGGGCGGCTTTCACCTTTGTTATCAAGGTAGTGCCCACCAAAATCAACCTCCTCAAATTTGAGGGCGTTAAGTTCTTCAAGCGTTTTCTTGATGTCACGCATAATATTGTCATGCCTTTTGCCACATAATTCAGTAATTTTAATAATGGTATTCATAAAGAATTCTTAGATGTTAGACGTTCCTTAATGACATTCTAAAAGAGTGCTGGGCGCTAAAAAACACGGCATCTAGTCCGTCGTTACGCCTTTCCCCGAAGGGTGTTATATGGCATCACCATACCCGACAAAGCTATTATATGCATGTAGCAACAATGAGTTAAGTGTACAATGTACAGTCAAATTGAAAATTCTGTCGCTAGCGATAGTTCGCACTAGTCTGCCCGCAACGAAGCCAACCCGCTGGGAAGTACATTTTGCATTGATTTTATTGACTTTTTTATGAAAAAACAAAGCATAAGTGATAATCTGTTTTTAAAATTGCAATAAGAATATGTAATTCCTAAACTCATAAGGATATGGAATATATAGATAAAGTTTAAGAACATAATCTAGCTTTTCTTGTTGGCAGCGTATTCATGATGAGCAAGTTAGTTCTGTATATTGGCAATTAATCTCTCATTGGCTTTTTTACAATAGCACTTGCAATCTCTGTCTTTGACATGACCTCAGAAGTTGAGGGTCCCTCTTGTTTTGCAATGGGGAATTGATCTCCATCCGCTCTTTGAAAAACATTACCATTCAGCTTTTTTAACTCAACACGCTTTGGAAAACTCTCACCTTTGATAAAAGCATGGGGTAAGATTTGTTTTTTTTCAAACAGTTGTGTAAGTCACGCCACGTTTTGTTCTTTTACTTTAAAAAATTTAAGAGGTATCGGTGTTCCAGAACCAATGATATCTGTCTCAAGAAACCTTGCTGTTGCCTTTTCTTTAATATAAACACCTCTTCTTATACGCTTTATTTGGGCTGATGAGATGTCTGCAACTTGCTTTTCAGTAAAGCGTTCAACTTGTTTTGCTGCAGTGTTTAGAGCATTACGCAGAGCCCAATTAAGGCGTGGTGCTTGAAGGTTTGTGAAGGTATCTTTTACCTGTTGAAGATACCATTTTTGGTGGATGATTAACTTCAACTTCTAAGCCTTTTTTGGGGTAGGTGTTGATGACTTAGAAGCTTTAGATGCTTTTGGCTGTTCGAGTGGAATTTCCTCTGTCACTGGTTCAGACGATGTTTGTACGGCTTCTTGTTTTATCTGCTTAATTTGTTCAACTGTCTTGTCTGTTTTTGCTGTTGTCTTGACTCCAATAAAAGGTTTTACAGCATTAGCGCGCTTGAGACGTGCGTAGACTTGATTGGAAATTTCAACAAATGGATTATTGGGTGTTGATGGTTCAAAGCGAACAGTGCTTTTATTGTCGCCAACAACACACATTGGCTTAGTGATGACAGCTTTCATTATGGCTCCTTTTGAGTCATAATTAATGACATCATTAGTCAATTATTGATTTTTATTCTGTGAAAAATTGATTAGCCGATTGTCAACAGAAAAAATCATGATCTTATGCTTTTTTACTTTTTACCTAAAGTTGGTGTTTTTAAACATAAAAAAGTGTAGAAAAAATTCAAGTAAGAAATGTTGATAACCTTGCTAAGACTTCATCCATAATTATATATGGAATAGTTTCCATTCTTTTTCCATTACGCGCTACTATATCTAAAGCACGCGGTTGGTCGCAGCGTATCACACCTGTTGTATGCAGCTCTGTTCCCACCAATGAAATAGCAAAATCTGCTGTTCTAGCAAAATTTTCTCCACTCGTAATGGGCAAAACAATGGGTGTTTTGTTAAATGATTAAACGCCTCCGGTGATACAATCAGTACAGGACGCGTTCCTTTTTTCTCATAAACAGAAGTTGGGTCAAGCGATACAAACCAAATTTCACCTCGCTTCATTACAAGAGCTCTCTGCCAGCAGGTTTAGCATCAAACCACTCTACATCTTTATCCGCAAAATCGTCTGAAGGATTACATTGGGCTAACAATTCTTCAAGAGTGTAATTTTGCGATATCTGTGGTTTCACAACCAATTATCCATTGTCAATAACCAAACCCACTTGCATATTTTCAGTAAGATGAAGAACATCAATCAATGCAGGCGGTATAGAGAGTATAACTGATCCTCCAACTTTACGTAATTTTGTTGTGTGCATAAAACGCCCTCTCTAATATTATATAAAAATATAACATAAAGCCCATGATTCAATAGCTTTTTATGCTTTTGTGTAAAATGTTTAAGAAGCGCATTTAGAGCAATACGCAATATACTCTGAATAAAGTCAATATTTTTTTATCTCTCTGCTTATCTCGTCTATAAGAGGTTTGTAATTGAGAACGCTTTTCGGAATAGTACCATCGTAAACCCATGCTTTTACTTGCGCTTTGGTACTAAAATCCGCATTCTTAGGTGTTTTGTAATACTGACCACCATCAAACTTTGCACACTCTCTTGTGCCGTCTTCATATTCGTAGAGGTTGTAAAGATACTCCTCTGCTCCGTCCCCCCCATAGTGCATATCCAGCGCCGTTGCAGCAAATCTCTTTCGCATGGGCTGTTTACGGTTTTTTAAGAATAGATGTTTTAAAATGAATATGCTTTAATCCTAATTTTACAAATTTGTCTATTTGCCTCAAATTTGATCGTACAGAGCGTTTTATAGGATAGGTTTTTTATCATAAAATCTTTAAATTGCTCTGTACGGTGCCATTTTTTCGATTTAAATGCACATCCAATCACAAAACGATCAGCAATTTTCACTAGTTTACTAACCTGCAATGTTTTTCAATGTTCCCCCAAGACCATTTAAAATCCCTTCAAGCTTTTGCTTTTCAACCAACGCGAGTGGTCTTGAATTCTCTCTCATTGCCTTTTCTTTCAGTCTTTTTTCACGGGTGTTCAAAACAGCCTTGCGTACTAGATTGGCTTTCGTCAAAAGACTATTTTCCAAATCACGACATAAGCTTACTAACTCACGAGAGCTTGGAAAAAACGTATCCGATAAACCTTCTAACTCATCGCATAAAGTCCGTTTAACCGTTTTTATCAGTGACCACGCAGAAACACTTTCCAAAACCATTCCATAGGTAAGCGCCATACCTTCATGATCTGCCTGTTGCGAAATTTTTCAACCACACGAAAGCATCCGAATTGCTTTAGCTATGTCCTTTTTGCTCGCTTTTATTGAAAACAATTCGTGAAGTTGATCACAAGCATCTAAGGCAATCGTTTCCTGCTGTTGTGTCAATGCACGGCCACTCTTCAAAACCAAAGGAAACTCCGGAGCTATCATCTCGTGAATGTGTTTTAAAGTGACCTCGAGACCCGATATCAAGGGTGCTGTCTGAGATGCGTTCACCAACGCTTTTTTGCCTTTGAGAGTGATTTTCCATAGTTTTTTCCTTTCCCTAAATCCTCGATAGCTTTTTGCACCCAATTGCGCCACGTTGCTTTCCAATCCGTTTTGCGTGCATCCTTGCGTGCTCTAGATTTCCAGTAATCTCGAAATTTTGCCATTTCGACTTTCACACGCTTTGGAGGCAAACCCTCTTTGATTGCGAAATCATAAACAGATTCGAAATCATCAGGGATACGACAGCCACGGTCATTTCTAACCCATTTCGCTTTTCTTCATATTATCTTACTCCTGTTAAGAGTGTGAATGTGCTGCTGGTGTTGGAGAAATATTAGGGTTGATTATAAGGCGTTTGTTAGATGCAAATGACCTCGAAGAAGAGCTTAAGCATTACAAATCAGTTACAACAGAAGCTAAGCGAATTTTACCAAGCTCTGTTGTGAAAGCTGCTTAACGTTAAAAACACGACTCATTTCTTCATCCTCAAGGATGAGGAGATCAAGATTAACTGCCTCTCCATCCTAAAAGACAAGGAGGAGGTCAACGTGCTAAAAAGGTACCTCAAAAAGCAGCAATGATTCGTATTTTAGCATCATCGCTGTACCGTCTGATAGCGTTATAATAAAGTTGCGAAAGGTGGTTTAGAAGGTGCTTTAATTTTTGTTGATTTTTAATAAATCATTGGAAAATAAGAGAGATTAAGATACAATGGTGCGGACGGCGGGACTTGAACCCGCAAGGTCTTCGACCGGCAGATTTTAAGTCTGCTATGTTTACCGTTTTCATCACGTCCGCGATGTGAGTTCTCTCATAAGCTATATCTTTTATTGAATCAAGAATTAATGACAAAAGAAACATTTTTCATTTTTTAGTGAAATTTTGACTGACAATAGTTTCCTTTATCGATAGAAAAAGCTTTTATAATGTAAATAAAGCGTGAAATGATTAGTGTTATGAGTCAATTTATTCAAGACGTCACAAAAGCTATGGTGGGATTGCATCACGTGTTTGCTGAAACACCACTTCAAAGAAATGATTTTCTTAGTCAAAAGTATGATGCAGAAATTTATTTAAAGCGTGAAGATTTAACACCGGTGCGGTCTTATAAGATTCGTGGTGCTTTCAATTTTGTTTCAGAAATGCTTAGCTGTATATCACCAGATTCTGCATTTGTTTGCGCTTCAGCGGGGAATCACGCGCAAGGGGTTTCTTTTGTTTGTCGTTATTTTAAACGTAAAGGCGTGATTTTCATGCCCATGACAACGCCACAACAAAAAATTGAAAAAACACGTATTTTTGGCAAAGAATTCATTGATATTCGTTTGATTGGTGAAACATTTGATCAATGTTATGAAGCTGCGCAATCCTTTGTCGTGGAGAGCGGTGGTGTAATGGCTCCACCTTTCGATGATATTCGCATTATTACAGGGCAGGCAACAGTGCTTTGTGAAGCTGCTTTACAATGGAAAAAACTCAATGGAGAAAGTGAGCCAGATTTGATGATTGTGCCGGTAGGGGGCGGTGGTTTGGCAAGTGGAGTGAGCAAGTTTTTACATGAATATGGTTGGAAAACAAAGCTTCGTTTTGTTGAGCCGCAAAGAGCTGCAAGTTTGCTTGCTTGTTTGGAGAGTGGAAAACGCGTTAAGCTTGAAAGCATTGACACTTTTGTAGATGGTGCTGCTGTGGCTGAAATTGGTGCACTAAACTATACAATTCTAAAGAAATTTCCCGCTGATTCTGTCATTACGGTTCCTGAAAACCGCGTTTGTTCTACGATGGTTGAAATGCTTAATGTGGAAGGTGTGGTTCTTGAACCGGCTGGTGCTTTATCGATTGATGCGCTTAACAGTATTCCTCCTCAAGAGTTAAAGGGGAAAAAAATTCTTCTCGTTATTTCAGGAGGTAATTTTGATTTTGAGCGTTTGCCAGAAATTAAAGAGCGTTCTTTACGTTTCCAAGGGTTGAGAAAATATTTTATTTTTAGTTTTCCGCAACATCCTGGTGCATTGCGTCATTTTCTTTCCACATTATCACCAGATGATGATATTGTGCGTTTTGAATATCTTAAAAAATCAGCGAGAAACTTTGGTTCTGTATTGGTTGCGATTGAAACAAAAAAATACGGTAATTTTTGTCTTCTAGAGGAAAAATTTCAAACGTTAGGTTGGCGTTATCGTGATATTACTGATGATCAAACGTTATTTGATTTTGTTATTTGAGAAACTGAAATTTTACTAAAACAAGAAGTATAATGATGAAACCTATTTTTTATTCGGTGCTGAGTCTATTTTTCTTTTTGATTGTTAATCAACAGAGTTTAGCATCTCAGCCAACGATAGTACAAAAAGCTGAACTTTCAAGAGTCGTTGTTGATGTCAATAATGCTATAAAAAATGGGGATTTTATGCCTATTTCTCGTTATATGCCTGAGCGGCTTTATAAAGAGATGGCACATCGATTGAATACAACAGAGAGTGCTTTACGTAGTGATTTTCTTCAACAGTTGCATAGGAAATTTGAGGGGTTGCCTTCTGGTGCTTATTATTTAGATAAAGAAAATATAGAGTATTTACAAACTGATAATGGTACTTTGTATGCTTTAATTCCAACAGTTCTTGATATGAAGGATCGCATCATTCAATATAAAACTTTGGCGATTTTTGATAAAAACCAATGGTATTTAATTTATGGCGGTCAAAAAACTTTACAAAATCCAGTTTTTCTCGAGATTTATCCTGATTTTATCAAGGTACATTTACCGATAGACACAATCATCAAAAAGTAAACGATCTAAATATTGTTTTTATTCATGATAAATGTATTTCGTAAAGTTCTTGCTTTTTTATCATAATCCAAAGATAATAGAGATGAAGGCATTTAGGCTGGTTTGTTGGCTTTTTGTAAAGTGAAGTTTATACGCCTTTATCTTGATTTCAAGGTGTTCATAAGTTGCGCAAGCCGCTTTTTAGGCGTTGCTTCATTTAAAATGTCAGGGATTTCTCTTGCGCGGATTCTTGAGTGAAGAGTTCAGATGGTTACTTCTTTTGAGTTCTTCAGCTAAGGAAAGATTTTATTTTGCCTATAAAAGAAGAAAATGTTTTTACAAAGTTAGGTTTACCTACTCTTTTGATTAAAAATTTACTCATTGCTGGGATGAGTAAACCTAAACCTATACAAGAACAAGCTATTCCAGTGATGTTGAAAGGACACGATATTTTAGGTGTTGCTCAGACAGGCTCTGGAAAAACCTTGGCATTTGGTTTACCTATTTTAAGTCAGATTTTGGCTTTGGGTGATAAACGCTGTCCTAAAACTGCACGCGCTTTGATTTTAGCTCCAACGCGTGAACTTGCTGTTCAGATTGATGAAACGATCCGTACTGTGGCGAAAGGAGCACATCTTTCAACATGTCTTATTTTTGGGGGCGTATCACGTTTAAAACAAATTAAACGTATGGAAGCAGGTGTGGATGTTTTGATAGCGACTCCAGGGCGTTTGAGAGATCTTGTTCGTGAAAAGTGTGTTGATCTTTCCCAATCTCGTTTTTTGATTTTGGATGAAGCAGATCGTATGTTGGATATGGGGTTTATTCATGATGTTAAGCAAATTGCAAAGCTTTTGCATCAAGAGCGTCAGACAGCACTCTTTTCTGCAACAATGCCGAGGGAAATTGCTGTGCTTGCAAAATGTTTACTCAATGATCCGGTTAAAATTGAAGTTGTTCCTCAAGGTACTACGGCTGTAGAGATTTGCCAAAAATTATATTGTGTTCCTACGAATGAAAAAAAGAATGTTTTAAGTAAACTTTTGACAAATCCAGCTTTTGATTCGGTTATTGTTTTTACTCGAACTAAACATGGGGCAGATGCTGTCACACGTAGTTTAGAAAAGATAGGATATTTAGTCGCAACAATTCATGGAAATAAATCACAAGGTGCTCGCCAGTCTGCTTTAAAAGCTTTTCGTGAAAGATCTGTGCAGATCCTAGTGGCAACAGATATTGCTGCACGCGGTATTGATATACCAGGGATAAGTCACGTTATTAATTACGACTTACCAGATGAAGCTGAAAGTTATGTACATCGTATTGGTCGTACAGGACGTAATGGCGCATCTGGTGTAGCACTTACGCTTTTTGATGAGAAGATAGAAAGGTCCCGCTTGCGTGCTATAGAGCGCTTGATTCGTATGAAATTGGTGGCTGAGGCTGTTCCAGAACAATTTGCAGCGTTTCCAGAAAAGCCAATTGTGCGAGAAAGTAAAGAAAACGAAAACGATAAGGAACGCCGTTTTAAAAAATCTAAACGTCAAAAACAGTTTTTAGGTCGAAAAGATGATACCGCACAGTTGCAGCGGAAGAATTCTTCACCTCAAAATGAGAGGCATAAAAAAGCAAAAGCGGTGGCAAAGCGTGCAAGGACTTTTCGTTTTCGGAAATCAGTTAAGAAGGCTGCTTAGATAAAGTCTTGAAAAAAGATCATGTACAGGAGATTTTTTACTTTTGTTGATTTATTCTCAATTGAAAAGAGCTATAAAATACTCTTGTCAAAGTAAGAAGACCCTTCAGAGGTTTTCATTTTTTAGAAATGAAAACCTCTAACTGTTTGGATTTATTTGAAAATCTTTAAAAATCATTATTGTAGAGGCAATTATTTATTTGCTTTATTCCCATTTTTTAAAATGGGAATAAAAGTAGATTTTATTTATATAAAATTATTTTTATATAGGATGTGTTTTATCTTTAATGATGACTTTTAATTTTAAAAATTGATGTCTAATAATAACTCACTGTTTTATATATTGAATAGTTCATTATATCGTAAATTTTTTTTCATTTTGAAGCTATTTATGCGGATCAATCAAAAGTATTCACTTGCACGTTATATGTGAAATTATTGTATAAATGGACATTTGAGAAATAAATAAAATGTTCTTATAAACTCTTTCAAAGGCAAGGGGGGGTGCTAAGATTGAGAGTTGGAAAATAGTATGATGGTATGGCTTTTATTATAAATAAAGATGGGGCTGATCAATCGATTTCATTTTTACCATTTACGGGAGTCACTGTGAAAGAGGCTTGGGGGATTTAAGAGATATCTCTTTAAAAAAGCGTGTGACTGCATAATACAATAGCGAGAATGTCATGATTTCTGAAGGCTTTCTCAGGATTCTCAACAATTTAGCTCGTTATCTTTGTTTTTACTGTAAAACACTATTAGTTTGGGAGGATATAAAGTCTACAAAACTTTATGCATTAAATGTTTTATGACAGTGTCATGAATATCCAAGGCAAGGTTGTTTGTAAAGCGTTGAAGTGGTTAGCAGGAGGAACAACCTGTTAGATAAGACGTCGGAGTGTTTACAGACTTGTTTTATGTTTTTTGCTTTTAGGATGGGGAGGAGGTTATGTGGGGTGTATGGAGATAATATATGACCTTGATTGTTGTTTCTTTCATTTTTCAAAATGATTGCTTCATGAGCAGGTTTTTAAGTTTAATTCCTTTATTGAGTACAAAGCATTCTTTCTTTGGAAAAAATATATGAGACCGATTCATTGCTGATGGAGCTTAATAATTCATCTCTGATGAAAGAAATCGTAATTTATAATGTGCAAATAATTGCAGTGTCCTCTTATAACGGCGCGGTAGTTTGAAAAAAGTAATCTTATTTGTGCTATTTTAAAATGAATCAATCGCTTTTTGCGTTCATTGCAAAAAATACATCCGGTAGGATATTGCGTTTCTACTTTATTGCAAAAATCCTATTCCATTACTTTTATTAACGAATCCCTCACTGTAAAAAACACCTGGAAAACCAATAAGTTATTTGTGATAGAAAAGAAAAGTGGCTCCCCGGGCCGGATTCGAACCAGCGACCAACCGGTTAACAGCCGGTTGCTCTACCGCTGAGCTACCGGGGAACGGTGCCCAATCATTTAATTGAAAAGGCTATAGCAAAGCAATACTGATTTGCAAAGGATAAAATTACTTTTTTTTAAAAAATATGATAAATTGTGTAATAAGAGGAAAAAAGGCGAGAGAAGATTTCTACACCTTGACGGATGCGTTGCCTTCCCTTATTGAAACCTTTATGTTTGTTGACGAGGCCTCGTGGCGGAATGGTTACGCAGAGGACTGCAAATCCTTGTATCCCGGTTCGATTCCGGGCGAGGCCTCCAGCCGATTTTAAACGAAACGGCTTTTAAGGGAGATGAGGTATAGGAAAATAGATTATTTCCCTCTATTCTTGTGAAGACACTTTTGTATGAGAGATTATACAGTTAAAATCTAATTGTTGACTGTAGCATCCTTTTTTGTAATGCCCATAGTTTAAGAGATCTTTATCCCTTATTGTCGCTGTTTGGTTTGTTTTTTGTAGGTTAGGAGAAAATATTCGTTATGGTTGCAGATTTTGCTGAGCTTCGTCGCAAAATGGTTGACAATCAAATTCGTACAGTCGATGTAACGGATTTATCAGTTCTTGAAGCCTTTTTAACGGTGTCTCGTGAAGATTTTGTATCGGAAGATATGAAAGTGTTAAGTTATCTTGATACCGATATTGTTCTATGTCCAGAGCAAGATGGGGTTCCTGCACGCTACTTGATGAAACCTGCATCTCTAGCGAAATTACTACAGCTTGCCGCTTTAAAATCATCAGATGTTGTTTTAGATATTGGTGCAAATAGTGGTTATTGTGCAGCGTTGCTTGCAAAACTTGCAGGGTCTGTGATTGCGCTGGAAAGTAATAAATCTCTCTTTGAACGTGCTCTTGAAGCTTTAGAACGTAATCAATGTGATAATGTGGTTGTCGTTCATGGTCCATTAGAGCAAGGATATGCTGTTGAGGGACCTTATGATGTGATTTTCATTGAGGGATCTGTTGATTTTATTCCTCAGGGTATCTTTGATCAAATGAAAGACTGTGGACGTCTTGTTGTGGTTGAAGGGTATGGAAATGCTGCTGTTGCACAAATCTATATAAAAGAAGATGGGATCATCTCGGCTCGTCGTGCTTTTAATCTCGCTGTAAAGCCTCTTCCTTGTTTTTTCAAAACACTTGGTTTTGTGTTTTAGTGCTTGTTTGTTTTGTGAATAAAAGATAATTTTGTAATTTATTTGGGGTTTGTTATTGTGTGTATTATGTTTAGAATAAACAAGAAGTTTCAGGCATGTTTATTACTGGTGTTGAGTGTTTTACTATCAGAGACTGTTTGTGCTGAAACATTGATGGATGCCTTTTCTAAGGCTTATAAATATAATGCTAAGTTGAATAGTGAACGTGCAGCTGTGCGTATATCCAGTGATGATGTTGTCATTGCGCGATCAGGGTTATTGCCACAAGTTGAGGGGGTTGGGAACTATGGGCGGAATAAGTCTTTTACAGGTCCTTATGTCACTTCTGGATCTATAGGAGTGAGATTAAATCAAAGATTATTTGATGGTTTTATCACGCAAAATATCTTTTCTTCAGCTCAAGTTAAGTTGCAGGCTCAGCGTGAATATCTTCGTAATGTTGAACAAAATACGTTTCTAGAGGTGGTGACCGCTTATGCTAATGTCTATCACGCACGTCGTGTTGCCGATCTTCGGAGAGAAAATTTGGCAGCTCTTGAGGAACACGTTCGTTCCAATAAAGCAAAATTTGATGTGGGTGAAGGAGGGCATGTTGATCTTGCCCAAGCTCAAGCTGCACGTTCCGTGGCGGTTTCAGAGCTGAGTCTTGCTCGTGCTGATGTAAAAGCAGCAGAGGCAGTGTATCGACAAGTTATTGGTTCTGATCCTGAAAAGTTAAAACGCCCACCCATAGCCAATGATTTTCCCGTCAACCTTGATATGGCTTACCAAATGAGTGTTGTGATGCATCCAGCAATCCTTTATGCTAAATATTTAGTTGATGCGAGTGCTTATAATGTAAAGGCGAAAGAAGGGGCATTGCTCCCTAAAGTTGATTTTTCTGCAACAGCATCTTATAATCGAATCTACAGCGGGGTTGGAGAAGATGGCGTTTCTAAATCGATAGGATTGTCAGTAAGTGTCCCAATCTTTGAAGGAGGGCGTACGTCTGCGCAAATTCGCCAATCAAGGGAACAGCTTGGACAGGCGCAGCTTCAACTCGATTTGGCGCATAGTAATACGAGGCAAGCACTGACTTCTGCTTGGTTTCAGTTGGAGGGTGCACGCTCATCTGTTATTGCTTACCGTGAAAGTGTTCGTGCTGCTGAAATTGCTCTGAAAGGTCGTGTTCAAGAAAATCGCGTAGGGCAAGCAACGACGCTGGATGTTTTAAATTCTCGTACTCTATTGATTAATGCTCAGATTGCGCTTGCAATGGCGGAGCGTAATGCTGTTGTGGCGAGCTATAGTGTTCAATCTTCTATTGGTAAATTGACTGCAAGTTATTTAGGTTTAAAAACAATTAAATATATCCGATAATGTATAAAAGTATCTCTTTAATCTTAAATTATTTTAGTTTTTAAAAGATTAGTAAATCAACAGTTGAATATGTTAAAAAATATTGCGGCGAGATATTATCTTTATAAAGTGTAGAAAACTGTGTGTAGCGCCCTCTTTATGACAAGCATATTTGAAAATATCGTGGGAGGCATGTTGATCTTATAATTCTTTTGCATACACTGAAAATATGATTCTATTTGTTGTTGCGTCTTTGAGAGGTTGTAAAGTATGGTACAGAGTTCAAGCGTGTTACGTGAGCCAAGTATGGATGAAATTTTAACATCTATTCGTGAAATAATCGAAGAAAATGCGGTTCAATCTGATCACTTTTTAAATGAAGATGTTGCAGTGAATGCTTCAGAAGTTGCATCAGAGAGTATTTATGATACAGCCTTATCGGTTGATGATGCTATGAAAGCTTTAGCTGATCGTATTGGTCTTTCATCTGAAAATCAAGGGGGGAAGATAACGCAAGAGAAAGAGGATATAGAGGCAGAAAATAATACAGTTGGTATGGATATGCAAAAGATGAAGCTTTCTTCTGAAGAACGGAATTCTGTTTATAAAGCAAAAGAATATGAAGATGAGATAAGGAAATCACAGTCAGATGCAGGAAGGGATGGTCATGTGGAATTGTCTGCATATTGTATTTCTTCTGCAGAAAAGATTGCAAAGGATGTGTTGCGTCCGGCTATAGCAGAATGGTTACAGTCTAAATTGCCTATTTTGCTGGAAGATATTTTGCGTGAAGAGATTGTGAAGGCGATTAAAAAATCGTCTTAATTATTTTTATGTTTTTCATTTTATGGGGATTTTGTTTGCGATTTTGCGAGCTCTCTAGTGAATGGCTGAGATTCACGAGATTCTGATCAGGTTTTGATCATATATGGTGTTTTTCAGCGGCGTTATGGATGGATAGAATGTTAGAAAAAAACTATGATGCTTCCTCTATAGAGCAACGGGTTGCAAAGAGATGGGAGACTCGTGGGGCTTTTAAAGCGGGAGCTGGTTCTAAAAGCGATGCAGAACCTTTTTGCGTTATGCTTCCACCTCCTAATGTTACAGGCTCACTTCATATGGGGCATGCGCTCAATACGACAATTCAAGATATAATAGTTAGATTTCAGCGGATGCGTGGCAAAAATGTGTTGTGGCAGCCTGGTATGGATCATGCTGGGATTGCTACACAAATGGTTGTGGAGCGTCAACTTGCAGAACGTCAAGAGCCAACGCGTCAAGAAATGGGGAGAGAAAAGTTTATTGAGCGTATTTGGGAATGGCGTTATGAAACTGGAGGCGTTATTGCAAACCAGTTGCGTCGCCTTGGGGTTTCATGTGATTGGTCGCGTGAGCGGTTTACAATGGATGAGGGGTTGTCGCAGGCGGTTCGTGAAGTCTTTGTCACGCTTTATAAGCAAGGGTTGATATATAGGGATAAGCGTCTCGTTAATTGGGATCCTAAATTGTTGACAGCTATTTCAGATCTTGAAGTTGAGCAAAAAGAAGTTCAAGGACATTTGTGGCACTTTAGATATCCACTTGAAGGTAAAACTTTTGATCCAAATGATGCTACAACTTTTATAACAGTGGCGACAACACGACCAGAAACAATGCTTGGTGATACAGGAATTGCTGTTAATCCTGAAGATGAGCGTTATAAAAATCTTATCGGTAAAAATGCTCTTTTGCCGCTTGTTGGTCGTAGGTTATTAATTGTGGGTGATAGCCATGCTGATCCTGAGGCTGGAAGTGGTGCTGTAAAAATCACACCAGCTCATGACTTTAATGACTTTGAAGTAGGACAGCGTAATCATTTACGCTTGATCAATATTTTTACCCAAAAAGCCGAAATTTTTCTTCGTGAAAATGAAGCATTTTTCGATGGTTTGATTTTATCAGATGAATTAAAAATGTTAGTAGAAAATCTCGATAAATCTGATCGTTTTGTTGCTCGCCAGAAGATTATTTCTTTGATGGAAGAACAGGGATATTTAGCTTCTGTTGATGATCATACCCATATGGTTCCTCATGGAGATCGCAGTGGTGTCCCTATTGAGCCTTTTTTGACAGATCAATGGTATGTTCATGCTGCTGAATTAGCAAAGCCAGCGATAGAGGCTGTTCAACAAGGAAAAACGCAGTTTGTTCCCGATAACTGGAAAAAGACTTACTTCAATTGGATGCAGAATATTCAACCTTGGTGCATTTCTCGCCAATTATGGTGGGGACATCAGATTCCTGCTTGGTATGGTCCTGATGGAACGGTTTTTGTTGAAAAAAGTGAAAAAGAGGCTTTAGATTCAGCTTTTGCTCATTATGGTGAGGTTGTTGACTTAATCCGTGATCCGGATGTTTTAGATACGTGGTTTTCATCAGCTCTTTGGCCTTTTTCAACATTAGGATGGCCAAATAAAACGACTGAATTATCTACTTTTTACCCAACATCTTTATCTGTGACAGGATTTGATATTATTTTTTTCTGGGTTGCTCGTATGATGATGATGGGACTTCACTTTATGGGTGACGTTCCTTTCCCAACGGTTTATGTGCATGCTCTTGTGCGGGATCAAAAGGGCGCAAAGATGTCAAAATCAAAGGGAAATATTATTGATCCCTTAGAGCTTATTGATCAATATAGTGCTGATGCACTTCGATTTACTTTAGCTATTATGGCAGCACAAGGTCGTGATGTAAAACTTGATGTTTCCCGTATTGCTGGTTATCGTAATTTTGCTACGAAATTGTGGAATGCTACCCGATTTGCACAGATGAATGGTGTGAAGCATGATCCAACTTTTAAGCCAGAACAAGCAAAACTGGCGCTTAATCGTTGGATTTTAACAGAGTTATCTAAAACGATTTCAGCAGTGACGGCTGGTATTGAACACTATAAATTTAATGAGTCAGCTGCCACACTTTACCGCTTCATTTGGAATACCTTATGTGATTGGTATTTGGAGCTTCTCAAACCTATTTTTCAGGGGGAAAATGAAGATGCTAAAAATGAGGCTCAAGCTTGTACTGCTTGGGTTTTAGATGAAGTTTATAAACTTCTTCATCCTTTTATGCCTTATATGACGGAAGAGTTGTGGTCTCTTACAGAAACGCAAGCCATCAAGCGTGAGGATATGCTCGCATTGACAAAATGGCCAGAGGAAACATTGATAGATGAAGAAGCTGCTGATGATATTAATTGGCTTATTGATGTCGTCACGGGGATTCGGTCTGTACGTTTTGAAATGAATATTCCGGTGGCGACACAAGCACCTCTTGTTGTTGTTGAAGGAGGGGAAGTAACGCGAGAGCGTGTGAAGCGTTATGATGCACTTCTTAAAAAATTAGCGCGTATTGAAGTTATTGATTTCTCTGATAAAGTTCCGGAAATATCAGCACAAATGATTTTGGGAGAGGCTGTTTTTTGTTTACCATTAGGACAGTTGATTGATTTGGAGGCTGAACGTGTTCGTTTGAGGAAGGATGTCAGTAAAATTGAACAAGATATTGAAAAAATATCGCTTAAGTTAAACAACCCCAAATTTATAGCAAATGCAAAAGCAGAAATTGTTGAGCGTGAGCGGAACAGGGTTGTAGAACTGCGTGCAGCGCAGAAAAAAATATTTGTTGCTTTAGAGCGGTTAGATTGATTTCAACTTTTTCTTTTGTTAGTTTTTCATGAACGATCATAAAATCTCTACTGAAATCCATTGTTTTATGTTTATCATTAAAGAGACATCTTTTAAGGCGTCCAAGCCTATTCCACGACGTAGATCATGAATGGTATAACGGTAAATCCATTGGGCTTCCCTTCTTTATGCTTGTGAAGTAACAAGCGGCCGGCACCATTCTGTCCAATCCGGACAGCCCTTGGCACTTAAGACCGTTCATAAGAGGCATTTTTAGTTCTTTCTTACACAGAGTTTTTATCCACATAGCTTTCTCTGCTTGTAATGTGCAAGCGGATGATTTTGATTGATTTAACATGGAGCACGTTTGGAATGAGAGAATCTTACGATATTCGAGGGCCTCATTCAACATGCAAAAAGGAAAATTATAATTATAAATCAATTTCTTGCTTTATTACTGTAAAATATCATCATTTAGAGTAGCAATATAAGGTATGTAAAATTACACATGTGGTATTTTTTTGTATGAGTGGTGAGTATTCTAAGGTAGAACTTGTGTGTAAAGTATGAAGTAACCCCATGTGAAATGATGTTAGGTGCAATCCGTTAAATAAAAAGCTGTATTTTTTATAGATTGACGGAGACAAAAAACTTCCTCCTTAAGGTGGTAAGGCAGTCGTGAAGTTATAAGTTAATTATCATCATTATATTTATCCATCTTTCGTATTGTTTTTTATACTTAAACGCTTACCATTCATCATGTATTCTCTTCGTTCTCAAGTTACTGTTTAATGCACGTTATTTTATTGAACGATTTTTGCTCATACGTATAAAATTTTAAGATCGATAAATCTTAGAATGTTAAAGGATGTGTTACAAAATATAGAATGATGATTTATATTTAAAAATCAATTTGTTATATATAAAAATGGATACTTAATTTTATCGAACATTTTGGATGGTTTTTATCTATTTGTTTTTTCTTTTAAAATTTTTACTTTAAAATTGCGTATGCTTCTTACTAAGAAAAAGAGTTTAAATATCTACAAAGAAATTCGTAACAGATATAATCATTAAAATTGAGGTAGGGGGGAAATGGTTAATAGGTTTCAGATATGGAAAAAAGTCACGATTGTTGTGATTTTAGGGGGATTCTTTTCGAATGTTTATGTAATAGATGTCAATAGCTTGCAAGAAGCGAATGATGGTTCGTTTTATTTTTTAAAACGTGGCATGTCTGCTTATAAAAATGGGCATATAAATCAGGCTATTGCAGCATTACGTTGTGCAGCTAAGAGAGGCCATATTGGTGCGAATTGGAAACTTGGCTCTATCTATGCAAACGGTGATGGTGTCTCTAAAAATGATTATAAGGCATATAATTTTTTTGCATATATTGTTGAAAAAGGTGCTGATCTTGGTTCAGAGGATGAAAGTTATGTTTCTGACGCATTGGTTAAACTTGCGGGATATATAAAAAAAGGTATTCCTCAATCACCTGTGAAACCTGATCCTTCTTATGCTGCTCATCTTTATATGCAGGCTGCGGTAAACTATGGAAATCCTAAAGCTCAGTATCATTTAGGAAAAATATTTTTAAAGGGAGAGGGAAGGGAGAAAAATCTTATACAAGTAGCACGATGGTTTCAACTTTCAGCAAAAAAGGAAATCCTTCCGCCCAAGCAATGCTTGGAAATATACTGCTTAAAGAAGGAAAAATTGTCCGTGAGGCAGCAATGTTAACTGCTGCCTATGAAAAAGCTAACGTAAAAGACAAAAATTGGATTCACCCTTTGCAAGAAGAGGCTTTTGCTCTTTGTAATGAATCTGAGAGACGTACAGCAATTTCACTGGTTGCTGAGATTTTAAAGAATAACAGTTTTTAAACATCTGATTGTAATATTTTTACATTCTCTCATCTTATATTAAACTCTGTTTCCTTGTATACAAGTTCATAGTAAAGATAGCTTTTTTTGATAATCTAACGGCTAATGACTTAGGATTTTAGACAAAAATTCTTGCGTTCTTGGTTTTCTTGCTTGCGGATCAGAAAAGAACTCTTTAGATGAGCAGTCTTCAAGAATTGTTCCTTGATCTATGAAAATAACACGCTCCGAGACTTTTTGTGCAAATCCCATTTCATGGGTTACACAAATCATCGTCATACCTTCTTCTGCTAAGCTAATCATGACATCGAGTACTTCACCTACCATTTCAGGATCGAGAGCAGATGTTGGTTCATCAAAAAGCATGACAAGTGGATCCATAGTTAAGGCACGTGCAATAGCAACACGTTGTTGTTGCCCTCCAGAAAGTTGACCAGGATATTTATCTTTGTGTTCAATGAGTCCAACGCGTTCAAGATATAACAATCCACGTTCAAGTGCTTCTTTTTTGCTTCGTTTTAGGACTTTGATTTGTGCAATTGTCAAATTTTCTGTGACAGATAAATGGGGGAAAAGCTCGAAGTGTTGAAACACCATTCCTACCTGACTTCGCAATTTAGGCAGATTCGTTTTTTTTGAATGAACTGGTATTCCATTAATCCAAATTTCACCTTTTTGAAAAGGGACGAGAGCGTTAATAGTTTTAATGAGTGTTGACTTTCCGGAGCCTGATGGACCACAAACGACAACGACTTCTCCTTTATTAATGTTGGTTGTACAGTTTTTAAGGACTTTAATTTCGCCATACCAATTAGAAACATTTTTTATTTCGATCATATGAGTAGACATTTTTTTTCCTGTTAGCGAATAATGGATACTTTTTTTTGTAAATACAAAACTATTTGTGACAGTGTAAAACAGATAACAAAATAGAAAATAGCTGCTAAGATATAAGCTTCTTGCTTTACACCAAAATTATTAGCAGCAATATCAAAACCATTCAAAAGGCTATGACCACTGATGGCATAAACAAGGGTTGTATCCTGAAAAAGGATAATAACTTGTGTTAAAAAGACTGGAAGCATATCTCTAAAGGCTTGAGGAAGAATGACAATGTACATACTTTGCCAATATGTCATTCCAAGAGCTTGTCCTGCATATTTTTGTCCTTGCGGAACTGAATTGATTCCAGCACGCATAATCTCAGCAAAATAAGCCGTTTCAAATGCGGTAAAGGTAATGAGTGCTGATTTATTTGCACCGATGGATATACCGGTTAAAAAAGGTAGAAGCACGAAAAACCATAAGATAACCATCACAAGTGGTATTGAACGCATAGCTGTTATGTAACCTATTGCAAACCAAGAAAGAAGTTTTATGGAAGAAAGGCGCATCATTGCTAAAAGCGTACCGAAAACAAACCCCAACACCGTTGCAAAAAGAGTTAGAAAAACGCTAAAGAGTAAACCTGATAAAATGTAAGAACGAAATACATCAAAGGTAAAAAAGGAAAAATCAAAGTCGGAAAAATTGAAAGGAGAATAAAGTCCAAACTGAGAGCTTATGAAATTCATCATATTCAATTTCCCTTTGTTTGAAAATTAGGAATTTTGAGTATTTGTTCAATGACTGTCATCACAATGAATACGAATAAGGCTATTAGAATATAAAGAGCCGTAACAAGTAAATAATTTTCGTAAACATGGCTTACCTCTTCAATTGCTTGGTATTGAAATTGCATGAGCTCATTTATTGAAACGGCGAATGCTATAGACGAATTTTTCACAATGCCCATTGCTTCTGAAGTAAGAGGTGGCATAATTGCACGTATAGCACGTGGTAGTATAATATAGCGATAACTTTGATAAGTTGTAAACCCCATTGCCATAGCAGCATAGCGTTGTCCAGAAGGAATCGCTTCAATGCCTGAACGAACCTGTTCTGCAATGCGTGCAGATGTAAAGAATCCCAATGCGCATGTTATTAAGAGAATGGGGGAAAATTTCATCGCTGGTGGATAAATCTTCGGAACAACAAAATACCACAAAAACACTTGTACAAGGAGGGGAATATTACGCATAATCTCTACCCAAATAGTACCGATAGTGCGAAATATATAATTGGTTATGGATGTTTTAGGTAAAGTGCGCATTGTTCCTATAACAATACCACACAATACAGCTAATATAAGTGAAGTGATAGACAATATAACCGTATTTTTAAAGCCATCGAGAAGTGTATCTAAATAGGTATGGCTCACGCCGGGAGTCCCCAAGCATCCTGTTACCAATGTTTGAGTAAGGTCATCTCTACAAAGGAAAGAAAAGTCCATTAATTGATATTCCCTCAAATTAGTCATTCACAAATAGGGCAATAAACCAAGCGCATCTACATAGGCCAAATTTATTAAAAAGTGAATTAAAATATAAACCACACTCAATTTCAAAAGAGTGTGGTTCTTTTTTATTAAATTCTATAAATCTTTTTCTGCGTAGCTTTCTCGAGGTTTATTATTTGGGTGATCCCAAGCATATCTTGTTTGTTTTGACAAGGGAAGGTTCATAACAGTGTTAGCAGGTGGGATCGGTTTCATAAACCACTTATTATAAAGCTTTTCCAGTGATTCATCTTTAATCTGACGTACGATACTATCGTTGATTGTTTGTTCAAATTTTTTGTCATTTAATCTGAGCATACAGGCAATAGGTTCGACTGAAAGTACAGTATCAAGAATGACATAATCAGATGGATTCTTTGATTTAGCAATATGTCCAGCAAGAATTGAAGCGTCCATGACAAAAGCATCTGCCTTACCAGATTCTAATAACAAAAAACTATCTCCGTGATCTTTCCCCTTTAAAACTTTAAACTGAATGTTTTTTGCACGTTTATTTTTACGAATAAGTTGAACAGATGTTGTACCGGTGGTCGTTGCAACTGTTTTTCCATTTAAATCCTCAAGAGATTTAATGTTAGAGTTTTTCTTTACAGCAATCCGAACCTCCTCAATGTATGTCGTATAAGCAAATGCTGCTTCTTTACTGCGGGCAAGATCATGTGTTGTTGAGCCGCACTCAAAATCATAGGTTTTATTTTTTAAGAGAGGAATTCTATTTTGAGAAGTGATGGGAAGATAATGAATTTTAATTGGTTTACCAATTTTTTTTGAGATATCATCAATGATCCGTTCTGCCATTTCTGTATGAAAACCTACATATTTATTATTACCAAGGGCGTAGGCTAAACCAGATGATTCACGGACACCTAAAGTAATTTCCCCTGTTCGTTTTATTTTTTCAAGAGTATCATGTTCAGCATGTGCGAAACTTGAGAATCCAATGGCCGTTGCTGCAATAAGCATTAACAATGATTTCTTCATTTATGTCCTCCATTCATTTATTTTTATTTTAGTTGCTTAAGATATACTGTTTATATGCTGTAGCATAGTTATTATTTTTGAGTGGATTTTTTTTGTTGTCTCATGAAATGAGGATTGTACTTTCTTAATTGATATTAAGGTGAATCCAAACAGGAACGTGGTCGGATGGTTTTTGATATCCCCTTACTTCTGCTTGGCTATGAGCGCAAATTAGTTGATCAACAGCTTCTGGTGATAATAATAAATGATCAATGCGAATCCCATTATTCTTAGGCCAAGCACCTGCCTGAAAATCCCAAAAACTGAAGGAGGGAGTATCGGTGACATTCCGGATAGCATCATAAAAACCTAAATGAAGAATACGTTGGAATGCTTTTCTTGTTTCTCCAAGAAATAAGGCATCTTGATACCATTCTTGAGGTTTTTTTGCATCTAATGGAGCGGGGATGACATTATAATCACCCGCTAGAATAAGGGGTTCTTCATACGCAAGCAATGATTTTGCATGTGTATATAATCTTTCCATCCATTCTATCTTATAGGAATATTTTTCACTCTCAATAGGATTCCCATTTGGCAAATAGAGAGATGCAACACGAACAACACCTTTGTTTGTTGAATAAACTGCTTCAATGTAACGTGTTTGTTTATCATTATCATTGCCTGGTAATCGACGGATCACTTCATCTGGTGTTTTTTTAGAGAGAATCGCAACGCCATTAAAACTTTTTTGTCCGTGTGTTTCTATATGGTAACCTAAACTTTCAATTGCATCGCGTGGAAAATTTTCATCAATACTTTTAATTTCCTGTAAACAGACTATGTCCGGCTGGCTTTGCTGCAGCCATTGACATAATGTTTCATGTCGTGCTTTTATCCCGGCAATATTCCACGTTGCTATTTTCATGGCGCTCATCATTAGATATCAAATATGCAATTCAATTTACTGCTCAATTTACTGCATTTATGTTTTGCTACAGTCATATCGCTACTTTTTTATTTATAGGGATATTACTTATGGTAAATTGATTTATCAAGAGTAGCGGTAAAAGCAAATTTAAAGCTTTAAAATTTAATTTATTTTCATTTTTAAAAACTTTCTGCTGTTTAGTTCTTGACGAATGTACGTGTTCTCGCTATTAGAGATGGATATAGCCGATGTGGGTGTAATCAGGTGCTTTGGATATGAACCGGAAGATTATTCACAGGTGTTAAGAAGATTAAAAGTAAATCCTAGTGCAAAAGGCTACTGCCTTCTCTGCTTATGGTCGGGTAAACTGTTTTTTGCAGGTGTGCCCGATTTTGTGTGTAGACTTAAATATCTGTTCCGATTCTGTTGGGGTGGATGGAAATGAAAATAGAAAAGCCCGATTGGGTGAGAAGAATATAGATCAAAAAGAGGAAGGTTGCATGCCTACCGTAAACCAGTTGATTCGTAAGCCGCGTGTGGCGCCAGTTAAACGTAATAAGGTTCCTGCTCTGCAGTCGAATCCGCAGAAGCGTGGTGTTTGTACGCGTGTTTATACAACAACGCCGAAGAAACCTAATTCTGCTCTTCGTAAAGTTGCTAAAATTCGCTTGACGAATGGATTTGAGGTGATTGGTTATATTCCTGGAGAGGGACATAATCTTCAAGAGCACTCTGTTGTGATGATTCGTGGTGGTCGTGTAAAAGATTTGCCAGGAGTTCGTTATCACATTATTCGTGGTTTGCTTGATACCCAGGGTGTCAAGAATCGTAAACAGCGTCGTTCAAAGTATGGCGCAAAGCGTCCAAAATAATATTGAGAGACAAAGCCAATGTCCCGTCGTCATAGAGCAGAAAAGCGTGAGATTAATCCAGATCCAAAATTTGGTGATTTGGTTATTATGAAATTTATGAATGCCATTATGTTTGATGGTAAAAAATCAGTTGCAGAGCGTATTGTTTATGGTGCACTCGATTCTGTAGAAAAAAGAGTAAAAACAGATCCTGTGGCTCTATTTCATCGGGCCTTAGAGAATGTTGCTCCTCATATTGAGGTTCGTTCACGCCGTGTTGGTGGTGCTACTTATCAAGTTCCGATTGATGTTCGTCCTGATCGTCGTCAGGCTCTTGCTATTCGTTGGTTGATTGCGGCGGCGCGTGGTCGAAATGAAACGACGATGGTTGAGCGTTTATCTGGTGAATTGATGGATGCGGCTAATAATCGTGGTTCTGCCGTGAAAAAGCGTGAAGATGTTCATCGTATGGCTGAAGCTAATCGTGCTTTTTCTCACTATCGCTGGTAGAAGTTTTAAACAAGGCAAATATAATGGCTCGCGAATATAAAATTGAAGATTATCGTAATTTTGGTATTATGGCGCATATTGATGCTGGTAAGACTACGATGACTGAACGTATTCTGTTCTATACCGGTAAGAATCATAAAATTGGCGAGACCCATGATGGTGCTTCTACGATGGATTGGATGGAGCAGGAGCAGGAGCGCGGTATTACGATTACGTCTGCTGCAACAACGACGTTTTGGGAAGGGCAGGACGGTCGGAAGCGTCGCTTTAATATTATTGATACGCCAGGGCACGTTGATTTTACCATTGAAGTTGAGCGCTCTTTGCGTGTTCTTGATGGCGCAATAGCCTTGTTGGATGCAAATGCTGGTGTGGAGCCTCAGACGGAAACTGTTTGGCGGCAAGCTGAGAAATATCGCGTGCCTCGTATGGTTTTTGTTAATAAAATGGACAAAATAGGAGCTGACTTTTATCGTAGTGTGGAGATGGTTGGTTCTCGGTTGGGTGCTAAAGCGCTTGTTTTGCAGTTGCCGATTGGTGCTGAAAATGACTTTGAAGGTGTTGTTGATCTTATAGAAATGAAGGCTTTAAAGTGGGATGGTTCTATTGGTGCCTCGGCGGTGATAAGTGAAATTCCCTCTGATTTAAAGGAGAAAGCTGAAGAATATCGCGAGAAATTGATTGAGATGGCTGTGGAGGTTGATGAAGCAGCGACAGAGGCTTATTTAGAGGGTGTTATGCCAACCAACGAGCAGCTTGTTTCTCTCATTCGTAGGGGGACAGTAGAAGTTCAGTTTCATCCGGTTCTTTGTGGTACGGCTTTTAAAAACAAGGGGGTGCAGCCACTTTTGGATGCTGTTGTTTCCTATCTTCCTTCTCCAGTTGATATTCCGGCGATTAAGGGTATTGATGTAAAGACTGAGGCTGAGACAACACGCGAATCTTCTGATGATGCTCCGCTATCTATGCTTGCTTTTAAAATTATGAATGATCCTTTTGTTGGTTCATTGACGTTTTGTCGTATTTACTCAGGTAAAGTTCAGAAAGGTATTTCTCTTGAGAATACTGTGAAAAAGAAGAAAGAGCGTTTGGGGCGTATGCTTCAAATGCATTCAAATTCTCGTGAGGATATTGAAGAAGCTTTTGCTGGTGATATTGTTGCTCTTGCAGGACTTAAGGAGACGACAACAGGGGATACTCTTTGTGATCCTTTGAAGCCTGTTATTTTGGAGAGGATGGAATTTCCAGAGCCTGTTATTGAGATTGCAATTGAGCCGAAAACAAAAGCAGATCAAGAAAAAATGGGTATTGCTCTTAACCGTCTAGCGGCCGAAGATCCTTCATTTCGTGTTAAATCGGATGAGGAATCTGGTCAGACTATTATAGCTGGAATGGGTGAGCTTCATCTTGATATTATTGTTGACCGTATGCGGCGTGAGTTTAAGGTTGAAGCGAATGTTGGGCAACCTCAAGTTGCTTATCGTGAGTCAATTACTAAAATGGCGGAAATTGATTATACGCATAAGAAGCAATCGGGTGGTGCCGGTCAATTTGCTCGTGTGAAAATTGTTTTTGAGCCTCATGATGGTGATGACTTTATTTTTGAGTCAAAGATTGTTGGTGGTGCTGTTCCTAAAGAATATATTCCCGGCGTCCAAAAGGGGATTGAGAGTGTTATGGGGTCAGGTCCTCTTGCGGGCTTTCCTATGCTTGGTGTAAAAGCGACTCTCATTGATGGTGGTTATCACGATGTTGATTCTTCGGTTTTGGCTTTTGAGATTGCGGCTCGTGCGGCTTTTCGTGATGGGGCAAAGAAGGCTGGTGCACAGCTTCTTGAACCGATCATGAAGGTGGAAGTTGTTACACCAGATGATTATGTTGGTGATGTTATTGGTGATCTCAATTCTCGTCGGGGACAGATTTCAGGAACTGAAGCGCGCGGCATTGCAACGGTTGTGAATGCAATGGTTCCTTTGGCGAATATGTTTGGTTATGTGAATACTCTTCGCTCTATGAGTCAGGGGCGTGCGCAGTATACAATGCAGTTTGATCATTACGAGCCTGTACCTTCGGCTGTTGCTTTGGAGATTCAAAAGAAATACGCGTAATTTCAGGTTGGTAATTAATTTTTAACTTAGTCCTTGGCTTGGACGGAAAATGGAGAGCTCAAATGGCGAAGAGCAAGTTTGAACGAACAAAACCGCATGTTAATATTGGTACGATTGGTCACGTTGATCATGGGAAGA